>NZ_BAABIG010000049.1:0-1660 GCF_039542605.1 Streptomyces ziwulingensis
GACGTCGATGGCCGAGGTGTTCGTCCGGGGTGTGGCCGTCGACTGGACGGGTGTCCTGCCCGCCGGTGCCGAACTGGCGCGAGTGGATCTGCCGACGTACGCCTTCGACCACCGCCACTACTGGCTGCAACCCGCCGCCGCGGCGGACGCGGCCTCCCTCGGGCAGGCCCGCGCCGACCACCCCCTGCTCGGCGCGGTGGTCGAAGTACCCGAGAGCGGCGGCGTACTGTGCACCTCCCGGCTCTCCCTGCGCACGCACCCCTGGCTGGCCGACCACGCGGTCGGCGGGGCAGTGCTCGTGCCCGGCACCGGACTGGTCGAGCTGGCCGTGCGGGCCGGTGACGAAGTGGGCTGCGGACTTCTTGAGGAACTGGTCATCGAGGCCCCGCTGGTCCTGCCCGAGCAGGGCGGGGTGCGCGTCCAGATCACCGTCGGCGGGCCGGAGGAGACGGGCTCCAGGGCCGTCGCCGTGTACTCGGCGCCCGAGGACACCACCGGCGACGTCGGCATCGACGCCTGGACCCGGCACGCCACCGGCACCCTGACCGCGCTGGTGTCGGCCGACCCGGTCCAGCCCGCCGCCGACCTCGCCGTCTGGCCGCCCACCGGCGCTCGACAGGTGAACGTCTCCGGCGGCTACGAGTTGCTGGCCGCGGCCGGGTACGGCTACGGGCCGGTCTTCCAGGGCGTACGGGCGCTGTGGCGGCGCGGTGACGATCTCTTCGCCGAGGTCGCACTGCCCGAGGACCAGCGGGCCGGCGCCGCCCGGTTCGGCATCCACCCGGCCCTGCTCGACGCCGCGCTGCACCCCGCGATGCTCGATGTGGCGCTCGCCGACCCCGAGGGCGAGAACCGTACCGACGACGGAAACGGCGTCCACCTCCCGTTCGGCTGGAACGGACTGCGCCTGCACGCCACCGGTGCCTCGGCGCTGCGCGTGCGCCTGACCCGTTCCGCGCCCGACGCCCTGTCCCTGGAGGCGGCGGACGAGACGGGGGCGCCGGTGCTCACCCTGCGGTCGCTGGTCTCCCGGAGCGTCTCCGCCGACCAGCTCGGCGCTGCGGCCGACGACGGCCGGGACTCGCTGTTCCGCGTCGAGTGGACGCAACTGCCCGGGACCACGGAGCCGGGCATGGACCTCCCGCCCGCATGGGTGCCGATTTTCGAACCCGCACATGTGGCCGCGCTGACCGACGGCTCAGGCGTGCCCCCGGTCGTCGTACTGGAAGCCGGCCGTACCGAGTCCGCGGACGACGCGGCGGCACTGGCCCTGACGGGCCGCGTGCTGGCAACCACCCAGGCGTGGCTGGCCAACCCTGGCCTGGAAGGGGCCCGGCTGGTCGTCGTCACCCGGGGTGCCGTGCCCGCCGGGGGCGACGCGGCCGTGACCGATCCGGCCGCCGCGGCCGTATGGGGCCTGGTCCGGGTCGCTCAGGCGGAGAACCCGGACCGGATCGTCCTGCTGGACACGGACGCGCAGGTCGGTGTGGACGTGGAGTCGTTGCTTGCTCCGGTGTTGGCGTGTGGTGAGCCGCAGGTGGCGGTTCGTGGTGGTCGGTTGTTTGTGCCGAGGCTTGCTCGTGCGGGTGGGTCTGCCGGTGCGGGTCTTGGTGGGGGTGTGGGTGAGGGGTTTGGTCCGGCGGGTTCTGTGCTGGTTACG
>NZ_BAABIG010000050.1:0-29588 GCF_039542605.1 Streptomyces ziwulingensis
AAAGCCCCGCATCTTATGATGCGGGGCTTTTCGCATTTCTGGGGCCCTGGGGCCCCTTTTTTGTTGGTCAGAGACGGCCTGCTGACTTCAAGGCGAGATAGGCGTCCGCGAGGGCCGGCGCCAGGTCATCGGGGGTGGCATCCACGACCGTGACCCCGTGACGGCGGAGTTGCTCGGCGGTGCGGTGGCGTTCGGCCTGGGCATGTGCGGCGGCCGCGGCCTCGTAGACGGATTCCGCGTCGCCCCGGGACGCGGCCATCCGGGCGACGTGGGGATCGGCCACCGAGGCCAGGAGAACGGTGTGGCGCTGGGTGAGCCGGGGGAGGACGGGGAACAGGCCCTCTTCGATGGGAGCTGCGTCCAAGGTGGTGAGCAGGACGATCAGGGAGCGGCGGGGGGCCGTACGCAGAGCGGCGGCGCTGAGGGCGCGCGCGTCCGTCTCGACCAGTTCGGGTTCGAGTGACGCCATGGCGTTGACCAGGGACGGCAGGACATCACCGGCCGTGCGGCCCTGAACGAGGGCACGCACCCGGCGGTCGTGGGCGAGAAGGTCCACGCGGTCGCCGGCGCGGGAGGCCAGGGCGGCCAGGAGCAGCGCCGCGTCCATGGCGGCGTCCAGGCGGGGAGCGTCGCCCACGCGGCCGGCCGAGGTGCGGCCGGTGTCCAGGACGACCAGGATGTGCCGGTCGCGCTCGGGGCGCCAGGTGCGTACGGCGACGGAGGTCCGGCGGGCCGTGGCGCGCCAGTCGATGGAACGGGTGTCGTCGCCGGGGACGTACTCGCGCAGGCTGTCGAACTCCGTGCCCTCGCCTCGGGTCAGGACGCTGGTGCGGCCGTCCAGCTCGCGCAGCCGGGCCAGCTTCGAGGGGAGGTGCTTGCGGCTGGTGAAGGGAGGCAGGACGCGTACCGTCCAGGGCACCTCGTGGGTGCCCTGACGGGAGAAGAGACCGAGCGGGCCGTAGGAGCGGATTGTCACACGGTCGGCCCGGCGGTCGCCGCGGCGGGTCGGGCGCAGACGTGTGGTGACGCGTCGGCGTTCGCCGGGCGGGACCGTCAGGCGGTGCCGCGAGGAGGGGATATCGGTGCCCGGCTGCCAACTGCTGGGGGGCCAGGCGTCGCGGAGCTGAGCGCGGAGCGGGCGGCCCGACGGGTTGGCGACCGTGAGCGTGACCTCGGCGCTGTCACCCAGGCGGACGGAAGTGTCGCCGGAGCGCGAAAGGCGCAGCCGGCGTACGGGGGCGGCCAGGGCGAAGTCGCAGGCGCAGGCCAGCGCGAGAGGGGCGTTGACCGCGAGGAGGCCCGTCCAGCCGGGCTCCCAGATGCCTACCGGCAAGGAGCCCAGGGCCGCGAGGAGCGCGGTGCGTCCGGTGAGTGCCATCAGCGGGGAACGGGGACGTGGGCGAGGATCGCGTTGATCACGGAGTCGGCCGTCACGCCCTCCATCTCGGCCTCCGGGCGGAGTTGCACGCGGTGGCGGAGGGTGGGGAGGGCCAGGGCTTTGACGTCGTCGGGGGTGACGTAGTCGCGGCCGGTCAGCCACGCCCAGGCGCGGGCGGTCGAGAGCAGGGCCGTGGCACCGCGAGGGGAGACACCGAGGGAGAGGGACGGCGACTCGCGGGTGGCGCGGCAGAGGTCGACGACGTAGGCCGTGATCTCCGGGGAGACCTTGGTCCTGGCGACCTCGGCGCGGGCCGCTGCCAGGTCGGCGGCGCTCGCGACGGGGCGTACGCCGGCGGCGCGCAGGTCGCGCGGGTCGAAGCCCGAGGCGTGGCGGGTGAGGACGTCGATCTCGTCCCGGCGGGAGGGCAGGGGGACGGTGAGTTTGAGGAGGAAGCGGTCCAACTGGGCTTCGGGGAGGGGGTAGGTGCCCTCGTACTCGACCGGGTTCTGGGTCGCGGCGACCAGGAAGGGCTCCGGGAGCGGGCGGGGGGTGCCGTCGACGGTGACCTGGCGTTCCTCCATCGCTTCGAGGAGGGAGGACTGGGTCTTCGGCGGGGTGCGGTTGATCTCGTCGGCGAGGAGGAGGTTGGTGAAGACCGGTCCTGGCTGGAAGGAGAACTCGGCGGTGCGGGCGTCGTAGACGAGGGAGCCGGTCACGTCGCTCGGCATCAGGTCCGGGGTGAACTGGACGCGCTTCGTCTCCAGTTCGAGAGATGAGGCGAGGGCGCGGACCAGGAGGGTCTTGGCGACGCCGGGGACGCCTTCGAGGAGGACGTGACCGCGGCACAGGAGCGCCACGACGAGGCCGGTGACGGCGGGATCCTGGCCGACCACGGCCTTGGCGATCTCGGCGCGCAGGGCTTCGAGGGAACTGCGGGCGTCGCCCGGGTTCCCGGTTTGCCCGGCGTTGTCAGTGGTCGGGTCCATCATGGACGACGTACCTGCCTTTCGAGGGCGTCTAGTTGGTCGGCGAGCGAGATCAGGGTCGCGTCGTCGCCCGGCACCGGGCCGAAGAGGAGGGCGTGCAGGGACTGTCCCTCGTCGTGGAGGTGGGCGGACAGCGCGGGGACCAGGGCTTCGGGCGTGTGCGCCTGGGCCACGGGGACGCCTACCGAGGGGGCGAGGCGCGTGCGGGTGGTGGAGCGAAGAGCGGCGGCCGCGCGGTCGCGGGCGGCCGCTTTGCGGTAGAGGCGGGCGCGGCCTTCGACGGTCTCGGAGGCGCGGATCGCCACGGGGAGGTTCTCCGGTACGAGGGGGCCGAGCCGGCGTGCCCTCCACAGGGCGGCGACGGCCGCGGCGATGAAGAGCTGCAGGGTGCCCCAGAGCCAGCCGGAGGGGAGCAGGTCGAGGAAGTCGCGTTCGTCCTCCGGGGCGGCGGTGTCGGAGAGCGAGGGGAGGTACCAGACCAGATGGGGGCGGGAGCCGAGGAGTTGCAGGGCGAGCGAGGCGTTGCCGTGCTCGTCGAGGCGGTCGTTGTGCAGGATGTCCGGTGCGCCGAGGACGATCGTGTCGCCGGTGGGGGCGTCCGGTGGCGTGTCCCGCGAGGCGTCCGCAGGCGCTGGTGCGCTGGGGGGTTCCCCGGCCGTGTCGGGGAGGCGGAGCAGGGTGGCCAGGCGTTCGCTGCGGTAGCAGGCGTCGGCGGCGAGATGGGTGGTGGTGTAGCGCAGGCCGCCGGTGTCGGCGGTGCCGGCCCGCCGGGCGGCGGGGAAGTCGCAGCCGGGGGAGAGCGTCGAGTCGAGGCTGAGGGCGGGGTCGGCGGTGACGCCGGGGGCCAGGCGCTCGACGGAGGTGCTGCCGGGCGTCACGAGGACCGTGCGCCCGCCGGAGCCGGCGGTGGCCGAGTGCAGCCGCCTCTGCTGGGCCTCGGTGAGGTGGTCGGGGACGGCCACCAGGAGAGTGGTGTCCGGGCCGGCCGCGGCGCGTGCCTCGGCCAGGGTGGTCACCACGCGCGTGGTGACGTGCCGGTCGGTGAGGAGTGCGGCGACGGCCCGGCTGCCGCGGGGATCGGCCGAACGCGGGTCGAGTTCGCCGTGCCGTGCGTCCGAGCGGACGACCGCGATGGTGACGGCGCCCACGGCGAGCAGCGCCAGGGCGAGCGCGATGCCGCGCGTGCGGGTCCACAGGTGGCGGGCGGTGGGCGAGGCCGAGGTGGGCGGGAGCGTGGCCTCGGTGGTCATCCGGCGGCTCCCTGGCGGGTGTGGTGCTCCGAGCCGGGGCCGGCCGCGCCGCTCGCCGTCCGCGGCCGGGTGCGTTCGAGGGTGCGGTCCAGTTCGGCGAGGTGCCGGTACGACTGCTCGGCCGCCGTCCGGCCGCCGTACGTGACGTCGTCGAAGTCGCGGGCGGCGGTGCGCAGCCGGTCGCCGTGGGCGGGCAGGGCGCGGCCGGCCTCCGTGGCCGCCTCGTCGGCGGTGCGTCCGGGGCGTGCGTCCAGCAGGGCGCGTTCCTCCAGGGCGCGGACGAGGGCGCGCATGCGTTCCTGGACGGCCTGGTTCCAGTGGCCCTGGGCGGCGTGCGCCTCGGCCGCGGCACGGTGTTCGGCGGCGCCGCGGGGACGGTCGTCGAAGAGCGCGGCGGCCGGGGCCGGGGTGCGGCGGGGGGTGCCCAGGCGCCACCAGAGGGCGGCGAGGACCGCCAGGACGGCGGCGATGATGACGAACAGGCCGAGTGCTCCGCCGGGCGTCGCCGACGCGGCGGTGCCGAAGAGGTCGTCCAGCCAGTCCCAGAAGGCGTTCAGGGCGCGCTGGAACCAGCTCGGGTCGTTCTGGTGGTACGCGCCCTTGGAGAGTTCGCGTCTGGCCGCCTCCCGGGCGGGGTCGCGCGGGACGGTCAGCGGCGGGTCGTCGTCCGCGCGGGACAGCGCCGACGTCAGGCGGTCGGCGCGCGGCAGCGCCCGTAGCACGGTGTGCGGCAGCACGTCCGTGAGGACTCCCCCCGTCCTGCTCACCGCATCAGCTCCCCGAGGTCGCGCCGGGGACGCCGTAGCCCTGGAGACCGGCGGCGCGACCCAGTTCGACGTCGAGGGCTTCGCGGCGGATGCGCTGGTCGATGTAGAGGAGCACGGTGACGCCGGCCGTGATCGGGAAGGTGATCATGGAGCCGATCACCGAGCCGATCCCGCTGATCACCAGGAAGGTCCAGCCGAAGTCCCCGGTGCCGTTGACGAAACTGCCGACTCCCTCGCCGCTGAGCGCCGCCGCGAGGAAGGTGAAGGGGATGACGATGATCGACGCGACGACGTTCGCGATGATCGTGGCGAGCAACTGTATGCCGAGGACGCGCCACCAGGCGCCCTTCACGAGCTTCGCGGAGCGGCTCATCGCCTTCACGATGCCCTGCTTCTCCAGCATCAGCACGGGCGAGGCCAGAGAGAAGCGGATCATGAGCCACAGGGCGACGACGGCGGCGCCGAGGACGCCCAGGACACCGAGGGCGATGGCCGCGTCCCCGCCCGCGGTGACGCCGACCAGGATTCCGGGCAGCGCGCCGACGGTGAGGACGGCGGCGGTGATGAGCATCAGCAGGACGATCAGGCCGAGCAGCCGGGGCACCTGCGGACGGGCGTCGCGCCACGCCTCGGCGGTGGTCACCGGCCGGCCGAGGACGGCCCGGCTGGTGACGGTGGTCAGCAGGGCGGTCGCCACGACCGTGCCGATCAGGGAGACGAGGAAGACGACACCCGAGCTGATCATGGCGTCGGCCATGGCGTCGCCGAGTTCGCTGAGCGTCGCGCTCGGGTCGTTGAGGGCGTCCGTGCTCGCGTTGTCCAGGACGAGGCCCTGGAGCAGGACGACGATCACCTCCGTGACGACGGCGACGGCGAGGGAGATGCCGAGGACCGTGCGCCAGTAGGTGCGCATCGTGGAGACGGCGCCGTCGAGGATCTCGCCGACACCGAGCGGGCGGAGGGGGATGACGCCGGGCTTGGCCGCGGGGGGCGGGCCGCCCCAGCCGGCTCCCCAGCCGCCGTAGCCTCCGCCCGGGCCGCCGTAACCGCCGTAGCCGCCCTGGTGTCCGCCCGGGCCGCCGCTGTAGCCGCCGGGGCCCTGCGGGGTGCCGGGGGTGCCGGGGGTGCCGGGGGGCGGCGGGCCCCAGCCCGGGCCGGGGGGTGGCGGGGGAGGCGGGGCCTGGGCGGGGCCGGTGGGGGCCTGGGCGCCGGTGGGAGCGGACCACTGGCCCGGTGGCGGCTGCTCCTTGGACCACTTCGTGCCGGGGCCTGTCTGGTCCGCGCCCGGGCGGTCGGCGGGCTCGGCGGGGCCGGACTCGCCGGGCTGCCGCCCGTCGGACGGTGCGGATCCGGGCGACGCCCAGCCCGGAGTGTCGTTCATCGTGGCTCCTTCACGGTGCCCGTCCGCGGTCGCGGCGGCAGGTTGGCAGCCATCGTGCCATGGGGTGGTCCGGGGCGGACCGGCCGCGGTATGGGCTACGCACCTTCAATTGTCCGACGTACACGGGGCAGACTGACCGCATGGCTGATCAGTACGCGCAAACAGGCGAGGACAAGCGGCCGACCGAGATCCCGGCCATCCGTTGGGAGGAACCCCCCGAAGGCCCGGTGGTGGTTCTTCTGGACCAGACCAGACTGCCGGCGGAGGAGGTCGAACTGGTCTGCACGGACGCTCCCGCGCTGGTGGAGGCGGTCCGTTCGCTCGCCGTGCGCGGGGCGCCGCTGCTCGGCATCGCCGGCGCGTACGGCGTCGCGCTCGCCGCCGTGCGGGGCTACGACGTGGACGACGCGGCGAACGCGCTGGCGGGCGCCCGCCCCACCGCGGTGAACCTGGCGGTCGGGGTACGCCGGGCGCAGGCCGCGCACCGGGCCGCGCTCGCCGGTGGCGGTGGCGCCCGGCAGGCGGCAGAGGCGGCGCTGGCCGCGGCACGGGCGCTGCACCGGGAGGACGCCGCGGCCAGCGTCGGCATGGCCGGACACGGGCTGGCACTCCTGGACGAGCTGCTGCCGGGCGGCGGGCACCGCATCCTCACGCACTGCAACACCGGTGCGCTGGTGTCCGGCGGTGAGGGCACGGCGTTCGCGGTGGCGCTCGCGGCGCACCGGGCGGGGCGGCTGCGGCGCCTGTGGGTGGACGAGACCCGTCCGCTGCTCCAGGGCGCGCGGCTCACCGCGTACGAGGCGGCTCGCCACGACATGGCGCACACCCTGCTCACCGACAACGCGGCGGGTTCGCTGTTCGCGGCCGGAGAGGTGGACGCGGTGCTGATAGGGGCGGACCGCATCGCGGCCGACGGGTCGGTGGCGAACAAGGTCGGGAGCTATCCGCTCGCGGTGCTGGCGCGCTACCACCACGTGCCGTTCATCGTGGTGGCGCCGGTGACGACGGTCGACCCGCAGACCCCCGACGGGGCGTCCATCGAGGTCGAGCAGCGTCCCGGGTACGAGGTCACCGAGATCACGGCGCCGCGGGCGCCGGTGGCCGGAGCGGGTGGCGGCATACCGATGGCGCCGCTCGGGACGCAGGCCTACAACCCGGCCTTCGACGTCACCCCGCCCGAACTGGTGACGGCGATCGTCACCGAGAAGGGTGCCGTCTCGCCCGTGACGGCGCAGGCCCTCGCCGAGATGTGCGCGCGGCCGGGACAGGTGGCGATCGGCTGAGCCGCGGGGGCGGGCGCCGGGCGGCGGCAGGGGGCGGCTCGGGCGCGGGCAGACAGTAGTGCCTCGGTACGACTATCGTCACTGGCCGGTGACCCTGCTCACCTGCGCCACCTTCACCGTTATGAGAATGGGATGATGTCGTTTATGAAGGGACGAGTCCTTGTCGTCGACGACGACACCGCACTTGCCGAGATGCTCGGCATCGTGCTGCGTGGTGAGGGTTTTGAGCCGTCTTTCGTAGCTGACGGCGACAAGGCGCTGGCCGCCTTCCGGGAGGCCAAGCCGGATCTGGTGCTGCTCGATCTGATGCTGCCCGGCCGGGACGGGATCGAGGTGTGCCGTCTGATCCGGGCGGAGTCCGGTGTGCCGATCGTGATGCTGACGGCCAAGAGCGACACGGTCGACGTGGTCGTGGGCCTGGAGTCGGGCGCCGACGACTACATCGTCAAGCCGTTCAAGCCGAAGGAGCTGGTGGCCCGGATCCGGGCGCGCCTGCGCAGGTCGGAGGAGCCGGCGCCGGAGCAGCTCGCCATAGGCGACCTGGTCATCGACGTGGCCGGGCACTCCGTGAAGCGGGACGGCCAGTCGATCGCGCTGACGCCGCTGGAGTTCGACCTGCTGGTGGCGCTGGCCCGTAAGCCGTGGCAGGTGTTCACGCGTGAGGTGCTTTTGGAACAGGTCTGGGGCTACCGGCACGCGGCGGACACCCGGCTGGTCAACGTGCACGTGCAGCGGCTGCGCTCCAAGGTCGAGAAGGACCCGGAGAAGCCGGAGATCGTGGTGACCGTCCGGGGCGTCGGTTACAAGGCGGGGCCGAGCTGACATGTCCGGTGACAGTGCCGCTTCGGCGCCCGGCGGATCCGAGGCCGGCGCCGAGCGGCCTGTCGGCCGGAAGGCGGGCCCCCGCTGGGGGCGCCTGCGGGAGGGCGGGCCGCTGCGCGCGGACGTGCGCAACAGCCCGGTGCTCCGTCTGCTCATGCGCTGGGTGCGGCGGCCGCTGCTGCCCGTCATGCGGCTGTGGCGGCGCAACATCCAGCTCAAGGTCGTCGTCACCACCCTCCTGATGTCCCTGGGCGTCGTCCTGCTGCTCGGCTTCGTCGTCATCGGTCAGGTGCGCAACGGTCTGCTGGACGCCAAGGTGAAGGCCTCCCAGTCCCAGGCGACCGGCGGGTTCGCGGTGGCCAAGCAGAAGGCCGAGGAGGCGGCGACCGTGACCGGCGACGACGTCACCGCCGTGGACGGCCGTCCCTCGCCCAACGTCATCCAGTGGATGAGTGACCTGGTGAAGTCGCTCTCCAGCGGCGGCCAGGGCGCCTTCGACGTGGTCACGCTGCCGATGGGCGGCGACGGCGGCGGCGGGCGCGGACCACGCGCCTCCGGGCTGGTCGACCCGGCGTCCAGCGTTCCCGAGAACCTGCGCGAGCGGCTGGACAGCGGCACGGCGGCGGCCCAGAGCTACACGCGGATCGTCTACAGCTCCGCCCAGGACTCCCAGCCGGCGCTGGTCATCGGCAAGCAGGTCAACGACCCGAACGGCGACCCGTACCAGCTCTACTACCTCTTCCCGCTCACGCAGGAGGAGAAGTCGCTGAGCCTGGTCAAGGGCACGCTGGCGACGGCCGGGCTGTTCGTCGTCGTCCTCCTCGGGGCGATCGCCTGGCTGGTCGTGCGCCAGGTCGTCACGCCGGTACGGATGGCGGCGAGCATCGCCGAGCGGCTCTCCGCCGGGCGGTTGCAGGAGCGGATGAAGGTCACCGGCGAGGACGACATCGCGCGGCTCGGTGAGGCCTTCAACAAGATGGCGCAGAACCTCCAGCTCAAGATCAGCCAGCTTGAGGACCTCTCCCGGATGCAGCGGCGGTTCGTCTCCGACGTGTCGCACGAGTTGCGTACGCCGCTGACGACCGTGCGGATGGCGGCCGACGTCATCCATGACGCACGCGTGGACTTCGATCCGGTGACGGCGCGGTCGGCGGAACTGCTCGCCGACCAGTTGGACCGGTTCGAGACGCTGCTCGCCGACCTGCTGGAGATCAGCCGGTTCGACGCGGGCGCGGCGGCGCTGGAGGCGGAGCCGGTCGACCTCAGGGAGGTCGTGCGGCGCGTCGTCGGCGGGGCCGCGCCGCTCGCCGAACGCAAGGGCACGCGTGTGCGGATCACCGGGGACCAGCAGCCCGTCGTCGCCGAGGCCGATGCCCGGCGGGTGGAGCGGGTGCTGCGCAACCTCGTCGTCAACGCCGTCGAGCACGGGGACGGCCGTGACGTCGTCGTCAAGCTCGCCGCGGCGGGCGGGGCGGTGGCGGTGGCGGTGCGCGACTACGGCGTCGGGCTCAAGCCGGGCGAGGCGACCCGGGTCTTCAGCCGTTTCTGGCGGGCGGACCCGGCACGCGCGCGTACCACCGGCGGTACGGGTCTTGGGCTGTCGATCGCTCTGGAGGACGCGCGGCTGCACGGCGGCTGGCTCCAGGCGTGGGGTGAGCCGGGCGGCGGTTCGCAGTTCCGGCTGACGCTGCCCAGGACCGCGGACGAGCCGCTGCGGGGTTCGCCGATCCCGCTGGAGCCCGCGGACTCGCGGCGCTACCGCGGCCTCGACGGGGCGGCGGGGCAGCCGTCCGCCGCCGGTACGGGGGGTCCGGTTCCGGCGCAGGCGACCGCGGGGCAGCGGGCCGGTGGGCGGGCGGTGCCCGGGCAGGCGGCGTCGTCGTCGGCCAGGGACCCGATAGCGCCCCGGCGGGACCCGATACCGCCCCGGTCGGCCGCCGTGCCGCCCGTGGCGGACCCGACGGCGCTGCCCGGGAGCGGTGCGCGGGTGGTGGCCCGGCCCGCCTCGGAGGCGGAGCGGCGTACGGACGCCGGGCCGGAGGATTCGAGCAGGCAAGGGGAGGCATCTCGTGGGCGCTGACCGCGAGGGGGGCCGGCGGCGGTCGCCGGCGCGCGCGGTGGCGTACACCGTCTGCGGGGCCGTACTGCTGTCGGGGTGTGCGTCGATGCCCGACAGCGGGGATCTGCGGGGCGTGGAGTCGACTCCACGGCAGGACACCCAGGTGCGGGTGTTCGCCATGCCGCCGCAGAAGGACGCCGCCGCCCCGGACATCGTGCAGGGCTTCCTGGAGGCGCTGACCAGTGACGACACGCATTACGAGACGGCCCGCAAGTACCTGACCGACGAGGCCGCGAAGGACTGGCGGCCGGAGCTGTCCACGACCGTGCTCGCCAACGGGCCGGGCGCCATGTCCCAGCCCGCGGGCGGCCGCGAGGAGGGCGGCGACCACTCGGTGACCCTGACCGGCACCAAGGTCGCCACGGTGGACGCGCGGCAGTCGTACGCGCCGGCCGAGGGGGAGTACCGGGAGCCGGTGCACCTCACGCGTGATCCCAAGACGCGGCAGTGGCGTATCGACATGCCACCCAAGGGCGTCGTCATGGGCAAGTCGGACTTCCAGCGCAACTACACGTCCGTGAACAAGTACTACTTCGCCTCGGACACGGCGGCGGACGAGGGGAGCGGGGCCGGTCCGCGGACCACCGCCGTCGCCGATCCGGTCTATGTGCGGCGGCGGGTGGAACCCCTCACGCAGGTCGTGCGTTCCCTCATCAACGGGCCGACGACCCTGCTCGCCCCCGTCGTCAGGTCGGGCTTCCCCGCGGGGACGGCGCTGGCCAAGGGCGTCACCTCGCTGACGCCGGACGAACAGAACAGACTCACGGTGCCGTTGAACGGCCGGGCCGCGCGGGTCGACGCCGACACCTGCGACGAGATGGCGGCCCAACTGCTGTTCACGCTGCGGAGCCTGACCCCGGCGGTGGACGAGGTCGAACTGCGTTCGGGCGACACGGAGTTGTGCGCGCTCACCGAGGACCGGGCCGAGGCGGTGGCGTCGCGCGGCGCGGCGCAGCGCCCGGAGTACCTGTACTTCGTCGACGACGAGGACCGCATGGTGCGGCTCTCCTCCGGCGGTGACTCCACGACGGCGGAGCCCGTTCCGGGCGCCCTGGGCGAAGGGAGCACGGTGCTGCGGTCGGTGGCGGTGGCACGGGACGAGCGCACCGCGGCCGGGGTCGGCCTCGACGGCAGGTCGCTGTACGTCGGGTCGCTGGTGGCGGGCGGTTCGCTCGGGGAACCGGTGCTGACCAGCGAGGGCAAGACCGAGCAGGACCGGTTGACCGCGCCCAGTTGGGACATCCGGGGCGACCTGTGGATCGCCGACCGGAATCCGGACCAGCCGCGGCTGCTGACGCTGGAGCGCGGCGCGGGCGAGCCGGTGGAGGTGCGCGCGCCGGGGCTGGACGGGCGGATCGAGGCCGTGCGGGTGGCCGCCGACGGGGTGCGGATCGCGCTCATCGTGGAGAAGGACGACAAGCGGTCGCTGCTCATCGGGCGGATCGAGCGGGCGGAGAAGGCCGGGGAGCCGCCGACAGTTCTCGAACTTCGGTCGGCGACGCCCGTGCTGGAGGAGGTCAGCGCCATGTCCTGGGCCGGTGACAGCCGGCTCGTGGTGGTGGGGCGCGAGGCCGGGGGCGTGCAGCAGATCGGGTACGTGCAGGTCGACGGCTCCACGCCGGAGACTTCGGCGCCCGCCGCGCTGACCGGCGTCAAGGAGATCGCCGCGTCCGAGGACGAGGGGCTGCCGCTGGTGGCGTACTCGGAGGACGGGATCGTCCGGCTGCCGTCCGGGATGCAGTGGCAGAAGGTGACGAAGGGGCTGGCGCCGGTTTATCCCGGGTGACGAGCCGGCGACCAGCCGGGTGACGAGCCGATCCCCGGGGTTTGCTGGGGTTTGTGTACGGCCCCGGTCGGGTGCCGGGTCCGGTTGTCCACAGGGTGTTCCTGTCCGCGGTGGCGTCCTGTCCTCGGGGTTCTGTTGTCCGCAGGCCGTCTGTCCACAGGTGTGGCAGTCGGTCTGCCGGTGTTTTCCACAGGCGTGACCGGCGGCCGCCCGTGGTTTTCCACAGGGGTGGCGGAGTGGTGCGGGGCTGGGCACAGTGGTGGGCATGCGGAGGTGGTGGCAGGACCTTGCCGACCTGGTGCTGCCGGCCGAGTGCGGAGGGTGCGGCAGGCCGCGCTCGGTGCTCTGCGGGCGGTGCGGTGCCGTCCTGAGCGGGGCCGCGCCGTGCCGGGTGCGGCCGGTGCCGGAGCCGTCCGGGCTGCCGGAGGTGTACGCGGCGGCGCGGTACGAGGACGAGGTGCGGGCCGTACTGCTGGCCCACAAGGAGCGGGGCGTGCTGGCCCTCGCGGCGCCGCTCGGCGCGGCCCTGGCGGGGGCGGTGCGGGCCGGGCTCGGGGAGCAGCGGGCACGCGGTGCGCCGGTGCTGCTCGTTCCCGTGCCGTCCTCGCGGCGCGTGGTGCGGGCGCGGGGGCATGACCCGGCACGGCGGATCGCGCTGGCGGCGGCGGGCGGGCTGCGGCGGTCGGGGACGCCGGCCAGGGTGGTCGCCGTGCTGCGCCAGCGGCGGTCGGTGGCGGATCAGTCGGGGCTCGGCTCCCAGCAGCGGCTGGCCAATCTCGCCGGGGCGCTCGCGGTGGTGCCCGGCGGCGCGCGGCTGCTGCGCGAGGGCGGCCCGGTGGTACTGGTCGACGACCTGATGACGACGGGCGCGTCCCTCCTGGAGGCGGCCCGCGCCGTGCGGACGGCGGCGCCCGGCGCTGAACGGGGAGCGGGGCCGGGAACGTACCCGACGGTGAGAAGCCCCGTGTATCCCGGAGCGGTCTGGGAAGGCAGAGAAGAACAGGGAAACGGAGCGGCGGAAGTGAGGACGGGCCGTGCTTCCGCCGAGCCGGAAATGGCAGGCGGAACAGGAGACAGACCGTTTCGAGGCCTGATCCGAGCGGCTGTGGTCGCTGCATCACCAAGCTCTTTCGAATTAAACCGGAACTGACTGAGGACTTACGTCGTTGCAGGTAATGAGAGGCCCAATTCGCTGGAACGGAGGTACGCCGCAGTAGCGGGTGACGTCATCCGTCCGGGCGAGCTATGTTCGGTTGTGAGGGAAAGGCCCAGGCCGCTCCCGGCGAATCCGGATCCGTGGTCGCGGGGTCACTTCAAGAATCACCCGCGCCGCTGGAATGAGATCTCGCCCCCGGGGGAGAAGGTGGACGTCACCGAGTCAGAGGTCCCGGAGACCCCCGGGACCTGGTGTGAAAGGGAGATGCTCCGCCGTCGAAGCGGAGTGATCCGGGAACGGAGTTCTGCGTGGACATCGTCGTCAAGGGCCGCAAGACCGAGGTGCCCGAGCGGTTCCGGAAGCACGTGGCCGACAAGCTGAACCTGGAGAAGATCCAGAAGCTCGATGGCAAGGTGATGAGCCTCGACGTCGAGGTGTCCAAGGAGCCCAACCCCCGACAGGCCGACCGCAGCGACCGAGTGGAGATCACGCTCCACTCCCGCGGTCCGGTGATCCGGGCGGAAGCGGCGGCGAGCGACCCGTACGCGGCGCTGGACCTGGCGGCGGAAAAGCTCGACGCCCGGCTGCGCAAGCAGCACGACAAGCGTTACTCGCGGCGCGGTTCGCGCCGCATCCCGGCCGCTGAGGTGGCGGACGTCGTCCCGGGCGTGGCGACGCTCGACAGCAACGGCGACGCCGTGCCGCAGGGCGAGCAGGACGGGGTGCCCGTCAAGAAGATCGGACCGCTGGAGGTCCAGGGCGACGGCCCCCTCATCGTCCGCGAGAAGGCCCACGTGGCCTCGCCGATGAGCCTCGACCAGGCGCTCTACGAGATGGAGCTGGTCGGGCACGACTTCTACCTCTTCGTCGACTCCGAGACCAAGGAGCCCAGCGTCGTCTACCGCCGGCACGCCTACGACTACGGCGTCATCCACCTGACCACGGACACGATGGTCGCCCAGGCGCCCGCCACCGAGGCGGGCGGTGTGCTCGGCGGCTGATTCCGCCCGATGACAGTGGATCCGGTGCCCCTGGAGCGCGCGTGCGCCCCCAGGGGCACCGGCGTGCGACCCATTCGCGCGCCGCGCTGTCATCCCGATGTCGGTCCGGCATGGAATCATGGCCGCAACGGCCCAACCGGTGGGTCGTTGCCTTGGGTTGGCGTCGGCCCGGCTTGATGGGCCACGGCCATCAGGGGGAGGAACCATGGCGGACAGCTTCGGACCGATGCAGGACGCGGATGCCGTCGGCGGCGTCGTCGGCATGGGCCCGGAGGCGGGCACCGAACGCGGGGAACCGATCAGAGTCCTGGTCGTGGACGACCACGCGCTCTTCCGCCGCGGACTGGAGATCGTGCTCGCCGCCGAGGAGGACATCCAGGTCGTCGGCGAGGCGGGGGACGGGGCCGAGGCCGTCGAGAAGGCCGCCGACCTGCTCCCCGACATCATCCTGATGGATGTGCGGATGCCCAGGCGGGGCGGTATCGAGGCGTGTACCTCCATCAAGGAGGTGGCCCCCAGCGCGAAGATCATCATGCTGACGATCAGCGACGAGGAGGCGGACCTCTACGACGCGATCAAGGCGGGCGCGACCGGTTACCTCCTGAAGGAGATCTCGACGGACGAGGTGGCCACCGCCATTCGCGCGGTCGCCGACGGACAGTCGCAGATCAGCCCCTCCATGGCGTCGAAGCTGCTCACCGAGTTCAAGTCGATGATCCAGCGGACCGACGAGCGCCGGCTGGTGCCCGCGCCCCGGCTGACCGACCGGGAACTGGAAGTCCTCAAGCTCGTCGCCACCGGAATGAACAACCGCGACATCGCCAAACAGCTTTTCATCTCCGAGAACACCGTCAAGAACCACGTGCGCAACATCCTGGAGAAGCTGCAACTGCACTCCCGGATGGAGGCCGTGGTCTACGCGATGCGGGAGAAGATCCTCGAAATCCGCTGACGCCGACGCTGACGCCGACGCCGACGCCGACGCCGCCCGGGCCGCGCCCGGTCAGGCGAGGAGCGCCGCCAGCTCCCGGGTCAGCGGCTCGCGGAGTTCGGGCGCGTCCACCCGCTCCACGCGCACGCCCGTGCAGCCCACCCAGCCCGCCGCCTCCACCAGGGCCCCGGCCACCGCGGGGACCGCTCGGCGGCCGTCCAGGGTGACCTGCCGGGCCACCAGCGTGCGGCCCTCACGGCCCGGGTCGACGCGCCCGACCAGGTGCCCGCCGGCCAGGACCGGCATCGCGAAGTAGCCGTGGATCCGCTTCTGCCGGGGGACGTAGGCCTCCAGCCGGTGGGTGAAGCCGAAGATCCGCTCGGTGCGCGCCCGCTCCCAGACCAGCGAGTCGAAGGGCGAGAGCAGGGTCGTACGGTGCCGGCCGCGCGGGGGCGTCGCCAGCGCCACCGGGTCCGCCCAGGCCGGTCTGGACCAGCCCGCCACCGTCACCGGGACCAGCCCCGAGTCGGCGATCACCGCGTCGACCTGCTCGTTCCTCAGGCGGTGGTAGTCCGCGAGGTCCGCGCGGGTACCGACGCCAAGGGCCCGGCCGGCCAGCGCGACCAGCCGGCGCAGGCACTCGGTGTCGTCCAGCGTGTCGTGCAGCAGTTCCGCGGGGACGGCCCGCTCGGCCAGGTCGTAGACCCGCTTCCAGCCCCGGCGCTCGACGCAGACCACCTCGCCGTACATCAGCGCGCGCTCGACGGCGACCTTGGCGCTCGACCAGTCCCACCACTCACTGGTGCGCTTCGCGCCGCCCAGCTCGGTCGCCGTCAGCGGGCCCTCGGCGCGCAACTGCTTGACGACCTGGTCGTAGGCGCCGTCGGGCAGCTCGTGGTTCCAGTGCGGGCGGGCGCGGTAGGCGCGGCGGCGGAAGGCGAAGTGCGGCCACTCCTCGATGGGCAGGACGCAGGCGGCGTGCGACCAGTACTCGAAGGCGTGCGGCCGGGCCGCGGGCGCCGTGCCCGGGCCGGGTCCCCAGTAGGCCGCCTCGACCGTCCTGCGGTCCACCGCGCCGAGGCGGGCGTACGGCACCAGCTCGTGCGAGCGGGCGAGGACGGAGATCGTGTCGAGCTGGACCGCGCCGAGGTGGCGCAGGACCCCGCGGACGCCGCCGCGGCGATCCGGGGCGCCGAGGAGGCCCTGGGCCCGCAGGGCGATGCGGCGGGCCTCGTCTGCCGACAGTTCGGTGACCGGGCGCGGAGAGGTCGTCATACGTCCGCACGATAAAGGGTGGGACTGACAACGCACGGCCCCGGCCGGTGCGGAGCGACGGGAGCCGCGCGGCGCTACGGGCGGGCCGGTGTGTACGGCGCCGTCGACGGCAGGCCCAGGTCGGACGGGAGCAGGGAACCGACCCAGCAGTCACGCCGTACGCCCTTGTTGTCGACCGCGGAGCGCAGCGTGCCCTCCATGGTGAAGCCGGCCCGTTCGGCCACCGCGCGTGAGGCCGTGTTGCCCACCTCGGCACGCCACTCCACCCGGTCGACGGAGAGCGTGGTGAAGGCCCAGCGGGACACGGTCAGGACGGCCTCGGTGACGTAACCGCGGCCGCGGTGCTCCTTGGCGCCCCAGAAACCGATCTCGCTCGCCCCGGGGGACAGCATGGTCAGCCCCGTCATGCCGACCAGGTCGCCGGTGGGCAGGAAGGTCCCGAAGGTGAACATCGTCGCGTTCGCCCAGCCCGCCGGGACCATCTGCCCGGTGAAGCTCCGCGCGTGCTCGGGCAGGTAGGGGGAGGGGATGACGGTCCAGCGTTGGATGTCGGGGTCCTGACAGGCGCGGTGGACGGCGTCGGTGTCCCGGGGGCCGACCGTCCGCAGCAGGAGGCGGTCGGTGGTGAGGATGTGGGGTTCCATCGGGCGATTCTGCGCGCCGGTGTGCGCCGGGCGCCATCCTTTTCACCCGGCGCGCGCGGGTTGACCGTGAGCGTGCGGGCGGTCACGTTCCGCGTGATTCGTGGGCGGGACGCGGCACCATCGGCCGGGCCCGGACGTTGTCCTTGTCGGAAGCGGACGGAGAGCGGAAGTGGAAGCCGAAGCAGGAGCACACTGGAAACAGCGTGCGGCGGTGGACGGCCGGCGTCGCCGCAGGGCCTCCCGGGGCGGCGGGGTCCTCGCATACGATGGCCGTTGCTCAGCCACGTCCATGGAAAACGACCGTCCCAGGCCCGACCGGCAAGGAGACCAACCCCCGTGTCCGTCCTCTCGAAGATCATGCGTGCAGGCGAAGGCAAGATCCTGCGCAAGCTGCACCGCATCGCGGACCAGGTCAACTCCATCGAAGAGGACTTCGTCGACCTCTCCGACGCCGAGCTGCGGGCCCTCACCGATGAGTACAAGCAGCGCTACGCCGACGGCGAGAGCCTGGACGACCTGCTGCCCGAGGCGTTCGCCACCGTCCGCGAGGCCGCCAAGCGCACGCTGGGCCAGCGCCACTACGACGTGCAGATCATGGGCGGCGCGGCCCTGCACATGGGATACGTGGCCGAGATGAAGACGGGTGAGGGCAAGACCCTCGTCGGCACGCTGCCCGCTTATCTGAACGCGCTGTCCGGCAAGGGCGTCCACCTCATCACGGTCAACGACTACCTGGCCGAGCGCGACTCCGAGATGATGGGCCGCGTCCACAAGTTCCTGGGCCTGGAAGTCGGCTGCATCCTCGCCAACATGACGCCCGCCCAGCGCCGCCAGATGTACGCGTGCGACATCACCTACGGCACGAACAACGAGTTCGGCTTCGACTACCTGCGCGACAACATGGCGTGGTCCCAGGACGAACTGGTCCAGCGCGGCCACAACTTCGCCATCGTCGACGAGGTCGACTCCATCCTCGTCGACGAGGCCCGTACGCCGCTGATCATCTCCGGCCCGGCCGACCAGGCCACCAAGTGGTACGGCGACTTCGCCAAGCTGGTCACGCGGCTGAAGAAGGGCGAGGCGGGCAACCCCCTCAAGGGCCTGGAGGAGACCGGCGACTACGAGGTCGACGAGAAGAAGCGCACGGTCGCCATCCACGAGTCCGGCGTCGCCAAGGTCGAGGACTGGCTGGGCATCGACAACCTGTACGAGTCGGTGAACACCCCGCTCGTCGGTTATCTGAACAACGCCATCAAGGCGAAGGAACTGTTCAAGAAGGACAAGGACTACGTCGTCATCGACGGCGAGGTCATGATCGTCGACGAGCACACCGGCCGTATCCTCGCCGGCCGCCGCTACAACGAGGGCATGCACCAGGCGATCGAGGCGAAGGAAGGGGTGGACATCAAGGACGAGAACCAGACGCTCGCCACGATCACCCTGCAGAACTTCTTCCGCCTCTACAAGCGGCACGACCAGGACGACAAGGAACAGCCCGGCCTGTCCGGCATGACCGGTACGGCCATGACCGAGGCCGCCGAGTTCCACCAGATCTACAAGCTGGGGGTCGTGCCCATCCCGACCAACCGGCCGATGGTCCGCAAGGACCAGTCCGACCTGATCTACCGCACCGAGGTCGCCAAGTTCGAGGCGGTCGTCGACGACATCGCCGAGAAGCACGAGAAGGGCCAGCCGATCCTGGTCGGCACCACCTCGGTCGAGAAGTCCGAGTACCTCTCCCAGCAGCTCTCCAAGCGCGGCATCCAGCACGAGGTGCTCAACGCCAAGCAGCACGACCGGGAGGCGACGATCGTCGCCCAGGCGGGCCGCAAGGGCGCCGTGACCGTGGCCACCAACATGGCCGGCCGCGGTACGGACATCAAGCTCGGCGGCAACCCCGACGATCTCGCCGAGGCGGAGCTGCGCCAGCGCGGCCTCGACCCCGAGGAGCACATCGAGGAGTGGGCCGCGGCCCTGCCGGCCGCCCTGGAGAAGGCCGAGCGGGCCGTCAAGACGGAGTTCGAGGAGGTCAAGGACCTCGGCGGGCTCTACGTCCTGGGCACCGAGCGGCACGAGTCGCGCCGTATCGACAACCAGCTCCGCGGTCGTTCCGGCCGACAGGGCGACCCCGGCGAGTCCCGCTTCTACCTGTCGCTCGGCGACGACCTGATGCGCCTGTTCAAGGCCCAGATGGTCGAGCGCGTGATGTCCATGGCGAACGTCCCGGACGATGTGCCGATCGAGAACAAGATGGTCACGCGCGCGATCGCGTCCGCCCAGTCGCAGGTCGAGCAGCAGAACTTCGAGACCCGCAAGAACGTCCTGAAGTACGACGAGGTCCTCAACCGGCAGCGCGAGGTCATCTACGGCGAGCGCCGCCGCGTCCTGGAGGGCGAGGACCTTCAGGAGCAGGTGCAGCACTTCATGGACGACACGATCGACGCCTACGTGCAGGCGGAGACCGCCGAGGGCTTCCCGGAGGACTGGGACCTGGACCGGCTGTGGGGCGCCTTCAAGCAGCTCTACCCGGTGAAGGTCACCGTGGAGGAGCTGGAGGAGGCGGCCGGGGACCGGGCCGGCCTGACCGCCGAGTACCTCGGCGAGTCCATCAAGGACGACATCCGCGAGCAGTACGCGTCGCGCGAGACGCAGCTCGGCTCCGAGATCATGCGGGAGCTGGAGCGCCGGGTCGTGCTGTCGGTCCTGGACCGCAAGTGGCGCGAGCACCTCTACGAGATGGACTACCTCCAGGAGGGCATCGGCCTGCGCGCCATGGCGCAGAAGGACCCGCTGGTCGAGTACCAGCGCGAGGGCTTCGACATGTTCACCGCCATGATGGAGGGCATCAAGGAGGAGTCCGTCGGCTACCTGTTCAACCTGGAGGTCCAGGTCGAGCAGCAGGTCGAGGAGGTCCCGGTCGAGGACGAGGGGCCCTCCCTGGAGAAGGGTCCGCAGGACGGTGTGCCGGCCCAGGCGGGTTCCCGTCCGGAGATCCGCGCCAAGGGCCTGGACGCCCCGCAGCGGCGGAACCTGCACCTGTCGGCGCCGACCGTGGACGGCGAGGGCGGCGTCATCGAGCGTGACGTCACCGAAGAGGAGGAGCCGGTGCGCTCGTCCGCCGACGGTCTCACGCGCGCGGAGCGCCGCAAGCAGGCGAAGACCGGGCGGCGCCGCAAGAAGTGACGCCGCCGGCCTGACGGCCGGCGACGGCGTGGTGGAAGGGCCGGGACACCCTCGCGGGTGCCCGGCCCTTCGGCCTGTTCCCCCTCGGGCGTCAGCCGTCGGACGGGTGGGGCTCGCGCGGGCCGCCCAGTTCCACGGCCGTGCAGCGCCAGCGCAGGTCGGGGCCGCACTCCAGACGGAACGCCATCGCGCGCAACCGGTCGCCCGCGCCGATCCGGGCGAAGACCTCCACGGCACCCGGCCGCGGCGCGAACCAGCCGAGGTCGCGTACGACGGGGTGGGCGCCCCGGGTGCGCAGGGGGCCGCGCTCGGCGAGCCGGGCCAGCTCGTCGTAGGCGCGGCCCCGGGTGTGCCGGAGCATCGCGTGCACGGGCCGCCGCCCGCTCAGCACCGCGAGGAGCCGCTCGGCGAACAGGTCGGCGGGGCACGGCTGCGGCACGGCCCGGCCGGCGCCCTGGGCCGGGACGGGCGGAGCCGGGGGAAGCGGGACGGCCGGCGCCGGGGGCGGCGCGGCGACCGGCGTCCGTACCGCGTGGGCGACGGTCCGCACGGCGGCCGGCACGGCGGTCTGGGACGCCGAGCGGGCCGTTCGGGCGCCCGGGCGCCGGGTGGTGGCCGGGCGGGTGTCCGCGGGGCGGGTGCGGGCCCGCGGAGGGGCCGCCGGGCGGCCCGGGGGACGGTCGTCGGGCATCGAGGTCCGCGGCGCGGCGGGCGTGCCGGGTCCGCGCGGTGGGGTTCCGGTGGGACGCCGGTGGTCGTGGCGGCCGGGCGGGCGGGAGCCGGGTCGGCGGTGCTGCGCCCTGGTCATGACCTTCTCCATGGAATCCCCGTTTCGGCGGCCCGGCCTCTACCGGGCGGTAACTTCGTGGTTGCGGATCTTGTACGGGGCGGGGGAAGGGAAAGGCAAGGGGTGCGGGACCGGTCGGGGCGGCCGGACGGATTCACCTATCAGGGGGACGGGGCAGGGTGCGGACCCGGGCGGGGCGGGTCGGCACCGGGTGACGCCGGGGCGCGGAGTGGACGCCTCCGCCGTCCCCGCCGGCAACCCGAAAGAGGACACCGCACGTATCCTGAAGGACCTCCCGAAGCTCCGCCGTCACCGGAACGCTCCGGGTCCCCCGACCACGAAAGCGGCCAGCCATGCGCGTCTACGTCCCTCTGACCCTTCCCGGCCTCGCCGAGGCGCACCGGACGGGCGAGCTGGGGACCGGGCCGCTCCTCGCCTACGCCGTCACGCCCGCGCTGCGCGAGTGGTACCTGTCGGACGACATCGAGGAGCTGGAGTACGCCGCCCTGAACCGCGCCGCCCTGGGGTCCCTCCGGCTCCTGGCGGCGGACGCCGGGGCGCCCCGGCGGCGGGTCGTGGTCGCCGTCGACGTGGCCGACGGCGCGGCCTCGGCCGACCCCGGCCGCGGGCCCGACCCGGCGGCGCTCGGCGAGGTCCGGCTCACCGGGACGGTACGGCTGGCCGAGGCGGCCTCGGTGCACCTCGACTCCGCCGACGCGGAGCCGGACGTCACCGCCGCGGCCGAGGCGCTCACGGCGGCGGACGGCGGGGACGGCGACGCCCGGTTCGTGGTGGACGGGGCCGAGGACCACGAGCTGCTCTGGTACGCCACGCAGGAGATCCCGAGCCTGGTGGGACTCGGCGACTGACGCCGGCGGGCCGGACGTACCGGACCCACCGGACCACCGGATCCACCGGACCCACCGGGCGGCCGGCTGGCCGGGGCGGCTCCTCGGCGGCTCCTCACTGTCAGTGGTGGCGGGTACGTTTTCCGGCATGGGGACGCAGACAGGGGCACACATCGTCTGGGACTGGAACGGCACGCTGTTCCACGACAACGACGCGATCATCGGGGCGACCAACGCCGCCTTCGCCGAACTGGGGCTCGCGCCCCTGACCATGGAGCGGTACCGGGCGCTGTACTGCGTGCCGGTGCCGAAGTTCTACGAGCGGCTGCTGGGACGGCTGCCCACGGACGCCGAGTGGGCGGTCATGGACGAGACCTTCCACCGCCACTACAGCGAGCACCGGGTCGCGTGCGGCCTGGCCGACGGGGTGGCCGAACTGCTCACGAGCTGGCGGGCGGCGGGGCGCAGCCAGTCGATCCTCAGCATGTACGGCCACGACGAACTGCTCCCTTTGGTGCGGGGTTTCGGGATCGAGGCGCACTTCATACGCGTCGACGGGCGCACCGGCCCCTCCGGCGGCAGCAAGGCGGAGCACATGGTCCGGCACCTGGCGGCGCTGGCCGGGGTGGAGCCCGCGCGGACGGTGGTGATCGGGGACGCCGCCGACGACGCGGTGGCCGCCCTGCACGTGGGCGCGCGGGCCGTGCTCTACACCGGCGGCTCGCACAGCCGGGCCAGCCTGGAGCGGGTGGGCGTGCCGGTGGTGGACACGCTGGCGGAGGCGGTCGAGGAGGCCGAGCGGCTGGCGGCGTGACGTGAGCGGAGCGGAGCGGCCGGGCGACGGCTCGCCCCCGGCGGACGTTTCCCCTTGGCAGACGTTTCCCGCCGCCCCCTCGCCCCGCCGCCCCCTCGCGTCGTAGCTGTGCGGAACGGCAGAGTTCGACCCCCGGTTTTGTACACATACGGCTCGTGACGGGTCCCGGCCGGGGAGCGATAGCCTGGTGGCGTGATCAGCGCGATAGTTCGCGGGGGCATCCTTGCCCCTGCCCTGCGCCCGGAGTGCACGGACGACATCCGTGACCGGGCGGCGGTCGCTGGTCTTCGCGGGCGGGACGGGGCGGCGACGCCGCCCCGGGTGCCGCGCACACTCCGGACGGTGGCACCGACGAGAGCGGTGTCACACCCGGCGGTTGCGTCGGACATGGCTGATATGCCCCCGCTCATCTCCCCTTGCGGCATAGCGTCGGATGAGACCGGACACCCCGCGTCTGGGCGTCACGTCGGAGGGCGGCAGACCGTACTTCCTTCTACGTCACGCAACGGCGCGCGACAGGAGCCAGAGGACAATGCAGACCAAGCTGGACGAAGCCAAGGCCGAGCTGCTCGACAGGGCGGCCCGGGTAGCTGAGAACAGCCCGGTCGGGGGGTATCTACCGACTGGGACGACGGACGAGGGCACCCCGGGCACCCCGGACCGTGAAACCGTGTTCGCGTTCCTCAAGCGCTACTACCGGCACACCGCGCCCGAGGACCTCGGCGCGCGTGAGCCGGTCGACATCTTCGGCACGGCCGTCTCCCACCACCGGCTGGCCGAGAACCGGCCCCAGGGCACGGCCAACGTACGGGTCCACACCCCGACCGTCGAGGAGAACGGCTGGACGTGCAGCCACTCCGTGGTCGAGGTGGTCACCGACGACATGCCCTTCCTCGTCGACTCGGTGACCAACGAGCTGACCCGGCAGGGACGCGGCATCCACGTCGTCATCCACCCGCAGTTCGTGGTGCGGCGCGACCTCACCGGCAAGCTCATCGAGGTGCTCCCCACCCCGCCCACCGACGACCTCCCGCACGACGCGCACGTCGAGTCCTGGATCCACGTCGAGATCGACCGCGAGACCGACCGGGCCGACCTGAAGCAGATCACCGCCGACCTGCTGCGCGTCCTGTCCGACGTCCGCGAGACGGTCGAGGACTGGGGCAAGATGCGCGAGGCGGCCGTCCGCCTCGCCGAGGCGCTGCCCGGCGAGCCCGCCCCCGGCGACCTCGACGGCCAGGAGGTCGAGGAGGCCCGCGAGCTGCTGCGCTGGCTCGCCGACGACCACTTCACCTTCCTCGGCTACCGCGAGTACGAGCTGCGCGGCGACGACTCCCTCGCCGCCGTCCCCGGCACCGGCCTCGGCATCCTGCGCGCCGACCCGCACCACGACACCGACGAGAGCCACCCCGTCAGCCCCTCCTTCGAGCGGCTGCCCGCCGACGCCCGCGCCAAGGCCCGCGAGCACCGGCTGCTGGTGCTGACCAAGGCCAACAGCCGCTCCACCGTGCACCGGCCGTCCTACCTGGACTACATCGGTGTCAAGAGGTTCGACGCCGAGGGCAACGTCGTCGGGGAACGCCGCTTCCTCGGCCTCTTCTCCTCCGCCGCGTACACCGAGTCGGTGCGCCGCGTGCCGGTCATCCGGCGCAAGGTGGCGGAGGTGCTGGAGCGGGCCGGGTTCTCGCCCAACAGCCACGACGGCCGGGACCTCCTGCAGATCCTGGAGACGTACCCGCGCGACGAACTGTTCCAGACACCCGCCGACGAACTCCAGTCCATCGCCACCTCGGTCCTCTACCTCCAGGAGCGCCGCCGGCTCCGCCTGTACCTGCGCCAGGACGAGTACGGCCGCTACTACTCCGCCCTCGTCTACCTGCCCCGCGACCGCTACACCACCGGCGTACGGCTGCGGATCATCGACATCCTCAAGGAGGAACTGGGCGGCATCAGCGTCGACTTCACCGCCTGGAACACCGAGTCGATCCTCTCCCGGCTGCACTTCGTCGTCCGCGTCCCGCAGGGCACCGAGCTGGAGCAGCTCTCCGACGCCGACCGGGACCGCATCGAGGCCCGCCTCGTCGCGGCCGCCCGCTCCTGGTCGGACGGGTTCGCCGAGGCGCTCACCGCCGAGTTCGGCGAGGAGCACGCCGCTGAGCTGCTGCGCCGCTACGGCGGTGCCTTCCCCGAGGGCTACAAGGCAGACCACGGCCCGCGCTCGGCCGTCGCCGACCTCGGCCACCTCGAACGGCTCGACGAGGAGCACACCTTCGCGCTCAGCCTGTACGAACCGGTCGGCGCCACGCCCGAGGAACGCCGTTTCAAGATCTACCAGAAGGGCGGCTCGGTCTCCCTCTCCGCGGTGCTGCCGGTGCTCAGCCGGCTCGGCGTCGAGGTCACCGACGAGCGCCCCTACGAGCTGCGCTGCTCGGACCGGACCACGGCGTGGATCTACGACTTCGGCCTGCGCATGCCGAAGACGGTGGCCGGCGGCGCCGACCACCTCGGCGACGACGCCCGCGAGCGGTTCCAGGACGCGTTCGCCGCCGCCTGGAACGGCAAGGCCGAGAACGACGGCTTCAACGCCCTCGTGCTGAGCGCCGGGCTCACCTGGCGCCAGGCGCTGGTGCTGCGCGCGTACGCCAAGTACCTGCGGCAGGCCGGGTCGACGTTCAGCCAGGACTACATGGAGGACACCCTCCGCGACAACGTGCACACCACCCGGCTGCTCGTCTCCCTGTTCGAGGCCCGGATGGCGCCCGAGCGGCAGCGCGCCGGGCGGGAGATCGTCGACGCCCTCCTCGAAGAGGTCGACGCGGCCCTGGACCAGGTGGCGAGCCTGGACGAGGACCGCATCCTGCGGGCCTTCCTCACCGTCATCAAGGCGACCCTGCGCACCAACTTCTTCCAGGAGGCCGCCGGCGGCAGGCCGCACGACTACGTCTCCATGAAGTTCGACCCGCAGGCGATCCCCGACCTCCCCGCGCCCCGCCCGGCGTTCGAGATCTGGGTGTACTCGCCGCGGGTGGAGGGCGTGCACCTGCGCTTCGGCAAGGTCGCGCGCGGCGGCCTGCGCTGGTCGGACCGGCGCGAGGACTTCCGTACCGAGATCCTCGGCCTGGTCAAGGCGCAGATGGTGAAGAACACCGTCATCGTGCCGGTCGGCGCCAAGGGCGGCTTCGTCGCCAAGCAGCTCCCCGACCCGGCCGTCGACCGGGACGCCTGGCTGGCCGAGGGCATCGCCAGCTACAGGACGTTCATCTCCGCCCTGCTCGACATCACCGACAACATGGTGGCCGGCGAGGTCGTGCCCCCCGCGGACGTCGTCCGGCACGACGAGGACGACACCTACCTCGTCGTCGCCGCCGACAAGGGCACCGCGACCTTCTCCGACATCGCCAACGGGGTCGCCGAGACGTACAACTTCTGGCTCGGTGACGCCTTCGCCTCCGGCGGTTCGGCCGGCTACGACCACAAGGGCATGGGCATCACCGCCCGCGGCGCCTGGGAGTCCGTCAAGCGGCACTTCCGGGAGCTGGGCACGGACACCCAGAGCGAGGACTTCACGGTCGTCGGCATCGGCGACATGTCCGGTGACGTCTTCGGCAACGGCATGCTGCTCAGCGAGCACATCCGGCTGGTCGCCGCCTTCGACCACCGGCACATCTTCATCGACCCGAACCCGGACCCGGCCACCTCCTACGCCGAGCGCCGCCGCGTCTTCGAGCTGCCCCGCTCCTCCTGGGCCGACTACGACACCGCGCTGCTGTCGGCCGGCGGCGGCGTCTTCCCGCGCACGGCCAAGGCCATCCCGGTCAACGCCCACATCCGGGAGGCCCTCGGCATCGAGGGGAAGGTCTCCAAGATGACCCCGGCCGACCTGATGCGGGCCATTCTCGGCGCGCCGGTGGACCTGCTGTGGAACGGCGGCATCGGCACCTACGTCAAGGCGTCCACCGAGTCCCACGGCGACGTCGGCGACAAGGCCAACGACGCCATCCGCGTGGACGGCGCCGACCTGCGGGTCAAGGTCGTCGGCGAGGGCGGCAACCTGGGCCTGACCCAGCTCGGCCGGATCGAGTTCGCCACCCAGGGCGGCCGGGTCAACACCGACGCCATCGACAACAGCGCCGGCGTGGACACCTCCGACCACGAGGTGAACATCAAGATCCTGCTCAACGGCCTGGTCGCGGACGGCGACATGACCGTCAAGCAGCGCAACAAGCTGCTCGCCGAGATGACCGACGAGGTCGGCCACCTGGTGCTGCGCAACAACTACGCGCAGAACGCGGCGCTCTCCAACGCGCTGGCCCAGTCCAAGGACATGCTCCACGCCCAGCAGCGGTTCATGAAGCACCTGGTGCGCGAGGGCCGCCTCGACCGGGCCCTGGAGTTCCTGCCCACCGACCGCCAGATCCGTGAACGGCTCAGCGCCGGACGCGGCCTGACCAGCCCGGAGACGGCGGTGCTGCTGGCGTACACGAAGATCACGGTCGCCGAGGAGCTGCTCGCCACCACGCTGCCCGACGACCCGTACCTGAAGGGCCTGCTGCACGCGTACTTCCCGAGCGCGCTGCGCGAGAAGTTCACCGACCGGATCGACACCCACCCGCTGCGCCGCGAGATCACCACGACCGTGCTGGTCAACGACACGGTCAACACGGGCGGTACGACGTATCTGCACCGGCTGCGCGAGGAGACCGGCGCCTCGCTTGAGGAGATCGTGCGGGCGCAGACCGCGGCCCGCGCCGTCTTCCGCTCCTACCCGGTGTGGGACTCGGTGGAGCGGCTGGACAACAAGGCCGAGGCCGCCGTCCAGACCCGGATCCGCCTGCACTCGCGCCGGCTGGTCGAGCGCGGCACCCGCTGGCTGCTGAACAACCGGCCGCAGCCGCTCCAGCTCGCCGAGACGGTCGAGTTCTTCGCCGACCGGGTCGAGCGGGTCTGGGCCGAGCTGCCGAAGCTGCTGCGCGGCGCGGACGCCGACTGGTACCAGCGCATCCACGACGAGCTGACCGGCGCCGGGGTCCCGGACGAGACGGCCACCCGGGTGGCCGGGTTCTCCTCGGCCTTCCCGACGCTGGACATCGTCTCGGTCGCCGACCGCACGGGCCAGGAGCCGCTGGCGGTCGCCGAGGTCTACTACGACCTCGCCGACCGGCTGGGCATCGCCCAGATGATGGACCGCATCAGCGACCTGCCCCGCGCCGACCGCTGGCAGTCCATGGCCCGCGCGGCGATCCGCGAGGACCTCTACGCGGCGCACGCGGCGCTCACCGCCGACGTGCTGACGGCGGGCAACGGCACCTCGACGCCGGAGCAGCGGTTCAAGGTGTGGGAGGAGAAGAACGCGGCGATCCTCGGGCGGGCCCGCGCCACGCTGGAGGAGATCCAGAGCTCCGACGCGTTCGACCTGGCCAACCTCTCGGTGGCGATGCGGACCATGCGGACACTGCTGCGCACGCACTCGTAGCCGGTCGGCACGGCCGCGCGGGCCGCGCGGCCGTGCCGGGCCGTGCCCCGGGGCGCCCCGGGCCGCAGCGGACGTGACAGCAGCGTCCACGGCGGCCCGGGGCGCCCCGCCACATCACCCTTCCAGCCATTCCGGGCATTCGAGGCAATCCGGATAGTGTGGCGGGGTGACTGGGCGTTCCGGTTCGACGACATGCGCCGCGTCGCCGCGCACCGCGGCCGTCCCCCCGGCGGTCGTCCCCCTCTACGTCCTCCTTCTCCTGCTTCTCGCGCTGCTGCTGCTCGCCGTGGTCCGGCTCCCGTGGGTCGGTGACCTCGGCCTGCACGCGGCCACCGTCGAACGGCTGCGGCACAGCCTGGTCAGCCCCGGCAACCCGCTGGTCGACGCGGACACGCCGAGCCCGTACTACTCCCCGTGGACGCTGGTCCTCGGCGCGCTGGCCAAGGCCGGCGGCGGCTCCGTCTTCGTCGTACTGCGCTGCGGCGCGCTGGCCGGGCTCACGCTGCTGGTGACGGGCGTGTGGGCGTATGTGCGCACGCTGAGCGCGCGCCGGGCGGCGCCCGCGCTCGCCCTGCTCTGTCTGACACTGCTGTGGGGCACCGACCTGTTCGCGTGGAGCGGCTTCCTCGGCCTGCACTCGCTGGCGCTGACGGCGGCGTACCCGAGCGTGTTCGCGCTGGGGCTCTCCTTCCACCTCTGGGCCGGGCTGACCCGGGTGACGGGCGCCGACCGGCGGGCCGGGTGGGGGGCCTGGCTCGGACTCGGGGTGCTGTGGGCGGTGATCCTGCTCTGCCACCAGTTCACCGGGGTCGTCGCCACGCTGGGCGCGCTCGCCACCGTGCTCGCGGCCCGCTCCGGGCGGGCGGCGTGGGGGCGGCTCGCGGCCGGGCTGCTGCTCGGCGCGATCGTGCTCGGGGCATGGCCGTACTACGACTTCTTCGCGCTGTCCGGCGCCGGGAGCGGCCTGGAGGACATCCACCGGTCGCTCTACCGGGACCTGCCCGGCCGGTACTGGCTGGTGCTGCTCGGCGTGGCCGCGCTGGCCGCGCGCCGGCGGCGCGACCGGCGGGACGCGCTGGTGCTCTTCTTCGCGCTCGGCACGCTGGTGTGCGCGGCGGGCGGGCTGAGCGGGCACTGGTCCTGGGGCCGCGCGCTGCCCGCCGCGCTGATCCCGGCGCAGCTCGCGGCGGCCCTGGAGGCGGCCCGGGTGGGGAGCCGCGCGGCCCGGGCCGCCTGGGCTGGGGCGCTCGCGGTGGCGCTGGCCGCGGGGGCGTGGACCCAGGCGGGCGTGCTCGGATACGTCGTCGGCCGCGGGACGCTGCCCGCGGCCGTCGAGTCCCGCTACCGGGAGCCCTGGGAGGGCTACCACTGGATCACGCCCTGGGTGCGGTACGGGGACGTGGTCATGGCCCGCACCCACCCGGCCCGGCAGATCCCGGCCTACGGGGCGTACACCGTGGCGCCGGGCTACCCCGACTTCTTCCTGCCGGACGAGGAGGAGCGCCGGGCGGCGACCGGCCGGTACTTCGCGGAGGGGACGCCGGCCGGGGAACGGCGGGACATCGAGCGGGAGTACGGCGTGCGGTGGGTGGTGGACCGGGGGCTGCCGCCGGGCGCGGCGCGGGGGCTGCGCGAGGTGACCGGCGGGCCGGACGGACAGGTGCTGTACGCGGTCCTGCCGTAGCGAGGCCGAGGTCCGCC
>NZ_BAABIG010000051.1:0-4775 GCF_039542605.1 Streptomyces ziwulingensis
ACGCCTGCAACTGTCCGTCGCGGCCGCCGACGACTCGGGGCGACGCGAGTTCAGCGTCCACACCAGGCCCGATCGCGACGACGGCGTGAACCTATCCTGGACCGAGCACGCCACCGGCGTCCTGGCGGTCGGGAACCAGTCGGCACCGGAGACGGCGTCGGCGAGCTGGCCACCCGCCGACGCGAGGGAAGTGGCGCTCGACGACGTCTACGACCGGCTCACCGAGCAGGGACATGGTTACGGGCCCTCGTTCCGGGGCCTGCGGCGCGCCTGGACACTCGGCGACGAGATCTTCGCCGAGGTCGCCCTGCCCGAGGAACAGCACACGGACGCCGGTAAGTACGTATTGCACCCCGCACTGCTCGACGCTGCCCTGCACCCGCTGCTGCGGGGAGTCGTGGACGACGCCCGGCAAGGGGGCCTGCCGTTCTCCTGGGCAGGGGTGAGCGCCTACTCCGGGGGTGCGACCATGCTGCGCGTGCGGTTGGTGGTCAGCGGCCAGGGCACCGTGTCCCTGACGGCCACTGACAGCACCGGCGCCCCCGTGGTGAGTGTCGATTCCCTGCTGTCGCGTCCGGTCTCCGCGGCGGCGCTGCGCAGTGCGGGTGCGACCTACCACGAGTCCCTCTACCGGCTGGACTTCCAGCCCGTCCCGGTCGTCGGTGCGGTGATCGCCGACCCGTCCACCTGGGCGACGCTCGGCGCGTCCGACGCGCCGGGCCGGCCCCCCGGCTCACGTTCCCACGAGGACGTCGCCGCGCTGCGCCGGGACCTCGACGCGGGCAGCTCCGCCCCGGCCGTTGTCGTCTGGTCACCCGTCGACGCGTATGCCGACGGGACGACCACCGGCAGTGACGTGGTCTCCGCAGCCCACGACCTGACGCACGAGACCCTCGACGTGGTGCGCTCCTGGCTCGCGGACGACCGGCTCGCCGCCTCCCGGCTCGTGGTGGTCACGCGTGGAGCGCTGACCACGGACACTCCGGGAGCGGCGGAACTCAGTGCCGCGACCGCGCTGGGTCTCCTGCGCAGTGCCCAGACCGAGAACCCGGGCCGTTTCGTGCTGGTGGACCTGGACCCGCTCCCGGACCCGGACGCCGCCACCGGCACCGGCACCGGCACCGGCACCGGCCATGGCACTGACGTGGACGCCGGTGCGTCGGCGTGGCGACTGCCGGCCGCGGCTCTGGCGACCGGCGAGCCGCAACTCGTCATCCGCGACGGCGAGGTCACGGCTCCCCGGCTGGCCCGGGTCCTCGCTCAGGGCCATGCCCCCGGTCAGGACCCGGCCGAGAAACGGAGCCGGCCCCTCGGGCGGAACCAGGTCCCGGATCAGGACCGGCACCGGGACCCGCACCCGCCCCTGCGCGGCACCGAGGGCACCGTTCTCATCACCGGTGCCACCGGATCGCTGGGGACGATGCTCGCCCGGCACCTCGTCGTCGAGTACGGCGTGCGGAACCTGCTGCTGACCAGCAGGCGCGGCCCTGATGCTCCCGGTGCGGCCGAACTGGCGGCGGAGCTGGCCGAACTCGGCGCGCGAGCCGAGATCGTGGCGTGTGACGCGGCGGACCGGGAAGCCCTCGCCGGGGTGCTCGCCTCGGTGCCGGCCGAGCACCCGCTGACCGCCGTCATCCACACGGCGGGCGTGCTCGACGACGCGATCGCGGCGACGCTCACCCACGATCAGTTGGAGAGGGTGCTCCGGCCGAAGGTCGACGCCGCCTGGAACCTGCACGAACTGACCAAGGACGCGGACCTCTCGGCGTTCGTGCTCTACTCCTCGTCCGCCGGCACCTTCGGCGGCCCGGGGCAGGCCAACTACGCCGCCGCCAACGCGTTCCTCGACGCGCTGGCCGCCCACCGGCGGGCCGCGGGCCTTCCCGCCTTGTCGCTCGCATGGGGCCTGTGGGCCGAGTCGGAGCGAACGGGCGGCATCACCGAAGGGCTGAGCGACCAGGACAGGACCCGCATCGCGCGCGCCGGCATGTTCCCGCTGCGGCGGGAGGAGGGCCTCGCGCTGTTCGACACCGCGCTCACACAGTCCGAGGCCCGGCTGCTGCCCATGCGGCTGGACCTCGCCACCCTGCGGACCCAGCCGGACACCCTGCCCGCCCTTCTGCGTGGTCTCGTACGCCGTGCACCTCGCCGCGGTGCGGCGGCCGGCGCGGGAAGCGGTCCGTCGCGGGCCGAGCGCCTGGCGGGGCTGTCCGCGGCGGAGCAACTGCGGGAGCTGGACCGCCTCGTGCGTTCGCAGGTGGCCACCGTGCTGGGCTATGGCGACGAGAGCGCCATCGGACCGGACCGGGCCTTCCAGGAGCTCGGCTTCGACTCGCTCACAGCGGTGGAACTGCGCAACCAGCTCGGCGCCGCCACCGGCCTCCGGCTGCCCGCCGCGCTGATCTTCGATCACCCGACCCCGGCGGACGTCACGGCCTATCTGCGTGCCGAGCTTCTCGGAGCCGGAGGAGCCGGAGGAGCCGAGGAGACCGCCGAACGCGCCGCCTCCCGCGCCCTGCCGCCCTCGGCGGCGACCGAAGCCGACGACGATCCCATCGCCATCGTCGCCATGGGGTGCCGGCTGCCCGGAGGCGTGAACTCTCCCGAGGAACTGTGGCGGCTGGTGGCCGACGGCACGGACGCCGTGACCGAGTTCCCCTCCGGCCGGGGCTGGGACCTCGACACGCTGTACGACCCCGACCCCGACAACCCCGGCACGTCCTACACACGGGAGGGGGGATTCGTGGACGGCATCGACCGGTTCGACGCGGCATTCTTCGGCATCTCCCCCCGCGAGGCACTGAGCATGGACCCACAGCAGCGCATGCTGCTCGAAACCGTGTGGGAGACCGTGGAACGCTCCGGGATAGTCCCCCAGACCCTGCGCGGAAGCCAGACGGGCGTCTTCGTCGGAGTCAGCGGGCAGGACCACGGCCACATCCTCGCCCGCACTCCCGGGTTCGAGGGCTACCTGCTGACCGGCAGCGCGGGCAGCGTCGCGTCCGGCCGCATCGCCTACACCATGGGGCTCGTCGGCCCGGCCATGACGGTGGACACGGCCTGCTCGTCGTCACTGGTGACTCTCCACCTCGCCGCCCAGGCCCTGCGGGCGGGTGAGTGCTCGCTCGCGCTCGCGGGCGGCGCGATCCTGCTGTCCACGCCCACCCTCTTCGTCGAGTTCAGCAGGCAGCGTGCCGGGGCACGGGACGGACGCTCCAAGGCATTCTCGGCCGCGGCCGACGGCGCCGGCTGGTCCGAGGGCGTTGCCATGCTGCTGCTGGAGCGGCTGTCGGACGCCCGCCGCAACGGGCACCCGGTCCTCGCCCTCGTCCGCGGTTCGGCGGTGAACCAGGACGGCGCCAGCAACGGTCTGACGGCGCCGAACGGACCCTCGCAGCAGCGGGTGATCCGTCAGGCCCTGGCATCGGCGCGGCTGTCACCGGCCGACATCGACGCCGTGGAGGCCCACGGCACGGGAACGAAGCTCGGCGACCCGATCGAGGCCGAAGCGCTGCTCGCCACGTACGGCCGTGGCCGTTCACCCGAGCAACCACTCTGGCTGGGTTCGGTGAAGTCCAACATCGGCCACACCCAGCACGCGGCCGGAGCCGCCGGTGTGATCAAGATGGTGATGGCGATGCGGGAGGGCATCCTGCCGCGCACCCTGCACGCGGACGAGCTGTCCCCGTTCATCGACTGGTCCTCCGGGACGATGGAACTGCTGCGCCGGGAACGCCCGTGGCCGGAGACCGGCCGGGCCCGGCGGGCGGCGGTGTCGTCGTTCGGTATCAGCGGGACGAACGCGCATGTGGTGCTGGAGCAGGCTCCCGCGGACGACACGTCGGAGGCGAGGGAGGGTGGTGCCGTACCGGCGGTGGTGCCGTGGGTGGTGTCGGGGCGGACGGCCGAGGCCCTTCGGGACCAGGCGGAACGGCTTGGCACTTTTACGGCCAGCAGTGACGCGAGTGCCGTCGACGTCGGCTGGTCGCTGGCGTCCTCGCGGTCGGTGTTCGAGCACCGGGCGGTGGTGATCGGCGAGGACAGCGGGCAACTGCTGGCAGGGCTGGACTCGGTCACATCCACCACCCCCGTCNGTGTTCCCCGGACAGGGAGCACAGTGGGCGGGCATGGCGGCCGGGCTGCTCGAACAGTCGGCGGTGTTCGCACAGTGGATGCGACGCTGCGAGACGGCACTCGCACCCCACGTGGACTGGTCACTGACCCAGATCGTGCGGGAAGGCGCGGCCCTGGACCGGGTGGATGTGGTGCAGCCGGTGTCCTGGGCGGTGATGGTCTCCCTGGCCGGGCTGTGGCGTTCGGCGGGAGTGGAACCGACAGCCGTCGTAGGCCACTCACAAGGCGAGATCGCGGCCGCCGTGGTAGCGGGCGCACTGTCACTGCGGGACGGGGCACGAGTGGTCACCCTGCGCTCCCAGGTCATCGGACGGGAACTGGCCGGACACGGAGCCATGGCATCCATCCCCCTGCCGGCACAACAGGTACACCAACGGCTCATGAGTCTGGACGCAGTACAGATCGCCGCCGTCAACGGACCCCGCTCCACAGTCGTATCAGGTGACACGGAAACAGTCACCTCACTGGTCACCGCGTACGAAACCCAGGGCGTACGGGCCCGGCTGCTACCCGTGGACTACGCCTCACACTCAGCCCACGTCGAGCGAATCCACCACCAACTCCTCGAAACACTGGCGGGACCGCACCCGGATACCTCGGACATTCCGCTGTACTCGACCGTCGAAGGCACCATCATCGAC
>NZ_BAABIG010000052.1:0-330319 GCF_039542605.1 Streptomyces ziwulingensis
GCGGCCCTCTTGCAGGACCACGAAAAACATAACGGGGCTCAGGTTCGCGGCATGCCCAGGGGGCAAGGGGATCCGAGGGGCGGGCGGGGACCGGCCGGCGCGTCGGCGAGGCGTGGCCGTGGTCCGCGCCCGCCTGTCGGGAGCGCCGTGCGCGGGGGCGGCGCCCGCGACGCGGTCCTGGCCGACGGGTGCGTCGGCTCGGCGCCGGTCACGGCGCCGGCTGCCGCCGCGCCCGCAGCCGGCGGGCCGCCAGGTCGCGCAGTTCACTGGTCTTGATCTTCGCGCTGCCGGTGAGCGCGAGGTCGTCGTCGCGGAAGAACAGCACGTGCCGGGGGACCTTGTAGGCCGCCAGCCTCTCGCCCAGGAACGCGCGGACCGCGGCGGCGTCGAGACTCGCGTTCCGGTGCGGCACGACGCAGGCCACCACGACCTCGCCGCGGGTGTCGTGCGGCACGCCCACGGTGTGCGCCACCTTGATCCCGGGACAGGCGGCGAGCGCCTCGTCGACCTCCTGCGGCGAGACGTTGGCGCCGCCCGTCTTGATGAGGTCGGTGAGCCTGCCCTCCCAGAAGAGCCGGCCCAGGTCGTCCAGATACCCGCTGTCGCCGGTGCGGAAGAAGCCCTCGGCGTCGAGCGTCTCGTCCAGCGGTGTACCGAGGTAACCCAGCATGAGCGTCGGGCCCTTGACGCAGATCTCCCCGCGCTCACCCCGCGGCACCACCGCGCCGGTGAGCGGATCGACGATCTTGAGTGTCACGCCGGGAAGTGCCTCGCCGCTGCTGTCGGCGGACACCTCGGGCGGCGTGTCGGCCGGGTAGCACGTCGTCAGGGTGAAGGTCTCCGTGTTGCCGTAGGCATGCCCGGGTTCGCGCCACTCGGTGGACACCGTGGGGTGACGCGCCAGAGGGGTGCCGGAGTCCACGTAGCGCATGCTGCTGAGGTTCACCCGGTCCCAGTTGGGCGCCTCCGCGAGCCGCGCCCACTGGTGCGGCCACGCGACCGGGAAGTTCACCCGTTCCCGGTGCATGAGTTCCAGTGCCTCGGCGGCGGCGAAGGTCCGCTGCAGCACCAGGCAGCCGCCGCCGGCGAGGGTCGTGCCGAGCGCCATGGCGAAGTTCCCCGACCAGAAGAAGCCGTTCGCCGTCCAGCAGCGAATGCCGTCCCGGGGACCGAAGCCGTACATGCGTCTGAAGCGCCACAACTGGACGGTGACACCGCGGTGCGCGCTCAGGATGCCCTTCGGCCGGCTCGTGGAGCCCGAGGAGAAGAACAGGACGGCCGTGTCGCCGGGGCGCACCGCGTCGGCGGTCGCCTCGATCAGCTCGCGCGGCTGGGACCCGCCCCGTGCCAGGAAGGCGTCCCAGCTCTCGACCGCTGTCCCGGGTACGGCCTCACCGACGGCCGCCAGGTGGCGCAGGTACGGGTACCGGACCGACCGCACCGAGCCGGGCGCGGCCCGGCCGATCTCCGGTGCCAGACCGAGGACGGTCTCGGCGAAGTCCTGGTGCGCCACGCCCCGTTCGAACAGCAGTACACCGACACCGGAGACCCGCAGCAGGTGGTCGAGTTCGGCAGGGGTCGAGAACGTGCTGAGAGCCACCACGACGCCCCCGGCCAGCGAGGTGCCGAAGACCGCCGCGAGCCACTCGGGACGGTTCGTCATCAGCACGCCCACGCGGCCGTCCCGCCCCACGCCACAGGCGCGCAGGGCCCGGGCCACCTCGACCGAACGCTCCCACAGCTCGGCGTAGGTCCAGCGGGTGCCGTCGCCCGCCGTGTCCAGCACGAGCGCCTCGCGGTCGCCGTACGCCTGTGTCACCTCGCGCAGGAAACCGGGCAGGGTGAGCGGCCCGAGCCCCGGCTCGGTGCCGAGCGCGGGGCCCGACACGAGGGAGGGAGGCCGTACGGGTGGAGAGTCGTCCCGGGCGCCCATCGCCCACCGTCCTCTTCTCGTCCGGTTCGCTTCCGAACCGCTTGCGGTCCGCTGCGGGGGCCTGTCGGCGGTGCTCCGACCGTGACCGGTCGGGACTGCCGTCGCTACCGCGGCAGTTCGACCTCGGCCGTGCACTCCACCAGGACACCGCCGTCCTGGTTGGTGAGGCGCAGCCGCACCTGGACCAGGGGCACGCCCCACGGGGAGTCCGGCTGCCGGCCGACGACTTCGGCGTCGAAGTACGTCACATCGCCCTCGAAGGCCGGGAGGCGGAAGTCGGCCTTCGTGTGGCGCACCATGCCGTCGTGGCCCGCCCAGTACGCGAGGTAGTCGGTGCACCAGGCACCCATCGTCGCGCCGTATCCGTAGGCGCGCGCCATGCCGACCCGGCCCGCCTTGCCGGCGTCGACGTGGCCGCGGGAGGGGCCCAGGTACAGGCCGTCGCGCAGCCGCGGGTCGATCCGCGCCCCCTCCTCGTCGAAGGAGAAACCCCGCACCCAGCCCGGGTCCTGGTTGATCCACGGATCGTCGACACCGGGGGGCGCGACCCAGTGGAAGGTGCCCCAGATGTTGAAGAGGAAGGCGCGGTACTCGGTGGTGAAGCTCGCGATGCTGTGCGGGCCGAGCACGCGGCGCGGCAGTGCGTCGCCGACGCCGACCTCCCCGAAGCGGGGTGACTCGCCCGTCCGGTTCGACAGGAGCCAGGCGTGACGGAGCTTGTCGATCCCGGCGAGTTCCGTCTCCGTCCAGCGCCGCACGGGGCCGATCCGGCTCTCGTACAGGCCGCGTCGCTCCGCTTCGTCGGCGAGATAGCGGATCGCCGTCGCCCGTTCGCGGGCGACCAGGGTGCCGTGCTGGTTGGTGTGGGTCGTGTCCCCGCGGGAGAACATGGTGGGTCCGGCGAACCTGGTGTCCGCCACCGTGTAGTCGTGGAAGCGCCGTTCCTGGAACAGCGTGTCCCCGGGGCGGACGGGACAGCCGTAGAACCACCATTCCTCGCCTCCGAAGATCAGGTGGCTGCCGGGGACGCGGCCCACACAGGCGGGCTGCACGCCGTGCCCGTAGTCGAGGGCCACCGCCATGGACTGCGGTGCCACCAGGCCGCCGAAGCGGGAGCCGCGGGCGAACTCCTCGTCCCAGTGCAGCGGGCTGGGGTAGTCCATGGCCATCACCCAGCGACGGATGTCGGAGGCGGCGCACGGCTCCCACAGTTGCCCTCCGCCGACGAGGGTGCCCACGCGGTGCTCGACGTCGGCGAGATCGAGGTGCGCGGCCTGCGCCGCGGCGGACTTCTCACTCACGTGTACTCCCGGTTATCGATTGACGTCGACGACGATGCGGCCGCGCACCGTGCCCGCCATGAGCCGCTTCGCCGCGCCGATCGCGTCCCCCAGGCGAATCTCCTGGGCGATCGTGTCGAGCACGGCCGGGTCCAGGTCCCGGGAGAGGCGGTTCCAGGCGGCCCCGCGCGGTCCGGTCGGTGCCCGCACGCTGTCGATGCCGAGCAGCGAGACTCCGCGCAGGATGAACGGGGCGACGGAGGCGGGGAAGTCCATGCCCTGGGCCAGGCCGCAGGCGACGACGGTGCCGCCGTAGCGGGTCCGGGCGCAGGCGTTGGCCAGGGTGTGGCTGCCGGCCGAGTCGAGCACGCCCGCCCAGCGTTCCCGCTGGAGAGGTCGGCCGGCTTCGGCGAGTTCGGCCCGGTCCAGCACCTCCGCCGCGCCGAGCCGGTGCAGGTACTCGGCCTCCGCGGCCTTCCCGGTCGCGGCGGTCACCTCGAAGCCGGCCTTCGCCAGGAGGGCGATCGCGACGCCGCCCACACCACCGGTCGCCCCCGTCACCAGCACGGGCCCCTGGTCCGGACGGACGCCGGCAGCCAGCAGGGCGTCCACCCCCAGAGCCGCCGTGTAGCCGGCCGTGCCGATCGCCATGGCCTGCCGTGAGGTGAACGCGGCGGGGAGCGGGACGAGCCAGTCCCCGTCGAGGCGTGCCGCCTGGGCGAGACCTCCCCAGTGGCTCTCGCCCACCCCCCAGCCGTTGAGGATCACCCGGTCGCCCCGCCTCCAGTGGGCGTGGGTGCTGTCGGTGACGACCCCCGCCAGGTCGATGCCGGGCACCAGGGGGAACGTACGGGCCACGGGGGACGTTCCGGTGACGGCGAGCGCGTCCTTGTAATTCAGCGTCGAATATTCCACGTCGACGCGGACATTTCCGACCGGTAGGCGCGACTCCTCGAGTTTCGTCAGCGTGGTGGTCTGAGCGGCCTCACCTTTCTCGATCAGTAGCGCCGAGAACATCCGGTGACCGCCTTTCGGACAATGTGGTGAGAATGCAATTCTCAAGAATGAGATGATGCTTCCATAGGGGGTGGAGGACGTCAACCCGAGAAGAGGGGGATGAATGAGGAGCGGTCCGTTGTCCGGTATGCGCGTCGTGGAGCTGGCCGGTCTCGGCCCGGCTCCGCACGCGGCGATGGTCCTCGCCGACCTGGGCGCCGAGGTCGTGCGGGTGGACCGGCCGCCCGGTCGCCGGGGGCTGTCGCTCGGCGGGGGAGGCGCGGACCCCACCCTGCGCGGACGGCGCGGCGCCGTGGTCCTCGACCTGCGGACCGGGGCGGGCCGCGACAGGCTGTCCGGGCTGGTGCGCGAAGCGGATGTGCTGATCGAGGGGTTGCGGCCCGGTGCGGCGGAACGGCTCGGCGCCGGGCCCGAGGAACTGCGGGCGCTGAACCCCCGGCTGGTGTACGGCCGGATCACCGGCTGGGGCCGGCACGGCCCGCTGGCGCACGAGGCCGGACACGACATCAACTACCTGGCCCTGTCAGGCGTGCTGCACGCGACGGGCCGGTCCGGGCAGCCCCCGGCGCCCCCGCTGAACCTCGTGGGGGACTACGGCGCGGGCTCGATGCTGCTCGTCGCCGGCGTCCTCGCCGCGCTCTGGGAACGGGAGCGGTCCGGCCGGGGCCAGGTGGTGGACGCCGCCATGGTCGACGGTGCGGCGCTGCTCAGCCAGTTCGTGCTCGGGCTGCGCGGTTCCGGCGAGTGGACCGACGAGCGGGGCGCCAACCTGCTCGACGGCGGGGCGCCGTTCTACGACACGTACATCTGCGCGGACGGCGGCTTCGTCGCCGTCGGCGCCCTGGAGCCGCGGTTCTACGCCGCGCTGCTGCGCGGTCTCGGGCTGACCGGCGAGCCGCTGCCGGACCAGTCGGACCGGACGGGGTGGCCCCGGCTGCGGCGCCGCTTCACCGAGATCTTCGCGACCCGGGGCCGGGACGAGTGGGCGGCGCGGTTCACCGGCACCGACGCCTGTGTGACGCCGGTGCTCGACTTCGAGGAAGCGGCCGCCCACCCCCACCTGGCCGCGCGCGGCACCTACCTGCGCCGAGGTGGCGTCCTGCAGGCGGCACCCGCCCCGCGCTTTCCCGACGGGGCGGACGGCTCGGGCGCCGAGGACGGGGGCGGGGCGGCCGCGCCCTCGGAAGCCTGACGCACAAGACTGGTAATCCTTACAAGGATTGCTCTACCTTGGCGCCATGGACTTCCGGATGGAGGACGCCGCCACCGGCCTGCGGGCCCACCTGCGTGAGCTGGTGCGCGAGCACGTCCCGCCCGACTTCCTGGGTGCGTTCACCGAGGACCCGGCGGATCTGGAGGTCACCCAGCGGTTCTGCCGGGTCCTCGCCGACCGCGGACTGCTCTGTCCGTCCTGGCCGCGGGAGTTCGGCGGCCGGGACGCCTCCGTGTGGGAGCAGACGGTCGTCCGCGAGGAGATGTGGGCGCACCACGAGCCCCGGGGCGCGCAGTACATGGGCGTCAACTGGGTGGGGCCGGCCGTCATGCGGCACGGCACGCCCGAGCAGTGGCGTCGCCACCTGCCGCCGATCGCCCGCGGCGAGGTGATCTGGTGCCAGGGCTTCAGTGAACCGGACGCCGGGTCCGATCTGGCCTCCCTGCGCACGACGGCCCGGCGGGACGGGGACGACTGGCGCGTGCGGGGCCAGAAGATCTGGACCTCCTACGCCACGATGGCCCAGTGGTGCTTCCTGCTCGTCCGCACCTCGTCGGGGGAGCGCAAGCAGCACGGGCTCACGGTCTTCCTGGTGCCGATGGAACGGGCGGGTGTCGAGGTCCGGCCCATCCGCAGCATGCTCGGGCCGCACCACCTCAACGAACTCTTCCTGGCCGACGTCCGGGTGGGCGCCGCCGACGTGCTCGGCACCGTGGACGACGGCTGGCGCGTGGTGCGGGAGGTGCTCGCCTTCGAACGGGTCGGCATGGCCCGGTACGCCCGCTGCGAGCGCCTCCTCCAAGCCGCTCCCGCCGCGCTCGGCGACGCCTGGGACACCCTGGCCGCGGAGCTGCGGGGCCGCTGGACGCGGATGCTGGTGCACTGCAGGCGGGCCCGGCTGCTCGCCTACCGTGTGCTGTCGCTGCAGGACCGGGGCACGGTGAGCCCGGCCGACACCGCCGCCTACCGGATCGCCGTCACCAGGCTCGACCAGGACAGCGCCGAGGTGCTCGTGGAGATCGCCGGACACGTGCCGCCCACCGACGCGGACGGCCGCCGCTTCCGGCGCGCGGTGGACGACCACTGGCGCTACGCGCAGGCGTCCACCATCGCCTCCGGAAGCGTCGAGATGCAGCGCATCCTGCTGGCCCGGACCCTGCTGGCCGACTCGTGAACACCGATCTGAGCCCCGAGGCGACCGAGTACGGCCGGCAGGCGACGCGGGCCCTGGCGGCGGCCGGCGGAGACACGCTGGTCCAGCGGGCCGAGGAGGCACCCGAACACCGCGAGAAGCTCGTGGCGCCGGTCCTGGCCGAACTCGGCGCCTGGGAACTGGACGTCCGGGGCAGCGCCGACGAACTCCAGGCGGCGGCCGCGCTGTGCCGGGCCGCCGGCCACTGGGCCGTCGCCTACCCGGTCGCCGAGCGCCTGTCCCGGCCCCCCGACCTCGACGCCGACGGACTGCTGGTGGTCGCGGACGCGGTCCCGGCCGGTCCGGTGGCCGGACTCGATCTGCGCTGGGTGGCGGTGACCCTGCACGGGACCCGCAGCCGTGCCGTCGCGGTGCCGGACGGCGCCGGGCCCCGTGACTCGGCCTTCGTCACCGGCCTCGACCTGACCCGGACCGACCGCGCCGGGTCGGCGGACGCCGCCCTGGGGCTGGTCCTGCCGGTCTGGACGCTGCTCGGCATGCTCGACCGGGCGATGGACCTCACCCGCGGGCACGTCGGGACCCGCACCCAGTTCGGCCGGCCCCTCGCCGCCTTCCAGGGCGTGCGGTTCCAGCTCACCGACGCCGAGGTGGAGCGCGCCGGCCTGGAGATGCTCGCGAAGTACACGCTGTGGAGCCTGTCGGCGACCCCGGCCGACGCGCTCGCCGACGCCCTCGCGCTGCGACTGGCGGCGCTGGAGGCGGCGCGGACCGTCTTCCGCGTCGCCCACCAACTGCACGGCGCCTTCGGATTCTGCGACGAGGCGGTGCTGTCCTGGCTGTCGCGCTACAGCCGGCCGGTGCGCCGGCTGCCGCTGGGCCTGTCCGCCACCCGCGACCGGCTGGCCGCACTGGTGCGACACGGAGGGCTGCCCGGACTGTTCGACGACGGGGGTGAAAAGAATTTCTCATAACCATTTATTGTCTCCGGTGCGAGGCCCGGCTACATTCATGAGGAGAGTGACGTTCTCGCATAGTGCATAGACCATTCGCGATTCCATGCGGCGACATATTCCGGGGGTCCGAACAATGTCCCTGCAAGAGGCGCGCCATACCGGCACCACCTCCATCGGACTCGCCGAGGGATGGAGCCTGGAACGGCTCACCCCGCCGAGCCGGCTCTTCGGCGCCAACGGGCTGCGCACCGGTCCGGACGGCCGCGTCTACGTCGCGCAGGTGACCGGCAGCCAGATCAGCGCGCTCGACGTGGCGACTGGACGGCTGGAGACCATCAGCGCCAAGGGCGGCGAGATCGTCGCCCCCGACGACGTGGCCTTCGACGACCGGGGCAACCTCTACGCCACCGAAGTCATGGACGGACGGGTCAGCGTGCGCGGCACCGACGGCCGTACGCGGGTGCTGCGCGACGACGTCCCCAGCGCCAACGGCATCACCGTGCACCGGGGGCGGCTGTTCGTCGGCGAGTCCCGCGTCGGCGGGCGCCTGCTGGAACTCGACCCGGCCGGCGGCGCCCCCCGGGTGCTGCTCGACGGCGCGGCGATGCTCAACGCCATGGAGTGCGGACCCGACGGCCTCCTGTACTACCCGGTGATGGGGACCAACGACATCTGGCGCGTCGATCCGGACGGCGGCGAGCCCGAGCGGGTCGTGGGCGACCTGGGAGTGCCCGACGCCGTGAAGTTCGACTCCGCGGGGTTCCTCGTCTCCACCCAGGCGGCCACCGGCGAGGTGCTGCGCATCGACCCGCGCACCGGTGAGCGCACGGTGCTCGCCGCGCTCGCCCCGGGGCTCGACAACCTGACCTTCGTGGGCGAGCGGCTGTTCGTCTCGCACTTCACGGGACAGATCACGGAGATCCTCGGCGGCGGGGAGACCCGGACGACCCTGCCGGGCGGCCTGAACTGGCCGCTGGATCTCACCGTCGACGACGACGGCGTCCTGTACGCCGCCGACGGAACCTTCTTCTACGCCCTCACCCCCGCGGGGACGTCACGGACGCTGGGCATGCTGTTCAGCCCCGGCTATCCGGGTTTCCTGCGCGGGGTGACCGCCGTCGGCGGGGGCGAGTTCGTCGTCACCACCGCCAACGGCGAGATCGCGAGGTACCGGCCCGCCGCGGCGGAGAGCGAGGTGCTGGCCGAGGGGCTCGATCAGCTCTACGGCGTACTGGTCACGCCGGACGGCGCCGTGCTCGCCGCCGAACTCGGCGCGGGACGGGTGCTGTCCCTCACGTCCGGCCGGGTCGACGTCCTGGCCTGCGGCCTGGACCGGCCGCTCGGCGTGGCGCTGGGCCCGGACGGCACCTGCTTCGTCTCCGAGGCCGGCGCCGGACGGATCGTCAGGATCACCGGTTCCGGCGTCGACACGGTGGTCGACGGACTGGGCGAGCCCCAGGGCATCCTGGTGCGGGACGGGCGGCTCCACGTCGTCGACGCCGCGGCCAGGACGCTGACCGCCGTGGACCTGGAGACGCGGGCGCGGCACACCCTCGCCCGCGACCTTCCGGTGGGCGCCCCGCCCGGGGTGACGCCCAAGCCGCTGAAGGGACTGCCTCCCTTCTCCGGCCCGCAGGGCCCCTTCGCGGGGATCACCGCGGGACCGGACGGCACGCTCTACCTCTCCGCCGACGCCGAGGGCAGCGTCCTGGCGCTGCGCCGAGAAGGGACGAACCGACCGTGACACAGCAGGACCTGCTCGCTCTGGACGGCCGCGTCGTCATCGTCTCCGGCGCGGGCGGCGGTGGCATCGGCACCGCCGTGACGCGCATGGTCGCCCGCGCGGGCGCGACCGTGATCGCGGTCAGCCGGTCGCCGGAGAACCTCGCGCGACACGTCGGACCCCTCGCGGCGGAAGGTCTGCCGGTCGTACCGGTCGCGGCCGACGCCGCCACCGACGACGGCATCGCGACCGTGCTGGACCGCGCCGCAGGGGTCGGCGGCGACCTGTACGGACTGGTCAACGTCGCCGGCGGCGCCGCCCCCTCCACCTGGATGCCGTCGACCCGGGTGACCCGGGCGCACTGGCGGAGCCTGTTCACCCAGAACCTGGAGACGATGTTCTTCATGAGCCAGGCCGTCGCCGCCGAGCTGAGAGCGCGGGAGCGGCCGGGATCGATCGTCTCGCTCTCCTCGATCAGCGGAATGAACACGGCGCCGCTGCACATCGCCTACGGCACCGCCAAGGCGGCGCTGGTGGCGGCGACCCGCACGCTGGCCGTCGAGCTGGCCGCCCACGGCATCCGGGTCAACGCCGTGGCACCCGGCGTCACCGAGACCCCGGCCTCGGGCACGTACGTCGACGACGACCCCGCACGCGACCGCCGGGCCATCGCCATGGGACGACGGGGCCGGCCCGAGGAACAGGCCGGGGCCATCCTCTTCCTGCTGTCCGACCTCTCCGCCTACATCACCGGCCAGACCGTCCTGGTCGACGGCGGCCTGCACCTCAAGTGGTCCCACCTGGCCGCCGACAACACCTCCCTCTTCCTCAAGGACGACACCTTCCGTGCCGCGATAACGCGCTGACCACCGAACCGGAGAACCGCTGCCGGCCATCTCCCGACGCGGGTTGGAGAACGTCATGAGCGACAAACCCCACCGCACCGACGACACGAGTGACACGAGTGACACGGATTCCGCGACGGCCGAGCCGCTGTCCCGGCCGCTGACGATCGGCGTGGAGGCGTACCTGTCCGAGGAATACGCGCGAGCCGAACGGGACAGACTGTGGGCCAAGGTGTGGCAGCAGGTCGGCCGGGTGGAGGAACTCGCCGCCACCGGCGACCACCTCACCTACGACATCCTCGACGACTCGGTCATCGTCGTGCGCACCGCGCCGGACACGATCCGCGCCTACTACAACGTCTGCTCGCACCGCGGCCGGCGCCTCCTGGACACCCCGCCCGGCAAGCGGGACGCCCGCGGCCGGGGCCGGGGGTTCGTCTGCGGATTCCACGGATGGCGCTACGACCTGGAGGGCCGGTGCACCCACGTGCCCGAGCGGGAGGACTGGCCCCGCGGTCTGTCCGAGACCGCCGCCGGCCTCAGCGAGGTCAGGGTCGACACCTGGGGCGGCTGGATCTGGATCACCATGGACCCGGACTGCGAGCCCCTGCGCGACTACCTGGAACCCGCGGCCACCCTGCTCGACCCCTTCCACCTGGAGAACATGCGCTACCGCTGGCGCCGCTGGCTCGTCTTCGACTGCAACTGGAAGACCGCCCTCGAAGCGTTCATGGAGACCTACCACGTCCCCTACACGCACCCCGAGTTCACTCGGTTCGGCAGCTTCCTCGGCTGGTCCAGGGCCCAGGGCAGGCACAGCAACATCGGCTACGACGCCCCCAAGGGCCTGGACGAGAACCAGGCGAAGCTCCGTCTGGGCGGCGGCACCGACCCCCGTGAGTCGACGGCCGAACTGCAGAACTTCACCTGGGCGAACGCCAACACCAACACCACCCGGACCCTGGTCGACGCGGCGAACCGCCTGGCCGACGAGGTCCCCGGGGAGGCGACCGCCGCCGAGGTGCTCAAACACTGGCTGGACACGGCCCGGCGCAAGGACGCCGAACGCGGTGTGGTCTGGCCCACCGTCGACCCCGCGCACGTCGCGAAGAGCGGCACCGCCTGGCAGATCTTCCCAACTTCCAGATCGGGCACGCCCTGAACAACATGCTGTGCTACGCCGCCCGTCCCCACGGCTACGATCCCGACAAGTGCGTCTTCGAGGTCGCCGTGTACGAGCTGTACCCGCCGGGCGAGGAACCGCACACGGAGTGGGTGTACACGCCGGCCGACGACCCGGACTGGCGCACGGTGCTGCCGCAGGACTTCACCAACATGGCCGCCGTCCAGCAGGGCATGAAGACGCGGGGATTCACCGGCCCGAAGCCCAACCCCTACCGCGAGCGCAGCGTGGTGAACCTGCACCACAACCTCGCGTCCTACATGGGCACCGGTGCGCCGAGCGAGCCGGCCTGAACCCCGGACCACCCGCACCGCCGAGAAGCCGCCGAGAAGCCGCGAGGAACTCGCATGCAGCACTGCGCACCCACCCGGACCCCCGAGATCGACCCCGGCGCCCTCAGGGCCCGCTATCTGGCCGAGCGCGACAGACGGCTGCGGCCCGAGGGCCAGCGGCAGTACGTGGTGACCGAGGACGAGTTCGAGGACTTCTACACCGCCGACCCGTACACCCCCGCCGCGCCCCGCCCACCCGTCGCGGACGACGTCGACGTGGTGGTCCTCGGCGGCGGCTTCGCCGGACTCGTCACCGCGGCCCGGCTGCGGCGCTCCGGCGTCACCGACGTCCGGATCGTCGAACTCGGCGGCGACTTCGGCGGCGCCTGGTACTGGAACCGCTACCCCGGCATCCAGTGCGACACCGACTCCTACTGCTACCTCCCCCTGCTTGAGGAGACCGGCTACCTGCCGGAGCGGAAGTACGCCTTCGGGCAGGAGGTCTTCCAGCACTGCCGGCGCATCGGGAAACACTTCGGACTCTACGAGAACGCGCTGTTCAGCACCCTGGTCCGCGCACTGCGCTGGGACGGGTCGATCCAGCGCTGGCGTGTCGGCACCGACCGGGGGGACGACCTGCGCGCCCGCTTCGTCGTCATGTGCCAGGGCCCCTTCAACCGCCCGAAGCTCCCCGGCATCCCCGGCATCACGGACTTCGAGGGACACGTCTTCCACACGGCACGCTGGGACTACGCCTACACCGGTGGCGACATGAGCGGCGGCCTCGACGGGCTCGCCGACAAGCGGGTCGCCGTCATCGGTACGGGCGCCAGCGGCATCCAGGTGGTCCCGCACCTCGCCCGCCACGCCCGGCACCTGTACGTCTTCCAGCGGACACCGTCGTACGTCGACGAACGCGGCGACGTCCCCACCGACCCGGAGTGGGCGGCGACGCTCCGGCCGGGCTGGCAGCGGGAGCGGCAGCGCAACTTCCACACCGCCGCGTTCGAGGCGTTCGCGCCGGGCCAGCCGGACCTGGTCTGCGACGGCTGGACCGAGGTCAGCCGCAACCTCGCCGCGCATCTGGACGCCACCGACGGCTGGGCCGCGCTCGCCGACCCGGTGCAGTTCGCCGCACTGCGGGAGATCCAGGACCATCGCGCGATGCAGCGGCTGCGCGACCGCGTCGACGCCCTCGTCGAGGACCGCGCCACGGCCGAGGCACTCAAGCCCTACTACCGCTTCCTGTGCAAGCGGCCCTGCTTCAACGACGCCTATCTGCCCGCCTTCAACCGCCCGAACGTCACCCTCGTCGATGTCTCCGGCACCAAGGGCGTCGAGCGCGTCACCGCGCGGGGCATCCTCGCCCATGGCACCGAACACCAGGTGGACTGCGTCATCTTCGCCAGCGGCTTCGAGATCACCTCCGACCTCGACCGCCGGCTCGGCATCCAGCCGTTCACCGGCCGGGCCGGCCTGTCCCTCTACGACCACTGGGCCGACGGCTACCGCACCCTGCACGGCGTCATGAGCCACGGCTTCCCCAACCAGTTCTTCACCGGCTTCCTCCAGGGCGGTGTGACCGCCAGCACGACCGCCATGTTCGAGCAACAGGCCGAGCACATCGCCTACATCGTCAAGGAGACCCTGGCCCGCGGCGCCCGCACCGTGGAACCCACCGCACAGGCCCAGGACCGGTGGTGCGCGACCGTACGCGAGAGCGTGGCCGGCCACACGGACTTCCAGCGCGAGTGCACCCCCGGCTACTACAACAACGAGGGCGAGCGGACGATCCGCTCCCACCTCGGTGAGCCCTACTGGCCCGGCTTCTACGCGATGGAGGAGCTGCTGCGGGCATGGCGGGGGACGGGGCGCATGGCAGGACTGGTCCTCGATGGCTGAACCCGTCGCCGAGGAGCTGAGGTTCGACGACCGGGTGGCCGTCATCACCGGTGCGGGCCGGGGCCTGGGACGCGCCTACGCGCTGCTGCTCGCCGCGAAGGGGGCGAAGGTGGTCGTCGACGACGCCGGCGGCAGCGTGCGCGGGGAGGGCGCCGACACCGGTCCGGCCCACGAGGTGGCCGAGGAGATCACGGCGGCGGGCGGCCGGGCACTGGCCTGCACCGAGTCCGTGGCCACACCCGAGGGCGGCCGCGCGATCGTCGCAGCGGCTCTCGACCACTACGGCCGGATCGACGTCCTCATCCACAACGCCGGCATCGTCCGGACGGCGCCGCTGACGGAGATGACGTACGAGGACCTGGACGCCGTCCTGGACGTCCATCTGCGCGGCGCCTTCCACGTCGTACGGCCGGCCTTCGCGCCGATGTGCGAGGCGGGCTACGGCCGGGTGGTGCTGACCTCGTCGATCGGCGGTCTGTACGGCAACCACGGCGTCGCGGGCTACGCCATGGCCAAGGCCGGGGTGATCGGGCTGTCCAACGTCGTCGCCCTGGAAGGCGCCGCGCACGGCGTGCGGTGCAACGTCGTCGTGCCCGCCGCGGTGACCCGGATGGCCGACGGGATCGACGTCTCCGGCTACCCGCCGATGGGCCCGGAACTGACCGCCCCGGCCGTGGGCTGGCTCGCCCACGAGACCTGCTCGGTCACCGGGGAGATGCTCGTGTCGATCGCCGGCCGGGTGGCGCGGGCCTTCGTCGCCGAGACACCCGGGGTGTACCGGCCGTCGTGGTCGATCGAGCGGATCGCCGAACAGGCCGACGCCATCCGGGACCCCGGGACCCCGTGGGTCCTGCCGGTCGTGCCGTCGGCGCACACCGACCACATCAGGAACAGCTTCGCGATGGCCGCGCGGGCCACGCGGGCCAGCGAGTCATGAAGGCGGACCGGACATGAAGGTGTACGAGCGCGTCGTCGAACTCCTCGAAGCCGAGGGCGTCAGGACCCTCTTCGGTATCCCCGACCCCAACTTCGTGCACATGTTCCAGCTCGCCGAGGAGCGTGGCTGGACCGTCGTCGCCCCCCACCACGAGGCGTCCGCCGGTTTCATGGCGGAGGCGGTGACGCGGATGACTGGAGGGCCCGCCGTGTGCGTCGGCACCCTCGGCCCCGGCGTCGCCAACCTCGCCCCCGCCATGATGTGCGCGAAGGTCGAGGGCTCGCCGGTGGTGTTCCTGGGCGGTCAGCGCGCCCGCGTCACCGAGCAACGGGTGCGCCGCGGCCGCATCCAGTTCGTCCGCCAGGCCGAGCTGTTCGCCCCCTCCGTCAAATACTGCGCCTCCCTGGAATACGCCGACCAGACGGACGAGGTCGTACGGGAGGGCCTGCGCAGGGCGCTGTCGGGAACACCGGGCCCGGTGTACATCGAGTACCCCGCCCACGTGATCCAGGAGGAGCTGGACGTACCGCCCGCGGCGCCCCCCGAGACCTACCGTCTGGTCGGCCAGAGCGCCGGCGCGGACCGCGTCGCCGAGGCGGCGTCGGCGATCGGCTCCGCACGGCAGCCGATCCTCCTGGTCGGCCACGGCGTCCACACGGCCCGCGCCGGGGAGGCGGTCAGGGCCCTCGCCGGCCTGATGGCCTGCCCCGTCGTCCAGACGTCGGGGGGCACGTCGTTCATCGAGGGACTGGAGGACCGCACCTTCCCCTACGGCTTCTCCACGGCGGCGGTCGACGCCGTGGAGCGGTCCGACCTGTGCCTGGCCATCGGCACCGAACTGGGGGAGCCCGTCCACTACGGGCGCGGACGGCACTGGGCCGCCAACGAGGCGCACCGCACCTGGCTCCTGATCGAGCGGAACCCCGAGGCCGTCGGGGTGAACCGGCCGGTCGACGTACCGCTGGTGGGAGATCTGCGCGCGATCGTGCCCCAGCTCGTCGACGCGCTCAAGGACTCACCGCGCACCCCCACGCCGGAACTGGAGCGCTGGATCGGGCAGGACGCGGCCCAGCTCGCCGAGGCGGCCGAATCGGCACCCTCCGGCATGTCACCCGTGCACCCCGCACGGCTGATCGTCGAGGCGACACGAGCCTTCCCGGCGGACGGCATCATGGTGCGCGACGGCGGGGCCACGACCATCTTCGGCTGGAGCTACAACCAGGCGAAACCGCACGACGTGCTCTGGAACCAGAACTTCGGCCACCTGGGCACCGGGCTGCCCTACGCCATCGGCGCCTCGGTGGCCCAGGGCCGCGAGCGGCCGCTGATGCTCATCACCGGGGACTCCTCCTTCCTGTTCCACATCGCCGAGCTGGAGACGGCGGCCCGGCTGGGACTGCCGCTGGTCTGCGTCGTGGGCGTCGACCACGCCTGGGGCCTCGAAGTGGGCGTCTACAAGCGCACCTTCGGCCAGGGGTCGCTGGAGACGGGCACGCACTGGAGCCAGGACACCCGCCTCGACAAGGTCGCCGAGGGCTTCGGCTGCCACGGCGAGTACGTCGAGCACGAGAAGGACATCGCCCCCGCCGTCGCACGTGGCTTCGCGAGCGGCAAGCCGTCCGTCATCCATGTGGCGGTGGACCCGAAGGCGAACTCGGAGGAGATGCCGCAGTACGCGGAGTTCCGGACCTGGTACGCGGAAGGGACACAGTGACATGCGCGAACACCTTGAGCTGTATGTGGGCGGCCGGTGGACCGATCCGGCCGAGCCGCGGACCATGGACGTCGTGAACCCCGCCACCGAGCGGGTCTGCGGCCGGGTGGCGGCCGGTTCCGCGGCGGACGTGGACCGGGCGGTGGCCGCGGCACGCGAGGCGTTCGCCGGCTGGTCGACAACCGCCGTCAAGGACCGGCTCACCGTGCTCCACGAGGTGCTCAACGCCTACCGCGAGCGCGCCGACGACCTCGCCGAGGCGCTGACCGAGGAGATGGGCGCCCCCACCGCGCTGGCGCACGGCGCCCAGGTACAACTGGGTCTGGGCCACTTGACCACCGCGATCGAGATCCTCGGGAACTTCGCCTTCGAGGAACAGCGCGGCGCCACCCTGATCGTCCGGGAACCCATCGGTGTCTGCGGTCTGATCACCCCCTGGAACTGGCCGCTGAACCAGATCGCCGTCAAGGTGTTCCCCGCCCTCGCGACCGGCTGCACCATGGTGCTCAAACCGTCGGAGCAGTCCCCCTTCACCGGACAGATCTTCGCCGAGGTCCTGCACGCCGCGGGGGTGCCCGCCGGCGTCTTCAACCTCGTCCAGGGCGACGGCCCCGGAGTCGGGGTGCCGCTGGCGAGCCACCCGGACGTCGACATGGTCTCCTTCACCGGCTCGGTCCGCGCGGGCATCGACATCGCGACGAACGCCGCGCCCTCGGTGAAGCGGGTGACGCAGGAGCTGGGCGGCAAGGGTCCCCACATCGTGCTCGACGACGACGCCTTCGCCCGGAACGTCGGCAAGGGCGTCGTCGCCCTGATGGGCAACTCCGGACAGACCTGCAGCGCGCCGTCCCGCATGCTGGTCCCCGCGGCACGCATGGAGGAGGCCGTCGGCCTCGCCCGGCAGGCCGCGTCGGGGGTCACGGTGGGGGATCCGAGGGGGGACGCGATGATGGGGCCGGTGTCGTCGGCGGCCCAGTTCGAAAAGGTCCAGGCGCTGATCCGGCGAGGCATCGAGGAGGGAGCCACGCTGGTGATCGGGGGGACCGGCCGCCCCGAGGGGCTGGAGCGGGGCTACTACGTCAGACCCACCGTCTTCGCGCACGTCACCCAGGACATGGCGATCGCCCGCGAGGAGATCTTCGGCCCGGTGCTGACCCTGCACGGCTACGACGACGTGGACCACGCCGTCCGGCTCGCCAACGACACGGAGTTCGGCCTCGCCGGCCATGTGGCGGGCCAGGACCTCGACACGGCCCGGGACGTGGCCCGCCGGATTCGCGCGGGCTGGATCGCGATCAACGAGGGCTTCGACTTCGGCTGCCCGTTCGGCGGCTACAAGAAGAGCGGCAACGGGCGCGAGTGGGGCGAGTTCGGCTTCCACGACTACCTGGAGGTCAAAGGCATCCTCGGCTACGCGCCGGCCGGGGCCGGGCCGGGCTGACCGGCTTGGGGCTCCGGACCGCAGGGGCGGCGCCCGCTGAGCGGACTCCCCTTCGGTCCGGAGCTCTCAGTACCCCCTTCGCCCGATGGCGTCCGCCGCGCGTGCCAGCTCCTCCCGGAACCGGGGATGGGCGACGGCGACCATCCGGCGGGCCCGCTCCGGAAGACTCCGGCCCTTCAGTTCGGCCGCGCCGAACTCCGTGACGATCACGTCCACATCACTGCGCGAGGTGGTGACCGGCCCGCGGAGCCCGGCGGTGATCCTGCTGACGGTGCCGCCCGCGGCCGTGGCGGGAAGGGCGATGAGGGCGTGACCGCCGGGTGACCTGGCGCCGGCCCGGACGAAGTCCGCCTGGCCGCCGGTCCCGCCCAGATAGGCCGCGCCGCTCTGCTCGGCGTTCACCTGACCGGTGAGGTCCACCTCCACGGCCGAGTTGACGGTCACCAGCCGGTCCAGCCGCGCGAGCACGGCCGCGTCATGGGTGTAGGAGGTGGGGCACATCCGCAGCCCCGGGTTGTGGTGGGCGAACTCGCGGAGCCGCTCGGTGCCGATCAGCGCGCCGGTGACCGAGACGCCGCGGTCGATGGGCTTGCGCGCGTTGGTGACGGCGCCCGCCTCGACCAGTTCGACGATGCCGTCACCCACCATGCCGGAGTGCACGCCGAGGTCCCTGCGGTCGCGCAGCAGCCGCAGGACGGCGTCCGCGGCCCCGCCGACCCCGGTCTGCAGGACGGCGCCGTCCTCGATGTAGTCGGCGGCGTGCCGGGCGATGGCCTCGTCGGTCGCGCGGCCGGGCCCCGGCGCCACCCGCACCGGCGGACAGGAGACGTGCACGGCGTGGTCGACGCGGTCCGCGGCGAGCAGCTCCCCCCGGGTGAAGGGCACCTGTTCGTTCACCTCCGCCACGACCACGCGCGCCGCCGTGACGGCCGCCCGCACATGGTCGCTGACCAGCCCGAAGCTGTGGTTGCCCGCGGCGTCGGGCGGGCTGACCTGTACGAAGGCGACATCGCAGCCGATGGTGCCGGCCTCGATCAGCGGACCGACCTGACTGACGTGACAGGGGATCACACCGAGCCTGTGCTCCTTCGCCACGGCACGCAGCGCGCCGATCGCCCCCATGCTGGTCAACGCGAAGCTCTCGGTGGCGGCCGGGGTGAACAGACCGGAGAAACTCGTCGCGATGAAGACCGAGAGTCCGCCGATGTCACGTCCCTGCTCGACGAGAGCCGTCACCAGGGTGGTCGGTTCGCCGCAGGCCTGGCCCACGACGATGGAATCGCCCGGGCGCAGGAACCGGCCGAGGTCCAGGGAGCCCGCGTCCGAGGCGGGACTCACCGCTGCCTGCCCGACGCGGCCGCCGACGCCAGCAGCGCCTGGGCGCGGGCCAGATGGGGATGGTCCAGCATGGCGCCCCGGAGGCCCACGGCCCCCACCCCCGGGCGGGCGGCGAAGAGGTCGACGATCTCCCGGGCCGACGCCAGTTCCTCCGCGGTGGGCGTGAACGCGGTGTTGATGACCTCCACCTGGTCGGGGTGGATGGCGAGCATGCCACTGAAGCCGTCACGGCGGGCCTGCCCGACCCGCCGGCGCAGCCCCTCCAGGTCGCGGAAGTCGCCCTGGATGGTGTCCACGGCGGCCACGGCCGCGGCGGCCGCCCCCAGCAGGCAGCAGCTCCGGGCCAGTTCGTAGGTGAAACCGTAGCTCCCGTCGGCACGACGGTTCCCGCTCGCGCCCACCGAGTCGGCGAGGTCCTCGGCGCCCCAGGTCAGGGCGGCCACCCTGGGCACACCCCGGTAGGTGCCGGTGGTGAACACGGCCTCGGCCGTCTCCGTCACCAGCACGATGACCTCGGTCGAGCCCTGCTCCAGCCCGCCGGCCGCCTCCAGGGCCGACAGGTAGTGGTGCAGCACCTCGGCATCGCCACGCCCGCGTGACTTCGGCAGCATGATGCCCCCTGGTCGTGCGGGCATCACCGCCGCCAGGTCGGCGAGCGCATGGGGGCCGTCCAGCGGGTTGACCCGCACCCACAACCGCCGACGCTCCTGGGGCGGCCGGGACGCGAGGAAGGCGGCGACCGCCGCCCGGGCCCCGGGCTTGCCCTCCTCGGCCACCGCGTCCTCCAGATCGAGGACGACGATGTCCGCCGGGCCGGCGGCGGCCTTCTCCGTCCTGCGCTCGCTGTCGCCCGGCGCGAACAGCCAGGAGCGTGCGGCGCGGGACCGCGTGGTGGGGGGTTCCGGTGTGGGGGTCATCCGCTCTTCCCTTCGTCGGTCCGGCCGGTCCGGCCGGACTCGGCGGGTACGTCCAGTGCCGCCAGCACTTCCCGGGTATGGGCACCGAGCCGGGGCGCGGGCCCGGCGACCCGTCCCGGAGTCCGGGAGAACCAGGTCGGCGGGCCGGGGAAGCGGACGGGCCCGTTCGGCGTGTCCACCGTCTCGAAGAACCCGGTGGCGTCGAGGTGTGGATGGTGGAACAGCTCGTCGAGATCCCTGACCGGTGCGGCCGGGATGTCCAGTGACCGCAGCAGGGTGAGCCACTCCAGGGTGGTGCGTTCCAGGAAGGTCTCCGCCAGCAGGCCGTAGACGGTGTCGATCCGGCGGGCTCGCTGTTCCAGCGTGGCGAAGTGCGCACCGGCCCACGCCGGCCGCACCGCGCCGACGAACGCGGACCACTGCTTGTCGTTGTAGACGAGCGCGGACAGGTGGCCGTCCCTGGTGCGGTACGGCCTGCGACGGGGTGTCACCGCGCGCGGGTACTCCGCGGCCCCCAGCGGCGGGCTGAACAGGGCGCCGTTGGCGTGTTCGACCAGCATGAAGGCGGCCATCGCCTCGAACATGCCGACCTCGACCTCCTGGCCGTCGCCGGTGCGCTCGCGGTGGAACAGCGCCATCATGGTGGCGTACAGCGCCGTCAGCCCGGTCACCTTGTCCGCCAGGACGGTGCCGGCGTAGCCGACCTCACCGGTCAGCCGCTGCTGCGCGTACGCCAGTCCGCACTCCGCCTGGATGGTGTCGTCGTAGGCGGTGAGGTCCGCGTCCGGCCCGCGACGGCCGTAGCCGTAGCAATTGGTGTACACGACCGAGGGATTGACGGCGGAGACCGCCGCGTAGCCGAATCCGAGCCGGTCGATCGCTCGGGCGCGCATGGAGTGGATGAACACGTCGCAGCGCTCGACGAGCCGGCGCAGACTCTCCTTGCCCGCGGCGGACCGCAGGTCGAGCACCACGCTGCGCTTGCCGCGGTTGACGTTGACGAAGACCCCGCCCATCCCGGGTTCCGGTCCGACCGAGATGTGCCGGGTGTCGTCGCCGCCCGGGGGTTCGACCTTGATCACCTCGGCGCCCATGTCGGCCATGATCTGGGTGCAGTAGGGGCCCATGACCATCGCGGTCAGATCGACGACACGCACCTCGGACAACGGGCCTGTGCCTGGCATCAGCATCTCCGTCCGAGCGGCGTTCTTATAAAGATAGAAACATTACAAGGATGGTGATATCAAGGGTGGGTGAGCAGCCGCCGCACCGACACTCCCGCCGCACCGGCCGCACTCCGCCCGATCGCCCAGGTGCTGGAGGCGGCTCTCGACCGCCGACCGGACGCCCCGGCGGTCGAGGCGGCCTCGGGCGTCTGGTCGTACTCCCGGCTCGACGCCCGGGCCCACCGCGCGGCGGGCGCGCTGTGGGCGCTCGGAGTGCGTCCCGGTGACCGGGTGGTGGCCTGTCTGCCCAACGACCTGGACATCGTCGCGGCCTTCCACGGCGCGCAGCGCGTCGGGGCCGTCTGGGCCGGGATGGGTGAGGTGCTCACGGCGGGTGAGCAGGAGGAGCTGTGCCATCTGTGCGAGCCGGCGGTCGTGCTGGCCGGCCCGCGCTGCCGGGTCGAGGGACGCGTGCGCGTCGACCCCGACCGGTGGCGGGCGGCGACTGCCCGGGCCGGCCCGGCTCCCCGGGTCGAGCAGGACCTGGACGCGCCGGCCGCCATCGCGTTCACCAGCGGGACGTCGGGGCGTCCCAAGGCCGTGGTGCACAGCCAGCGCAACCTGCTGCTGCCGGGCGCCGTCCTGGTCGCCACCCGAGGCTGGGGACCCGGTCTGCGCAAGGGGGACAGCTTCCCGCTGACCGTCCTCAACCTCATGGTGCTGTCCACCCTGCTCACCGCGCAGGCGGGCGGGTGCTGCGTGCTCATGGACCGGCGTGACGTCGAGGGCGTCGCCGACTGGATCTGCGCACGGCGCGTCACGGTGTGGAACGGCGCCCCCGCCCAGCTCCACGACCTGGTCCGCCGCCCGGACCTGGACCTCGGCCCGCTGCGGGAGGTCTGGAGCGGCGGCGGCGACACACCGGACACCCTGCGCCGGGCGTTCGCCGACACGCACGGGCCGGTGCCCCGGGCCACCTACGGTCTGACCGAGGCGCCGGCCGTCGTGTCGATCGACCCACCCGGCGGGCCGGGGCGCCCGGGGACGAGCGGCCGGGTGCTGCCGCACTACGACGTCGCGGCCTACGACGACACGGGGCGCCGCCTGCCCGCGGGAGAGCCGGGCGAACTGCGCCTGGAAGGTGCCGCCGCCGGACCGTGGGCGGGCGCGTGGACACCGATGCTCGGGCACTGGGAGCGGGGCGGCGTCCGCCCGCCCGCCCCCGGCCCGGTCGCCACCGGCGACATCGGCTCCGTGGACGCCGACGGATGGCTGACGGTCCTCGACCGCAGGAAGCTTGTCATCGTCCGGGGCGGAGCCAACGTCTACCCGCTCGAAGTGGAACGCGTGATCGCCGCGCACCCGCACGTCGCACGGGTCGCCGTGTGCGGCGTGCCCGACGAGCGGCTGGGGGAGCGGGTGGCCGCCGTGGTGGAGGGCACCGGCCTCGCGCTCGACCTGCGCGCGCTCGCGGCACTGTGCCGGCGCGAGCTGTCACCGTACAAGGTCCCGGAGTTCTGGGCGCAGGTCGACGCCCTGCCGGTCAACGCCATGGGCAAGGTACGCCGGACCGGGCTGGCCGAGCTGCTCGACGGCGCCGCCGGACCCGGCCGGCGCCCCGGCGGGGCCTGAGGGCCCCGGGCTTTCACTGCTAGCCTCACAATCATGGAAAGCTTGCGGACGGAGCACCCCAAGATCGGTCAGATGCGCATGGCGGAACAGGTCGCCGCCGCGCTGCGCGACCGCATCCTGGCGGGCGGCATCGGCGACGGCTCGACCCTGCCCAAACAGGACGAGCTGGTCGCGGAGTTCGGCGTCAGCTACCCCTCGGTCCGGGAGGCGCTGCGCATCCTCGAGACGGAGGGCTTCATCACCGTACGGCGCGGCAACCGCGGCGGGGCCACGGTGCACGCCCCGGACGTCGGGACGGCGGGGTACGCCCTCGGGCTGACGCTGCAGTCGCTGCAGGTCGGGGTGGTCGATCTGGGTGCCGCCCTCGCCACCCTCGAACCGCTGTGCGCGCGGCACTGCGCCGGGCGGGCGGACCGCGGGCGGGCCGTGGTGCCGCCGCTGGAAGCGCTGCTCGAGCGGAGCGAGCAGTGTCTGGGCGACGGCGCCGCGTTCACCCGCGCCTCGCGCGAATTCCACGACACCCTGGTCGGGTTCGAGCCCAATGCCACGCTGCGCGTCGTCGTCACGAGCCTCACCTCGCTCTGGTCCGTCCAGGAAGAGGCGTGGGCCGACAGCCAGATGTCACGCGGCTCCTACCCGTCCCGCAAGGACCGCACCGCGGCGCAGCGCGCGCACGAGCATCTGGTGGCGAGCATCGCGCGGGGCGACGCCGAGGAGGCGGCCAGGATCGCCGGTGAGCACCTCACGGCCACCCAGCGCTGGGTGTGCCGCACGCTCAGGGACCGCGTGATCGACGCCGCGTCCCCCCGCAGCCGGGCCCGGTTCCGCCGGAGCTGAGATGTGCGGCGGCCCGTTCCGGTCGGCCCGTGCCGTCAGCGGACGGCGGCGGTATCATCACCATCCTTGCGAGGATGGCGGTACGGCGCCACGCGCGTGGTCCGTCCGGAGGCGCACGCGACACGGGAGGCCGTATGACGCCGGAACACGATCCCACCACCCGGATGTTCGCTCTCGACGGCCGGGTGGCGATCGTGACCGGCGCCTCGTCCGGGCTCGGCGCGGCGGTGGCCCGGGCGCTGGCCGGCGCCGGCGCCCGGGTCGCCGTGGTGGCCCGCCGCCGGGACCGGCTGGCCCAGCTCGCCGATGGCATCGGTGGCCTGGCCGTCGCCTGCGACCTCGCCGACCCCGAGCGGCTCGGCGCCGTGGTGCCGGCCGTGGCCGAGGGTCTGGGCCGGCCGGAGATCCTGGTCAACGCCGCCGGGAACATGTTCACCACCGAGCGGGCCGAGGCGGAGCCGCTCGACGCGGTCCGCCGGACCCTCGAACTCAACCTCGTGGCCCCGCTCCTGCTCGCCCAGGCCGTCTTCCCGCACATGTGCGCCCTCGGGCGGGGCTCGATCGTCAACGTGTCCTCCATCAGCGGCCGGGTGGGCATCCCCGGGATCCCGCAGGCGTCCTACGCGGCGAGCAAGGCCGGTCTCTCCGGCCTGACCGCCGAACTCGCCGTGCAGTGGGCGCGGCACTCGATCCGGGTGAACACGGTCGCCCCCGGCTTCTTCCGCAGCGAGATCACCGGCCCGCTCTACGACAGCGAGCGCGCCGCCGGCTACCTGCGCCGCCACACCCCGCTGCCGAGGGAGGGGAGCGCCGACGACATCGTCGGTGCCGTGCTGTGGCTGGCCGGCGACGCCGGCGGTTACGTCACCGGGCAGACCGTCGTCGTCGACGGAGGCTGGACCGCGCGCTGAAGACCGCGCGCTGAGTCGGTCAGGGTGTCGTGCGATTCTCTTAGTTTCACTGGGAGAGAATGGTATTCTCACCCATGGTTCGCGCTGAAGCGGACCGGGAGACCGGCAGCGGAGGCACCGATGCTGTTCGAGTTCGACGCCGAGCAACGGCTGTGGCAGGACACCGTGCGCAAGGCGCTCCTCAAGGAGTGCCCGCCGGCGCTGGTCCGCGGGATCGTGGACGACGGCGCCGACGCGGCTCCGCTGTGGCGCGTCTGCACCGACCTGGGCTGGACCGAACTGACCGACCCCGCCGACATGGTCGAACTCGCCATCGTCCTGGAGGAACTGGGCCGGGTCACCGACCCGACACCCTTCCTCGCGACGATGAGCCGCTTCGCCCCCCTCGCGCCGGGATTCGACGACCCGCGGCAGTCCGGCACCGCGGTCCACACCGGGGTCACCGCCCGCCCGGCAGACGGCGGCTGGCTCCTGGAGGGCACCGCCCGCCATGTCCTGGACGGGGACCGGGCCGACCGGCTGGCCGTCGTGACCGGTGCGGGCGTCTTCGTGGTGCCCGCCACCGAGGTGACCGCGGTACGCGTCGCCGCCTTCGATCCCGTCCTGCACCTCGCGGAGGTCACCTTCCCGGGGGTGCGGGTCACCGAATGGTCCCGGACCACCGCCGATCCGGAACGGGCCCGGCACCTCGCCGTCACCGGCATGGCCCTGACCATGGTGGGCGCCTGTCGCCGGGCCCTGGAGATGGTCCTGGACCACGTGCGTGTCCGGCGCCAGTTCGACGCCCCCATCGGCTCGTTCCAAGCCGTGCAGCACAAGGCCGCCGACATGCACGTGGCGGTGGAACGCGCGCGTGCCCTCGCGTACTTCGCGGCGCTGACGATCGCCGAGAACGACCCGCGACGGCGGCTCGCCGCCTCCATGGCGAAGGCCGCGGCGGGCGAGTGCCAGGCCCTGGTGTTCCGCAACGCGGTGCAGCTCTTCGGGGCGATGGGCCACACCTGGGAGAACGACCTCCAGTTCGCCGTCAAGAGGGCGAAGGCGGGTGAGCTGATGCTCGGCGGTGCCGCCGAGCACCGGGCGCTGATAGCCGAGGAGTGCCGTGCGACTGACCTTTGACACCGATGTCGAGACCTTCCGGGCCGAGTTCGCGGCGTTCCTGGAGGCCAACCTGCCCACCGAGGCGGAGGCCGCCGAACGGCCCCGTTCCAGCGCGCACATCCCCGCCTGGGCCAGGCGCTGGCAGCGCCTGCAGTTCGACCAGGGCTGGCTGCTACCGGGCAACCCACCGGAGTTCGGCGGCCGGCGCGCGAGCGTCATCCAGCAGTACGTGCACCTGGAGGAGTTGTCCCGGCGCCGCATCTGCCACAGTTACAACCCCCAGGGCGTCGGCATCATCGCCGCCTCGCTGCTCTCCTTCGGCACCGACGAGCAGAAACACCGCTGGGCCGTGCCCGTCCTGCGCGCCGAGATCACCGCCGCCCTCGGCATGAGCGAGCCCGGTGCCGGCAGCGACCTCGCCTCCCTGCGCACCCGCGCCGAGCGCGACGGCGACCACTTCGTCGTCAACGGGCAGAAGGTGTGGACCTCGGGTGCCCACGACGCCGACGTCCTGCTCACCTTCGTCCGCACCGACCCCGACGCCCCCAAGCACAAGGGGATCAGCGTGCTGCTGATCCCCACCGACACCCCCGGGGTCACCCGACGCCCCTTCGCCTCCTACACCGCCGCCGACGACAAGGACTTCAACGAGGTCTTCTTCGAGGACGTCCGGGTCCCGGCCGGCCACCTGGTCGGACCGCTCAACCAGGGCTGGCGGGTGGCGAGCGGCTCCCTCGGACACGAGCGGACCCTGATGTGGCTGGGCGAGGCCGAACGGATGGCCCGGGCCGTCGGGGACTTCCGTCCGGCCACGCCGCTGCAGAAGGACTGGTACGCCACCCTCGTCATGGACCTGCAGGCGTTGCGGCTGCTCGGCTCGGCCGCCCTGGCGCGCGCCGCGCGCGGCGAACAGGACGTGCCCGCCCTGTCGGTACTGAAGGTGCTCGGCTCGGAAGGCTCGCAGCGGGCTCTGGAACGGGCTCTGGAGGCGGCCGGCCCGGACGGCCTGGACATGTCCGCCACCACCGCGCCCTACCACCACATGGGCTTCGACGACGACTGCCGCGGCTGGTTCAACCGGTACGCCCGCAGCTTCGGCGGCACCATCGCCGGAGGCACGTCCGAGATCCAGCGGGGCATCATCGCCGAGCGCGTGCTCGGCCTGCCCCGGCGGTAGGACCCCGTGGCGGTGGGTGGGGGGCGGGACGGTGACGCGGTCCCGCCCCCCACCGTCACGAGGCCGCCGACGCCCGGTGGCCGGGTGATGCTCAGGTGTCGATCAGCCGGGCGAGGTTGCCCCCCATGATCTTGGCCTGGTCGGACTCGTTCATGCCCTGGAGCGCGTCGATGTAGGACACCGGGTCGGCCAGCCCCTCGGGGTGGGGGTAGTCGGAGCCGAACAGCACCCGTTCCGCACCGATGACACCGGCCAGTTCGGCCATGTCCTCCTCCCAGAACGGGCTGATGTGGATACGTGAGGTGACCGCCTCCACCGGGTCGCCCAGAAAGCCCCGCGGCTGCTTCTTGTAGACGTCGGTGAGCTGGTCGAGCAGCGGCGCCAGCCAGGAGGACCCGTTCTCGATGACCGAGATCTTGAGGTCCGGGAAGCGGAACAGCGCCCCGTGGCAGACCCAGGAGGCCACCGCGTCGGTGACCGGCCGCCACTCGCCCAGCATCCGGAAGACCTGCGCCTGGAAGGGCGTCATCTCCCGCTGCTTGCCCTCCCACTCGCTCGCGTAGCGGGAGTAGCCGCTGTCGGAGGAGTGCATGCTGACGAGCACCCCGGCCTCCTCCACGAGCTGCCAGAAGGGGTCGAACTCCGGCAGCGCGAACGACCGTGACCCGCCGAGGCCGGGCACCGGCGCGGGCCGGACCAGGATGGCCCGGGCCCCCCGCTCCAGGCACCACTCCAGCTCGGCGATCGCCTTGTCCACGATCGGCAGGCTGATGACGGGCGTGGTGTAGATCCGGTCCTTGTGGTTGAACTGCCAGGTCTCGTGCAGCCACTGGTTGAGGGAGTGGACGACCACGTGGATCAGTTCCGGGTCGTCCCGCATCCGTTCCTCGATCAGGCTGGCCAGCGTCGGGAACATCAGCGTGCGCTGGATGCCCAGCTCGTCCATGAGTTCCAGACGCGGTGCGGGCTCGTGGAACGCGGGGATCGACTTCATCGGCTTGCCGAACAGCTCCCGGTGCGACTTCCCCTCCGGATTGCCGTTGCGGAAGTACTCCTCCCAGGCGCCCGGCCGGGCCACGACCTCGAAGGTCGGGTTGGGGATGTAGTCGCTGATCCGGCCCCGGATCGCGATCTTGGTACGGCCGTCGACCTGCACGTACTGGATCGCACTGGCGTACTTCTCCGGGAGGTGCCGGGTCAGCGCCTCCGGGGGCTCGTACAGGTGATTGTCCGCGTCGAAGAGCGGGAACGGCAGCGTGCGCGACGCCATGGGATTCTCCTTTGCCGCAGGTGAGAAGTAGGTGGTCGATGTCGGGCTAAGCGATGACTTTCCGGAGTCTGAACTTCTGGATCTTGCCGCTCGGGGTGCGGGGGAAGTCCTCGACCGCGTGCAGTTCCTCGGGCCACTTCTGCCGGGCCAGGCCGGCCCGCTCGAAGTGGCGGCGCACCTCGTCGAGGGTGGGCAGGGTGTGACCGGGACGCAGCCGCAGGAAGGCCGCGACGTGCTCGCCGAGCCGGGCGTCCGGAGCGGCCACCGCGGCGGCCTCCGCCACGGCGGGCAGGGTGAGCAGGCTCTCCTCGACCTCCAGCGCGCTGACGTTCTCGCCGCCCCGAATGATCACGTCGGCCTTGCGGTCGGTGATCGTGAGGTAGCCGTCCTCGTCGAGCGAACCGATGTCACCCGTGCGGTACCAGCCGTCGGCGTCGATCGTCCGCGCCGTCAGGTCCGGGTCGGTGTAGCCCAGACACAGGTCCGGGCCCCGGCTGAGTATCTCGCCGTCCTCGGCCAGCCGGAACTCGACTCCCGGCAGCGCCTGGCCGTCCGTGAAGAGCCGTTTGGGCTCCGGCGCGGTGGGCCGGGAGGCGGTGATCGAGGGGTGCTCGGTGCTGCCGTACGCGCGGAAGACGCGGATCCCCAGGCCGGCGAGCCGGGTGGTGACGGCGGCCGGAACCGCCGCGCCGCCGAGTCCGGCGTATCTCATGTGCCGCAGGTGCCGGGGGGTGAAGGCGGCGTGGTCGAGGAGGCTGGTGACGTAGTAGGGAGCGCCGCCGCCGATGTGCAGGTCGTGCCGGGTCATCAGCTCCAGTACCCGGCCCGGGTCCCACACGTCGGTGAGGTGGACCGGGGTCGCCTCCAGCACCGGGATCAGGAAGGCGTTCACCATGCCGATGAAGTGGCCGACGGGGGCCGCGGTCAGTTGGGTGCCCCGGTCGGGCGGGTAGGCCGCCGCCAGTTGACGGGTCTCGTGGCCGAGGGTGCGATGGCTGTGGACCACACCCTTCGGGTCCCGGGTCGTGCCGGAGGTGAAGGCGATCAGGGCGGGGTGTGCCGGGTCGGCCGGGAGTGTTCCGGGCAGTGGGGTGTCGCTCAGGAGGTCGTCGAAGGCTTCGACGGGTGGCCGTCGTCGCGCGGTGTCGCCCACCACGCCCACCACGGGGACGTCGGCACACAGGTCGGGCTGGAACTCCAGGCGCCCGAACCGCCCGGTGCCGATGAAGACGTCCGGCTCGACCGAGCGAAGAATGTAGCCGACCTCCTTGCGGCCGTAGAAGTGGACGATGGGGACCACGACCGCGCCGAGGAAGGCGGACGCCCAGAAGACCGCGGCCGCCTCCTGCCAGTTGGGCAACTGGAAGGCGATGGTGTCCCCGACGCCCACGCCGCGCTCGCGCAGTCCGGCGGCGAGTCTGCGCGCGGTGTGCTCGACGTCCCGGAAGGTCCCCGACCACGGCCGCGCGGCCGAGTGCACCCGGAAGACGGTGTCGGGCGCCGCGGCCACTCCCCGTGCCAGCAGGTCACCGATCGTCTCCCTGGTCCACCAGCCCTCCGCCTCGTAGCGCTCGACCAGCTCTGCGGGGATCTTTCGCATAGGTGCTCCCTCCAGTACGGCGGGCGGCTCCGCGAGATCGGCGCGGGTGGAGGCCCGCTCGACGGGGGTTCAGCCCTCTGTCGTGATGGCGCGTTCCGGGCAGCCCGCCGCCGCGTCGCGCACCGCTGCCTCGAGACCGGTGGGGATGTCGGCGAGTCGGACGACCGCGTAACCGTCGTCGCCGAGGTCGAACACGTCGGGGCAGACCGTGCAGCAGACCGCGTGGCCGCGGCAGCGGTCCTCGTCGACGGACGCCTTCATGACGGGCTCCCTTGCGCGCGCGAGAACTCCAGGTGGAGCTGGGTCAGCCCGCGCAGGATGTACGTCGGCAGGTACCGGTAGCGACGGTCCGTGCGGGGGCCGTGCGCGGATTCCGAGATCCTGATGTCCGTGGTGCGGGCGAGGAGGCGCGCGAGGGCCACGCGGGCCTCGGTCCGGGCGAGGGGCGCACCGGGGCAGGTGTGGATGCCGCGGCCGAACGCCAGGTGGTGACGGGCGTTGCCGCGGGCGGGATCGAAGGTGGCGGGGTTCTCGAAGCGGCCGGGGTCCCGGTTCGCGGCCCCGTTCACGATCATGAGCGTGGTGCCGGCGGGGATCTCCACACCGCCCACCGCGGTCGCTACCCGGGAGAGCCGGAAGTCGCCCTTCACCGGGCTCTCCGTGCGCAGGGACTCCTCGACGAAGTTGGGGACACGGCCGGGTTCGGCCCGCAACAGCGCCTGGAGGTCCGGCTGTTCGGCCAGTACCTTCACCGCGGAGCCGAGCAGGCGGACCGTGGTCTCCTGTCCGGCGGAGAACAGGTTGGCCGCGACGCGCACGGCGTCGGCCACCTCGGGCAGGCTGCCGTCGGGGAAGGTCGCGGTGGCGAGTCCGGTGAGCACATCGTCGCGGGGATCGCGGCGCCGGTCGTCGATGTAGGCGGTGAACCGCGTGTACAGGAACTCCAGCGGTGAGTGCGCCAACGTGTCGTCGCCGGTGCTGCCGACGGCCCCGCCGGCCGCGGGCCCGCGCTGGAGACGGTCGAGGAACTCCTCACGGTCCTCCTCCGGCACACCGAGCAGGTCGGCGATGACCAGCAGGCTGAAGGGCCCGGCGAACCCGCTGATGAACTCGCCCTCTCCCCGGGCCAGATAGCCGTCCAGCAGGGTGTCGGCGATGTCCCAGACGGCCTCCTCGTTCTGCTTGAGCCGTTTCGGCGTGATCAGCCGCATGAGCAGTGCGCGGTGAGCGGTGTGCTCGGGCGGATCGAGCGTCGGCAACTGGTCGCTCATCGGCAGTTCGTCCCGGTGCCGTGCGATGAGGTCGCTGACGTCGTCGCCTTCGAGCGGGACGGGGAATCCGGGGAAGGGGCCGGTCACCGAGAGACAGGAGGAGAAGGTCCGCGGATCCTGCAGCACCTCGACCGCTTCCTCGTACCCGGTCACCATCATCACGCCGTGGTGCGGTTCCCGCTGCACGGGGCACCGCGCGCGCAACTCGTCGAGGTAGGGGTACGGATCCGCCACCAGGGCGTCGTCCCGGAAGAAGTCGGGCGGCGTGGCGGAGGCGTCCGGCCCGGGCGGGGTCCGGCGGCCCCCCTCGCGCGGCCGCGGCGGGCTTGGGGTCCGGCTCTCGGCTTCCCTGCTGTCGGGGTTATCGGGCTTGTCGGGCTTGTCGGGGCGCACCGCTGATCCGCCTCCCAGAGGTCGTCCGTTCGTGGCACGGAGCGTGAGAAACAAGTTATTGATACAGAGAATGTAGTTACCAGTAAGCGATAACGCTAGTTCCACACCTGGGCCGGATCCGACGGTGTGGTGACCGCGTCCACGAGACCCCAGGCCAGCGCCTGCGGTGCGGTGAGCGTGGCGCCCGACAGCGCGAGGTAGGCGGTGCGCTCCCGGCCGATGCGGACGGGAAGGCTCGCGGTTCCTCCCGCGCCGGGGATCAGGCCCATGCCGATCTCGGGCAGCCGGATCACGGTGTCCGGGGCGGCCACCACCCGGCCCGCGAACGCCGCCAGTTCGATGCCCGCGCCCACACAGGCGCCCCGCAGGTGGACGGTCACCTTGGCGGCACACCGCAGGAGCAGCGCCGCGGGACTGCGGCTCACCCGCACCCGGTGCGCCTGCGCCGGGTCCTGGGAGGTGCCGAACTCGGCGAGGTCACCTCCACCGCAGAAGGCGGGCCCGCTGCCGCACAGATCGACGCGGGTGAGGGACGGGTCGGCCACGGCGACCTCAAGGGCCTCGCACAGTGCGTCCCGGCCGGCGGCGTCGAAGGCGTTGCGCACCCAGGGGCGGTCCAGGGTGACGGTCAGGCGGTCGCCGTCGCGGTGCAGCCGGACCGGGGTCGCGGCGGGGCGGGGTGCGCGGGGGCGGGCCGCGGCCAGCCAGGCACGGAACCCCGCGCCGCCCTGAAGGGTGGAGTAGGCGAGGGACTCGACGAGGAGCCGGTCGGACGGTGCCAGCGAGGGACCCATCCGCAGCACCTGCGCCAGGGCGGCCGAGGCGGCCGGCTGCCGCGCGGCAGCCTCCTCCAAACGGCGGGCGGTGGCGTGCGGATCGGCGCACGCCACCCAGGGGCGGGGCGCGTCGAAGGCCCCGGTCAACAGGATGTCGAAGTCACCCGGGTCCTGCCTCGGCCGGGCCGCGACGGCCACCCGGACCAGGTCCGGCGGCGCGGGCGGCGGCGCGGGCCGCAGCGCTCCCGCCGGGAGATCCAGGTCGACCACGTGGAGGGGGGACCCCAAGGCCGCCTGAGGAGGGTTTCCCCGCCTCGTGGCGGGTGCCGAGGGGGACCTCGGCACCCCTGGCTCCCCGGACGGCGAGGGCGGCCACGAGCCGCTCATGCCCAGTCCGGCGCGCGCGGGCCGCCCCGGTCGCCCGCTCCGATCCCGGGCGTGCGGCTCGTGTCCTGGAGCGTCGTGTCGCACGGCGGGGCTCCGTTCAGTCGCGGCGGTCGGCGGCCGGCAGGCGCAGCAGCCGCTTGGCGATGATGTTCCGCTGGATCTGCGACGTTCCGCCGTACACGGACGCGGCCCTGGAGTAGAGGTAGTCGCCGAAGACGTCCCCGCCCTCCCCGTGCAGTTCCTCGGGGAACACCTTCAGTGCCGTCTCGTACAGCCGCTGCTCCGCCCGGGTCATCAGCAGCTTGTCGACGGACGACTCCGCTCCCGCGGTCTTCCCGGCGAGGCGTTCGGCGGTGCGGCGGCGGGCGTGGGCGACGAGGACCTGGTAGTCCACGACACACCTGCCGATCTCGGACCGGAGCCCGTCGGGAAGACGGCCGCGGCGCTCGTGCGCGTGGCGGCGCAACCGCTCGACGAGCCGGCCGTACTTCGGCAGGTGCCCGGTGTCGAGTGCGTTGCGCTCGTACGCCACGGTGGTCATCGCCAGTGCCCAGCCGTCGCCCTCGGCGCCGATCCGCTCGGACTCCGTGAGACGGACGTCGTCGAGGAAGAGTTCGCAGAACTCGTCGTCGCCGTTGGCCGCGCGCAGCGGCCGTACGGTCACTCCGGGGCGGTCCAGGGGCAGCACGAACGCCGAGAGCGAGGCGTGTGGGGAAGCGGCGTCACCGGTGCGGGCGAGCAGGAGGCAGAGGTCGGAGTGCTGGGCGTAACTGGTCCACAGCTTCTGGCCGTTGACGATGTAGCGGCCCTCGGGAGCGCGGTCGGCGCGGGTGCTCAGGCCGGCCAGGTCCGAGCCCGCGCCCGGCTCGCTGAAGCCCTGGCACCAGGTGTCGTCGCCGGCGAGCATGCGCGGCAGCAGGCGTCGGCGCTGCTCCTCGGAGCCGAACTCCAGGAGCACATGGGCGAGGTAGCCGATGCGCGGGACGCCGGGAGCGCCCCGGGCCCCCAGTTCGTCGCTGACCGCCACCTGGTGCAGGGAGGTCAGCCCGCGTCCGCCGTAGGACTCCGGCACGTCGAGGCCGACCCAGCGGCCGGAGTGCAGCATCCGGTGCCAGCGGTGCAGGTGGACGGCGGCCGGCTCGTCGGCGCCCCGCTCGGGAAGCGGGTTCCCGGCCAGCCATGCGCGGAAGTCGCGACGCAGGTGTTCCAGGTCGGCCCGGTCGCCGAAATCCAGCGGACGGTCGGTCATCGCGTCGCCTCCGGTGCGGCCAGGGCGGCCGCCGTGTCCGGCGTGCGGGTGCCGGCCGGCACCTCCGGGTCCGGTACGGCCAGGGCGGTCAGGAGATCGGTGGTGGTGGCGAGCACCGTCGCCCCCACGAGGACCCTGCGGAGGTAGAGGTGGGCGACGTGCTCCCAGGTCTGCGCGATGCCGCCGAAGACCTGCATGCCCGCGTACACGGCCTCGACCGCCGAGGTGTTGACCTCGGCCTTGGCCACGCGGGCCGCCGTCAGCGCCCGCCCCGGTGGCTCGTGGTCCAGACACCAGGCGGCGTACCGGGTGGCGCTGGCGCACGCCTCCACGAGGACCGTGGCGTCGGCGAGCAGATGCTGTACGGCCTGGAAGGAACCGATCCGCCGTCCGTACTGCCGGCGTTCGCGGGCGTGGCCCACGCTCAGTTCGACGAAGGAGCGGGCCGCGCCGACGAGTTCGGCGGAGACCATCACCAGCGCGTACGCCTGCCAGTGCCGCCGCGCCTCGGGCGTCAGCCGCCCGACGCTCGCCCCGCCGCCCGGGACGGCCCGGACACCGCGCAGCGGATCGGCGGTCGGCGCGGGCGGCCCCGGGACGACGTGCCGCACGATTCCCTCCGGGTCCACCGCCAGTGCGTGGTCGGCTCCGTCGCCGTCCCACGCCACGAGCGGTGCCGGGTGCGGCCCCGGGAAACGCAGGTCCCGGGCCAGGGCGATCGTCGGCCGTGCCGTGGTGGCCGGCGCTCCGAGCAGGCGCAGCAGTTCCGGGGCGAGCAGGGCGGTGCCGAGCAGGGACGTGGTCAGGGGCTGTCCGCCGTGCTCCTCGGCGAGCAGCGCGCACTCCTGCGCCGTCGCGGCGGGCGGGGAGGCGCGGCGCAGGTCCGCGAGGCCCAGTTCGTCCAGCGCCTCCTGTGCGGCCGCGCGGGTCCGCGGTGCGATCTCGTCGGCGGAGCCGACCCGGTACCGGGTGGCGAAGGACCGCAGCGCGCCGCGGACCAGCGAGAACTCCTCGGGTTCCATGCTCAGTCCTCCTCGGGTACGGCCGCCTCGGGTGCGGCGGGCCGGCGGTGTGCGCGGGAGGCCAGGCCGCCGGCGATGCGGATGTGGTCGGGGCTGGTCATCGTGGACCGTTCGGCCAGCAGGGCGGCCTCCATGCCGCCGCGCGAGACCTGCTCGACCACCGTTCCCAGTGCCGCCTTGGTGGCGCGCAGCGCCTCCGCGGGCTGGGCGGCGAGCCGGCGGGCCAGCGCGAGCGCCTCCCGCATCAGGTCCGCTCCGGCGACGACCCGGTTGGCGAGCCCCAGGTCGACCGCCGTGGCCGCCGGGATCCGGTCCCCGGTGAACAGGTACTCCTTGACCCGCAGCAGACTGGTGAGCAACGGCCACAGGGTGACGCCTCCGTCACCGGCCACCAGACCGACGGACACGTGCGGGTCGGCGAGGTAGGCGTCCTCGGCCATCAGTACCAGGTCACACCCCAGCGCCAGGCTGCAACCGAGCCCCACCGCAGGCCCGTTGACCGCGGCGATCACCGGAAGCGGGAAGCGGATCATGTCGGTCTGGATGGTCCGGTCGAGCCGGATCGACCGCTCCCGCAGCTCCGCGTCGTGGTGATGGCGGAGCAGATGGTCGAAGTCGCCGCCCGCGCTGAACGCCCGTCCCGCCCCGGTCAGGACGACCGCCCGTGCCCCCGGGTCGCCCGCCAGTTCCCGCCAGACCTCGGACAGCCGTCGGTGCAGTTCCTCCGAGACGCCGTTGAGGCGCTCGGGCCGGTTCATCGTGACGACGCGGATGTCGCCGTCGGCGGCCACGGTCAGGACGGGGCTGGCGTCGCTCATGCCGCGATGGTAGTTAAGGTCGGACCGAAACTGTCAATGGTGTTGCTGAAAAGCGAGAATGATATTCTCGTCACTGGTGATGCCGAGCTCACGCGGGAGGACGCAGGCCATGGACCAGATCCTGTACGAGGCGGAGGACGGCGTCGCCGTCATCACGCTGAACCGCCCTGAGGCCGCCAACGCCCAGACCATGGCCCTCCTCGACGATCTCGACGCCGCCTGGACGCGCGCGGCCCGGGACGAGGAGGTCCGCGTGGTCGTACTGCGGGCCAACGGCCGTCACTTCTCCGCCGGGCACGATCTGAAGGACCGCTGGCCCGGCCCCGGTGAGATCACCCTGGAGTGGATCTACGACGCGGAGACGCGCCGCTATCTGGAGTACTCGCTGAAGTGGCGGAACATTCCCAAGCCCACCATCGCGGCGGTCCAGGGCAAGTGCATCGCCGCCGGTCTGATGCTGTGCTGGCCCTGTGACCTGATCGTGGCCGCGGAGAACGCGGAGTTCTCCGACCCGGTGGTGCACATGGGCATCGGCGGGGTCGAGTACCACGGGCACACCTGGGAGCTGGGCCCGCGCAAGGCGAAGGAGATCCTGTTCACCGGCCGGCCGCTCACCGCCCGGGAGGCCGAGCGGGTGGGCATGGTCAACAAGGTGGTCCCGCCGGACGAACTCGACGGCTCGGCCCGCGAGCTGGCGGCGCGCATCGCGCGGATGCCGCCCTTCGGGCTGCGCCAGGCCAAACGGGCCGTCAACCAGACCATGGACGTCCAGGGCTTCTACGCGGCCCTCCAGTCCGTCTTCGACATCCACCAGACCGGGCACGGCAACGCGCTCAGCGTGGACGGCTTCCCGATCCTGACCCGGCTCGACGCCATGAAGCAGCACATCGAGCGGGGCTGAGGGGCACGGGCGCCGAGGACCGTCCCGACGGGGGAGAGCCCGTGCCGGAGTCCAGGCGGCTCCGGCACGGGCTCCTCGGTGTTCCGGGTTCTCAGCCGGCCTCCGCCCCGTCGGGATCGGGGCCCGGTGCGAGTCCGGGGTCCAGCTCCACCTCGAAGGTGTTGAACGCCATCGCCAGCAGTCCGTAGGCGCCCACCGTGAACACGAAGTCGAGGAGCTGCCGTGCGTCCAGCTTCCTCGCCAGCTCCGCGTAGGTGGCGTCGGAGAGCGCGGAGGAGGTGTCCAGCTCGTCGACGGCGCGGTTCACCAGGGTGCCGGCTCCGGTCCTTACCTGCTCCAACTCCTCCTCGCTCACCCCCGCCCGGCGGCCGATCAGTACGTGCTGTGCCCACTCGTAGCGACACCCGCGGCGCCGGGCCACCCGCAGAATGGCCAGTTCGCGCATCTTGTCGGGCAGCGAGTTGCGGGCCAGCAGATGGGTGTTGAAGGTCAGGAACGCCTCGGCGAGGGCCGGATGGTGGACCAGCAGCCCCAGGGCGTTCGACGGGGGCGCCTTCCGGCCGCCCGTCAACGGGCGCAGGGCGTCGGCGTCCCACTCCTCGTACGGGACGGGGGGCAGCCTCGTCATGTGTTGCGGCCCCCGTTCACACCGATGATCTGCCCGGTGATGTACCCGGCCTCCTCGCTCACCAGAAACGCGCAGGTCGCGGCGATGTCCTCGGGGCGGCCCACCCGGCGTACCGGGGTGCGCGCGATGTGCTCCTCCACGGTGCCGCCGAGCCGCTGCCGCTGCTCCGCGGTGCGCAGCATCGGGGTGTCGATGAAGCCGGGCGGTACCGCGTTGACGGTGATTCCGCGCGGGCCGAGTTCCAGCGCGAGGGACTTCGTCAGCCCGTTCACCGCGGATTTGGCGGCGACGTAGTGGGCCATGAAGGGCTGCCCCGAGTGCGCGCTGGACGAGGAGATGTTGACGATCCGCCCCCAGCGGCCCTCCCACATGTCCGGCAGCACCGACTGCACGCAGTGGAAGACGCCGTTGAGGTTGATGTCGACCACCCGCTGCCAGTCCGCGAAGGGCAACTCGGCGAAACGGGTGAAGCCGTCCTGTCCCGCCGCGTTGACCAGCACGGAGACCGGGCCGTAGCGCTCGCGCACCGTGTCCGCCGCCTTGTCGACCTGGGCCCGGTCGGTGACGTCGACCAGCAGGCCGTCACCGTCCTCGGTCGACGCGATGTCGAACACGGCGACGTTCAGACCTTCGGCGGCGAGTCGCCGTGCGATGGCCCGGCCGATCCCGGAGGCGCCGCCGGTGACGACGGCCGTCCGTGCCGGCGGGGCGCTCACGCCAGCGCCCCGTCGGCACGGGCAGGAGTACCGCGACGCGGCGGCCACTCGGACGTCTCGGTGCGGGGCAGTGTCCGGTGTCGGATCCCGACAATCATGTGAACATCCCTTCCGTATTCGAGAACCATATTCTCAGAGAGGCTGTGACGGGAAGTGTCGGACAGGGGGCGGGTAGTACCGCGCAGCACCCGCGCGCCGCTGTCCAGCGGCCCGTGCAGGGCAGGTTGTCCTGTCCGTAACCTTGCTTAGCTGAAACTGAGAATGTAGTTTCCGGTCAACCGAGCAAGGAGGCTGGGATGCGGTTCAAGGGCAAGGTGGCGATCGTCACCGGCGCCGGACAGGGCATCGGGGAGGGGTACGCCAGGGCGCTGGCCGCCGAGGGCGCGCGGGTAGTGGTCGCCGACCTGAACGAGGAGCGGGGGCAGCGGGTCGCCAAGGAGATCGGCGATGCCCTCTTCGTGCCCGTCGACGTGGCCGACCCCACCTCGGCACGGGCTCTCGCCGACACCGTGATCGCCGAACTCGGCCACATCGACCACCTGGTCAACAACGCCGCGATCTTCCACGACATGCGCCGCGAGGGCATCACCACCGTCGACTACGCCTACCTCGACCGCTTCCTGAAGGTGAACCTCCTCGGCGCACTGCACGTCACCCGCGCCGTTCTCCCGTATCTCAAGGACGGCGCCGCGATCGTCAACCAGTCGTCCACCGCGGCCTGGCAGGCCACCGCCTTCTACGGTCTCGCCAAGGCCGGCGTCAACCACCTCACCGCTTCCCTCGCCGCCGAACTCGGCGACCGGGGCATCCGCGTCAACGCCATCGCGCCCGGCCCCACCGACACCGGGGCGGCCCGCCACATCATCCCCGAGGAGCGCCGCGAGGCCATGGTGCGGTCCTTCGCCCTCAAACGCATGGGCACACCGGCGGATCAGGCCGGCGCCCTGCTCTTCCTCCTGTCCGACGACGCGAGCTGGATCACCGGCCAGGTCCTCGCCGTCGACGGCGGATCGGTGGTACGGCTGTGACCACCCCCCTCACGAAGTCCCAGCTCATCGACGGCAAGCTGGTCGGCGCCGAGACGACCTTCGCCTCCCACAACCCCGCGACCGGCGCCCTGCTCGGGCACGCTCCCGACGCGACGAAGGCCGACGCCGAGACCGCGATCGCCGCCGCCCGCCGCGCCTTCGACAGCACCGGCTGGTCCACGGACAAGGATCTGCGGCTGCGTTGTCTGCGCCAGCTCCACAGGGCCCTCGACACGCACCGCGAGGAGCTGCGCGAGCTGACCGTCGCCGAGGCCGGCGCACCCCGCCGGCTCACCCACGGCCCCCAGCTCGACGAGCCGATCCGCAACGTGCCGTACTACGCCGACCTGCTGGAGACGTACGACTTCACCGAGGACCTCGGCGAGGTCGAGTCACGCGGTGAGCGGCACCACCGCTGGGTGGAGAAGGAGGCGGCCGGCGTCGTCGCCGCCATCCTGCCGTACAACTACCCCAACCAGCTCGCCCTGGCCAAGCTGGCCCCCGCGCTCGCCGCCGGCTGCACGATCGTCCTGAAGGGCGCCCCGCAGACCCCCCTCACCACGCTCGCGCTCGGTGAACTCATCGCGCTGCACACCGACATCCCGCCGGGCGTGGTCAACGTCCTCAGTTCGTCCCGCGCGCAGACGGGCGAGGTGCTGACCACCCACCCGGACGTCGACGTGGTCACCTTCACCGGAGCCACCGCCACCGGCCGCCGCATCATGGCCGCCGCGGCCGGCACCGTGAAACGGGTCTTCCTCGAACTCGGCGGCAAGTCCGCCATGATCGTGCTGGAGGACGCGGACTTCACCAAGGCCGCCATGTTCGCGGCCTTCACCATCTGCTCCCACTCCGGCCAGGGATGCGCCCTCACCTCCCGCCTGCTCGTGCCGCGCGCGCACCACGACCGGATCGTGGAACTCGTCGCGGCCGGCCTGGACCAGGTGCGGGTCGGCGACCCCACCGACCCCCGGACGGCCATGGGGCCGCTCATCAGCGAGGCGCAACGCGACAAGGTCGACGGCATGGTCCGGCGGGCGGTCGCGGACGGCGCGGCCCTGGTGCGCGGCGGCGAGCGCGTCGACCCCGGCTACTTCTACCGGCCGACCCTCCTCAGCGGCGTCGACCCGGACAGCGAGATGGCCCAGGAGGAGGTCTTCGGCCCGGTGCTGTCCGTGATCCCCTTCGACGACGAGGAGGATGCGGTCCGGATCGCCAACAACTCCGCCTACGGACTGTCCGGCGCGGTGCACAGCGCCGACGAGCAGCGCGCGATCCGGCTCGCCCGGCGCATCCGCACCGGCACCTTCTCCATCAACGGCGGCAACTACTTCGCGCCCGACGTGCCCTTCGGCGGCTACAAGCAGTCCGGGATCGGCCGGGAGAGCGGCCGTTCCGGGTTCGAGGAGTTCCTGGAGGAGAAGTCCTTCGCCCGCGTGGCCGTCGCCCGGGAACGGTCATGAAGCCGCTGGAGGGCATCCGGGTCCTCGAAGTGGCCATGTACGGCTTCGTGCCCTCGGCGGGCGCCGTCCTCGCGGACTGGGGCGCCGACGTGGTGAAGGTCGAGCACGCGGTCACCGGCGACCCGCAGCGCGGACTGCGCCGGACCGGAACCTTCGAGGTGCACGGCGACCCCAATCCCCATGTCGCCCACGCCAACCGCGGCAAACGCTCCCTCGGCCTGGACATCGCGGTGCCGCAGGGGCGCGAGGTGCTGTACGAGCTGGCGCGGGACGCGGACGTCTTCCTGACCAGCTTCCTGCCCGCCTCCCGCACCCGCCTCGGCATCGACGTCGACGACATCCGGGCCGTCAACCCGGCGATCGTCTACGCCCGCGGCACCGCGCTCGGCCCCCGCGGACCGGAACACGGCAAGGGGGGCTACGACATGACCGCGTTCTGGGCCCGCGCCGGCACGGCGGCCAGCATCACCCCACCGGGAACGGACGGCATGATCAGCCCGCCCGGCCCGGCCTACGGTGACACGATCTCCGGCACCAACCTGGCCGGCGGCATCGCGGCCGCCCTGCTGCGCCGCGAACGTACCGGCGAGAGTGCCGTGGTGGACGTCTCGCTCCTGGGCAGCGGTCTGTGGGCGCTGGGCCACTCCGTCGGACTGTCCCTGCACCTCGGCCGCGGTTGGGAAGGCGTCGCGCCCAGCGCCCACGGCTCGCCCACCAACCCGCTGTCCGGTCTCTACCGGACCGCCGACGACCGCTACCTCTCCTTCGTCATGCTCCAGCCGGCGAAGTTCTGGGCCAACGTGTGCGAGTGCCTGGGCCGCCCCGACGTCGCCGGCGACCCCCGCTTCGCCACCGCCGAGTCCCTCGCCGCGCACACCGCCGACGCGGTGAAGTTCCTGCGCGAGGTGATCGCGACGCGCTCCCTCACCGAGTGGTCCGAGCGGTTCGCCGCGCTCGACGGACCCTGGGCCCCCGTCCAGGACACGCTGGGGGCCGCCGCCGACGCACAGGTACGCGCCAACGGCTACATCGCACGCGCCGGTGACCTCGAACTCGTCGCGAGCCCGGTCCAGTACGACGTGGAGGACACCCTCCTCGGCCCCGCCCCGGAATTCGCCGCGCAGACGGAGGAGATCCTCACCGAGCTCGGCTACGACTGGGACCGCATCCTCGCGCTGAAGGCGAGCGGAGCGGTCACCTGACCCGCTGCTGTCCGTCCCCTCCCTCGGACGACGGCGTCCGAGCCCCTGAGGAGGAACCATGCGCAGACTGCTCGTGAGCGGCGTCACCGCGGCCGCGGTACTGCTGGCCGCCGGCTGCTCCACCCGCTCCGACGACGACACCGGCCCCGCGCGGCAGGCGAGCCCCACCGCGCGGGAGAGACAGGCCGCCTCCGCCGACTTCGGCACGCTGAAGGACGTGTGCGGCCCCGGCGAGGCGGGTGAGTCGTCCGTGCGGGGCGTCACCGACCAGAAGATCCAGGTCGGTGTCATGACGGACGTCGGGTTCACCAAGAAGTCCGAGTTCGTCGACGCCGCGAAGGTGTTCACGTCCTGGTGCAACGACGCGGGAGGCATCAACGGCCGCGAGATCGAGCCCGTCACCCGGGACACCCGGCTCATGGACGTCCGCAGGCGCACCCTGGAGGCGTGCAAGGAGGACTTCGCACTGGTCGGCGGCGGAGCGGCGATGGACAGCCTGGGTGTCAAGGACCGGCTGAAGTGCCTGCTGCCGAACTTCCCCGCGCAGTCCAGCCAGATCGGCGCCATCGGCTCCGACCTCCAGGCGATCGCCTCGCAGCCGACCGCGGGCTACTTCCAGTACACCGGCTTCTACAGCTGGCTGCTGAAGGAGAAGTACCCGGACTCCGCCCGGGAGGTGGGCGTCATCGCCGCCGACTCCCCGGTCACCAAGGTCATGACGGCCCAGTACGAGGAGGCGATCGCCGGTCTCGGCGGCCGGATCTCCTACACCGACCTGTACCCGGCGTCCGGTGTCGCCGACTGGACCCCCTACGCCCAGGCGATCAAGAAGAAGGGCGTCAAGGGCCTGGTCTTCCTCGGGGACTTCGCGAGCCTGGCCAAACTGGAGCAGGCCCTCACCGGCATCGACCACGTGCCCGACTGGATCGACGCCAACTCCAACGCCTACGGCCCGGCGTTCCGGCAACTGGCGGGCACGGCCCTGGCCGAGCAGCACAACTACGCGGAACTCTTCGCCACCGCGCCGCTGGAGAACGCCGCCGACCACTCCGCCACCCAGCAGGCCGTCGACCTGTTCAAGAAGTACGCGCCCGGCCAACAGGTCACCTACCCGGCGCTGCGCGCCCTCTCCGCCTGGCTGCTGTTCGCCACCGCCGCCCGGGACTGCGCCACCCTCACCCGCGCGTGCGTCCACGAGAACGCGCTGAAGAACACCGAGTGGACGGCGGGCGGCCTGCAGGCCCCGTTCGACCTCAGCTCGAAGGAACCGACCAGGTGCTACACGGTCGTGGAAGCCACCACCGAGGGGTGGAAGCCCGCCGACTTCCGACCGGACCAGGGCGCCTTCCGCTGCGACGGTCCGGTCCACAAGTACCAGGGCGACTACGGCGAGCCGGCCACCCTGGCCTCCGTCGGCAAGTCCCTGTCCGACCTCACCTGAACGGGAGCTGAGTGACGTGAAGGTACGCGTCGACCCCGAGCGCTGCCAGGGACACACCCTGTGTGCCATGCGGGCCCCGAAAGTCTTCGAGCTGGACGAGATCGACGGGCACTCCTCGCCGATCACCGAGGAGGTCCCCGAGGACCAGCAGGACCAGGTGGTGGAAGCCGTCCGGTCCTGCCCCGAGCGAGCCATCAGCGTCTTCTGAGCGGGCGCGGCCGACACGAGGAGAAGACACCCACCATGACCGCAGCAGAACCCGACGCGCACGACGACGAGGCCCGCAAGCAGCCCCGCGTCCACTTCGACCGGCACGCCCCCGACTACCGTGACGGGTTCGAGGAGCAGACCCGCGCCTTCCACGCCGGCTGCCCGCTCGCCTGGTCGGACACCTACGGCGGGCACTGGGTCGCCGCGGGCAACCGCGAGCTGCTCGCGTTCGCCCGCGCCGGGCAGCGCCTCTCCAACGACCACGACGTGCACGGTGAGCGCCGGGGCTACCAGGGCATCAGCATCCCGGCGCCGCCCCGCGGCCGGGGCCTGCGCGGTGGCTTCCTGGAGATGGACCCGCCCGAACAGCGCTTCTACCGCACCGCCCTGAACCCCTACCTGTCCCCGGCGGCCGTCACCCGCTGGATCCCGTTCATCGACGAGGTGGCCCGCGCCTGCCTCGACGAGCGGATCGAGTCCGGCCGGATCGACTTCGTCGACGACCTCGCCAACATCGTCCCGGCCGTCTTCACCCTCGCCATGATGGGCATCCCGCTGGAGAAGTGGCGGCTCTACAACGAGCCCGCCCACGCCGGGGTCTACACCCCGCCGAACTCGCCGGAGATGGCCCGGGTGATCGAGGCCCATCTGGCCATGATCAAGGACATCGGCATCACCCTCCACGAGGTCCGCGCCCACCCGCGCCCCGGCCTCGCCGACGCGCTCGCCCGCATGGAGATCGACGGCGAGCGCCCGTCCGACACCGATCTGATCGGTGCCCTCGCGCTGCTCATCGGCGGTGGCTTCGACACCACCACCGCGCTGACCGCGCACGCCCTGGAGTGGCTCTCCCAGCACCCCGGCGAGCGGGCCCGGCTCAGCGCGGAACGCGACACCCTGCTCGACCCGGCCACCGAGGAGTTCCTGCGCTACTTCACCCCGGCGCCCGGCGACGGGCGGACGGTCGCGGAGGACTGCGAGATCCTCGGCCAGGAGTTCCAGGAGGGCGACCGGGTCTGGCTGTCCTGGGCGATGGCCAACCGCGACCCGGCCGTCTTCCCCGGACCGGACGAGGTCGACCTCGCCCGGAGCGGCAACCGGCACACCGCCTTCGGCCTCGGCATCCACCGCTGCATCGGCTCGAACGTGGCCCGTACGGTGTTCAAGCGGATGCTGACCCAGGTCCTCGACCGCATGCCGGACTACGTCTGCGACCCCGAGGGCACCGTCCACTACGAGACCATCGGCGTCATCCAGGGCATGCGCCACCTCCCCGCCGCCTTCACTCCCGGTCCGCGGCTCGGCCCCGGTCTGGCGGAGACACTGGTGACCCTCCAGCGGGCCTGCGACGAGCAGGGTCTCGCCGAGCCGGTGACGGTCCGCAGGGCGGAGGCGAAGATCCGTTGACCGCACCCCAGGAGCGCGCCGCCCGCCCGCCGGCGCGACCGGACCAGGAGACGGAGTTCTTCTGGACCTCCGGCCGCGACGGGCGGCTGCGCTTCCGGTCCTGCACCGCCTGCTCGGCCCTGATCCACCCACCGCGACCGGTCTGCCGCCACTGCCGCGGACACGACATCACCGTCCGGGAGGTCTCCGGCCGGGCGACGCTGATCGGCTTCACCGTCAACCACCGCTTCCCCCACCCCGGGCTGCCCACCCCGTTCGTCGTCGCGCAGGTCGCGATCGAGGAGGACCCCCGGGTCCGCCTGACCACGAACGTCGTCGGCTGCGCACCGCAGGACCTGCGCCTCGGCATGCGGATGGAGGTCACCTTCGAGCGGGCCGGAGAGACCTGGCTGCCACTGTTCCGCCCGGCCGCCGACCAGTCCTCGCCGGCCCCGCTCCCCGACGACGACCCGGCCCCCGACCGGGCGCGGGCGCACCCGCGCGGCGCACCGACCAGGGACAGGTTCGAGGACCGTGCCGTGATCAGCGGCGCCGGCGCCTCCCGCATCGGGCGCCGCCTCATGGTCCCGCCCCTCCACCTGACCGTCGAGGCCTGTGAGAAGGCCGTCGCCGACGCCGGACTCACCTTCGACGACATCGACGGCCTGTCCACCTACCCCGGTGGCGGCGCGTACGGCGGCTTCGCCGAGGGAGGGGTCACCGCCCTGGAGTCGGCGCTCGGCATCCGTCCCGTCTGGCACAACGGAGCGGCGGAGACCTTCGGCCCCGGCGGCTCCCTGATCGCCGCGATGCTGGCCGTGGCGGGCGGCCTCGCCCGGCACGTGCTGTGCTTCCGGACGGTATGGGAGGCGACGTACGCCGAACTCGTCCGCCAGGGGAAGATCAGCCCGCCCCGGGAAGGCACCGCCGAGGGCTGGTTCAAGCCGTTCGGAGCCGTCTCACCGGCGATCACGCTGGCGATGAACGCCCAGCGGCACATGGCCCGCTACGGCACCACCCGCGAGACCCTCGGCCACATCGCCGTCAACCAGCGGGCCGGCGCCGCCCTCCACCCCGACGCCGTCTACCGCTCCCCGCTGACCATGGACGACTACCTGTCGGCACGCACCATCACCACCCCCTTCGGCCTCTACGACTGCGACGTCCCCTGCGACGCCGCCACCGCAGTCGTCGTCTCCGCCACCGAGACCGCCGGCGACCTGCGCAAGGCCCCGGTCCGCGTCGAGGCGGTCGGCACGCGGATCGTGGAACGCCTCGACTGGGACCAGGCCACCCTCACCCACGAACCCCAGGTGCTCGGCCAGGCCGCCCATCTGTGGACCCGCACCGAGCTGCGCCCAGCCGACGTGGACGTGGCCCTGCTGTACGACGGATTCACCTTCAACTGCCTGTCCTGGATCGAGGCGCTCGGCTTCTGCGGCATCGGCGAGGCCCGCGACTTCCTGGACGGCGGCAAGAACATCGCCCGGGACGGGGTGACCCCGCTCAACCCGCACGGCGGACAGCTCTCCCACGGCCGCACCCACGGCATGGGCCTGCTCCACGAGGCCGTACTCCAGTTGCGCGGCGAGGCGGGCGCCCGCCAGGTGGCGGACGCCCGTACGGCCGTCGTCTCCAGCGGCGGGCTCACCCCCAGCGGCGTACTCCTGCTCAGGACGGACGGATGACCTCGACCGAACCCGAACGCGCCACCGGCGTCCACCGGCGGGTGGCGGACGTGCACGGCGTCCCCGCCTCCGCGCTGATCGCCGAGGCCGCGCGCCCGCAGGCCGTGATCGTGGCCCTGCACGGCGGCGCCACCACCTCCGCCTACTTCGACCACCCCGGACATCCGCGGCTCTCCCTGCTGCGCACCGCCGCCCTGGCCGGCTTCACCGTCCTCGCCCTCGACCGCCCGGGCTACGGCAGTTCGGCCGGGCACGAGGACCGCCTGCGCACGACCGCAGGACGCACCGACTTCGCGTTCGCCGCCCTCGACGCCCACCTCGACGGCCGGGAGCGCGGCGCCGGCGTGTTCCTGTGGGCGCACTCGGCGGGCTGCGAACTGGCCGTGCGGATGGCGGGCGATCCGCGCGGCGCCGCTCTGCTCGGCGTGGAACTGGCCGGCATGGGACGGGTGCACCACCCCCGGTCGGTCGCCGCGATGGAGGAGTGGCGAAGGGACCCGGAACGCACCCGGCCCAGCCTCCGTCGCGCCCTGTGGGACCCGCCGCACGTCTATCCGCCCGACGTGTACGGCGGGCGCGCCATCGGTTCCTCCTCTCCCTCGTACGAGACCCGCCGGGAGGTGTGGCAGGCGGAGTTCACCCGGCTCGCCGCGCGGGTGGCGGTGCCGGTGCACCTCACCCTCGCCGAGCACGAACAGGTGTGGCGCAACGGCCCCGAAGGTCTCGCCGACCTCGCCTCGATGTTCACCGCCTCCTCCCGTCTCGTACGGCACGAGCAGGCGGGCGCCGGACACAACACCAGCGTCAGCCGCACCGCCCTCGCCTACCATCTGCACGTCCTGGCCTTCGTCGAGGAGTGCGTCCTCGGCGTACGGGCGCTGCCGTCGGAAGCGGGGCACCGCGATGGGTGAGCCGGCGGACAGCGCGCTGCTGGCCCTCCGGCTCGTCCTGGGCGCCGTCATGGTGGCGCACGGCTGGAACCACTGGCGCGGCGGGGGCGGTATCGCCGGGACGGCAGGCTGGTTCGCCGGTCTCGGGCTGCGCCGCCCGCGGTTGCAGGCATGGCTGAGCGTGCTGACCGAGACCGGCGCCGGCGTCTTGCTCGTGGCGGGCCTGTTCACCTCGCTGGCCTGCGCCGCCGTCCTGTCGGTGATGCTGGTCGCCGGAGTGCTGGCCCACCGCCCGAACGGTTTCTTCGTCTTCCGGGAGGGCTACGAGTACGTCCTCGTCCTGGGGGTGCTCGCGGTGACGCTCGGGGCCTTGGGGCCGGGGGAGTACGCGCTCGACACGGCCGCGGACGTGGCGGTGACCGGATGGACGGGTGCCGCACTGGTGCTCGGGGTGGGCGTGCTGGCGACCGGCGGACTGCTCGGCGCCTTCTGGCGTCCGGCACGACGACATGAGGAGACGTGACATGCGGGTCGGTTTCATCGGACTGGGCAGTCAGGGCGCGCCGATGGCACGGCGGATCGTCGAGGCGGGCTTCGGGACGACCCTGTGGGCCCGCCGGGCCGGCACCCTCGCCCCGTTCGCGGACACCGCCGCGACGCTCGCCCGGTCGCCCGCGGAACTGGCCGCCGCGAGTGACGTGGTGTGCCTGTGCGTCGTCGACGACGCCGACATCGAGCAGGTGACCACCGGCCCGGACGGGGTCCTCGCCGGGATGCGCCGGGGCGGCGTGCTCGTCGTGCACTCCACGGTCCACCCCGACACCTGCCGCCGCCTCCAGGAGCGCGCCGGCCCGCACCGGGTGTCGGTCCTCGACGCGCCGGTCAGCGGCGGCGGACGGGCCGCCGCCGAGGGCTCGCTGCTCGTCATGGTGGGGGGCGACCCCCAGGTGTTCGCCTTGTGCCGGCCGCTGTTCGCCGCGTACGGCGACCCCGTGGTCCACTTGGGCCCGACCGGCGCCGGGCAGGTCGGCAAGATCCTCAACAACCTTCTCTTCACCGCCCAGTTGGGGATCGCGGCCGACGGTCTGCGCCTGGGTGCGGGGCTCGGCCTCGACCCGGAGGGCCTCGGGCACGTCCTGCCGCGTGGCAGTGCGGCCAGCTTCGCCCTGGAACGGGTCGTCGACGCCGGCGGCAGCCTGGACCGGATCGCCGCCCACGCGGGCGGACTGCTGGCCAAGGACGTACGGCTGTTCACGGAGATCACCGAGAACGCCGGCCCGGACGGCGAACAGGGCCACGGCCCGGCCCGGGACGCCGCCCGCGCCACGCTGCGTGCCATGGGTGTGTGAACACGCCGCCCGGAGAATCCCGCCACGACACCTCCCCCCGCCCTGGCGCGCCTACATAGTGTGGGGGCCCTGTCCACCGGCGGAAGTGGGGCATGACGTGGTGTCTGCGCGACGTCAGGAGATCCTGGAAGCGGCCCTGGAGGTCTTCGCCGAGCGCGGATTCAAGAACGCCTCGATCGATGCCGTGGCGGAGCGGGCGGGGCTCACCCGGCAGGGGGTCCTGCACTACTTCCCCAGCAAGAAGCGGTTGTTGCTGGAGATCCTGAACTTCCGCGAGCAACTGGCCCGCGCCAACCTGTCCGACCGGCCGACCGGGGTGGACTGGCCCGCCGACTTCGCCGACGCCGTGGCCTTCGAACAGGGCCACCCGTCCTTCGCCACCGTGCACAGCGTGGTGGTGGCCGAGGCCGTCACCGGCCGGGAACCGGCCCGGAGCTATGTGCGGGACCGCTGCCGCTCCCTCCAGGACCACCTCACCATCCGCCTGGTCGAACGCTACGGCGAGCGGCTGCCCAGCGGGCTGAGCGCGCCGACCGCCGCGGCTGCCGTCCTCGCCCTGATCGAGGGCGTCCACCAGTTGTGGCTGGTCGATCCCGAGCCGGAGGCGGAGCGCTATCCCAGGATCATGCGGGAGACGCTGTCCGTGCTGCTCGGCACGGACCGCGACCGCGACGAGGACGCCACCGCCGGGTGACGGCCGCGGCCGCGGGTCCTCGGTCATGGCATCCCCCGTCGACGTGCGGGGCCGCTCCGCCGGTGTGCGACTACGGTGCCGGACCCCGCCTCTGAGAGGATGATTCTCCGGCGGTGGCACGGCAGGCGTCCGACGTAGGACCGGCCCGGCGGACGCGGGCCGTCCTCGCCCACGCGCACGGCCGTACCGCGCACCCGGGCCACCTCACGGTCGCGCTGGTGGACGCCGTCGCCGCCCTGTTCGGGCAGCCCGCCGCCGCGTCGGGGGCGGGTGTGCGGGCCGGGGAGCCACGGGTCCGGTAGCGCGATCTCTTCATTGGAGAATGGCATTCTGGTAACTTCAGAACACCGTTCTGACGGAAGGGTGCGCCATGTGGGACTTCAGTACCGACACCGCGTTCCAGGAGAAACTCGACTGGGCCGCCGGGTTCGTCCAGGAGGAGATCGAGCCGCTCGACGTGCTCTTCCCGGGCAACGCCGAGCCCTACGACCGCGGCACCGAGGTCTTCCGCGACATCGTCCGCCCACTCCAGCGGCAGGTGCGCGGCCAGCGGCTGTGGGCCGCACATCTGCCGCCGTCCCTCGGCGGCATGGGCATGGGACAGGTCCACCTCGGGCTGCTCAACGAGATCCTGGGCCGGTCGGCCTGGGCGCCGATGGTGTTCGGCACCCAGGCCCCGGACTCCGGGAACGCGGAGATCCTCGCCCACTACGGCACCGAGGAGCAGCGCAAGGCATACCTGGAACCCCTGCTCGACGGGCGGATCGTCTCCACCTTCGCGATGACCGAACCCTCCGGCGGCGCCGACCCCGGCGGCTTCACCTGCCGGGCCGTGCGGGACGGGGACGAGTGGGTGATCGACGGCGAGAAGTGGTTCGCCTCCCACTATCCGCTGGCCGCCTTCGTCATCGCCATGGTCGTCACCGACCCCGACAAGCCCGTGCACCAGGGCGCCTCCATGATCCTGGTCCCGGCCGGGACGCCCGGCATGGAGATGGTGCGCGGCACGGGCCTCGCCGGGGAGCCCCTGGGCCAGGGCGTCCACGCCTATCTGCGGTTCACCGGCTGCCGGGTCCCCGCCGAGAACCTGCTCGGCGAACCCGGGGCCGGCTTCCGGATCGCGCAGACGCGGCTCGGCGGCGGCCGGCTGCACCACGCCATGCGGTCGGTCGGCCAGTGCCGGCGCGCCCTGGAGATGATGACCGAGCGCGTCGCCTCCCGGCGCACCCGGGGTGGCCCGCTCGCCGACCAGCAGTCCGTACGCCACCAACTGGCCGACAGTTGGATCCAGATCGAACAGTTCCGGCTCCAGGTCCTGCATGCCGCCTGGCAGATGGACCGCGCGGAGCGCACCGGCGACTCCGCCGACGCCCGCCGCGCCCGCCTCCACGTCTCCGGCGTGAAGGCCGCCACCCCCGGAATCCTGGTCGATGTCGCCTACCGGGCCCTCCACCTGCACGGCGCCCTCGGTGTCTCCAACGAACTCGGCCTGGCCCGCATGTGGCAGTCCGGCCCCACCCTCGGTGTCGCCGACGGCCCCACCGAGGCCCACCAGGACGTCGTGGCGCGGCTGTTGCTCAAGGACGCCGTGCCCGCCGAGGACCCGCTCTTCGGCTCCGCGCACCTGCCCACCCGGCTGGCCGCGGCCCGCGCGAAGTACGCGGACCGCCTCAAGGAAACGGCGGTACCCCGGTGAGCGGCTCGGACCCGACAGACGCCACGGACCTGACCGGCGCCACCACGACCGGCGCGGCTACCTCCGGTACCGCCACGACCGGTACCGCCACGACCGGTACCGCCGCGGCCGGCGACGTCCCGGCCGCGGCGCCCACCGCCGCCCCCCGTACGGCCGCCGCCCCCGCCGAGGCGGCCGCTCTCGACCGCCTCAACGCCTGGGCCGGCCTCGGCACTCTCCCCGGCGACGGCCCCCTCACCTCCCTCACCCCGCTCACCGGCGGTGCCCAGAACCTCCTGTTCACGCTCCGCCGGGCCGACGGCACCGAACTCGTTCTGCGCCGTCCCGGCCGCCACCTGCGCACCGGCGCCCTCGACGCCTTCCGCCGCGAGGGGCGGGCCCTCGCCGCCCTCGCCGACACCGACGTACCGCACCCGCGGCTGTACGCCAGCGTGCTCGACGAGGAGGTGCTCGGCGCCCCCTTCTCGGTCCTGGAGAAGATCGACGGCTTCGCGCCCCGCGGCACCCTGCCCGGCCGGTACGCCGAGGAAGCCGGCTGGCGGCGCGCGGTCGCCTTCGCGCTCGTCGACGCGGCCGCGAAACTGGCCGCCGTCGACCCCGCGGCGCACGGCCTGGCCGACCTCGGCCGTCCGGAGGGGTGGCTGCGACGCCAGACGCCCAAGTACCTGAAGCTGCTGCACGGCTACCGCGTGGATCCCGCCTACCGGGAGCACGAGTCCCCGCTGGTGGACACCGTGGCCGACTGGCTGACGGCGCACACCCCGGAGCAGGGCGCCACCGGCATCGTCCACGGGGACCTGCAGTTCGCCAACGTCATGTTCGCCCACCACGCCCCGCGCCTCGCCGCCGTCGTCGACTGGGAGATGGCCTCCCTCGGCGACCCGCTCCTGGACCTGGCATGGATCCTCACCGCCTGGCGGGAGGAGGGCGATCCGCCCGGCAGCGCCCCGCAGTTCCGGCCCTGGGACGGCATGCCCGGCCGGGCCGAACTCGTCGCGTACTACGGTGAGTCGACGGGTCGGGACGTCTCCGCCTTCCGCTGGTACCAGGTCCTGGCCTGTTTCCGCCTCGCCGCGCTCCTCGAAGGCAGCTACGCCCGCGCCCTCGCCGGGAAGATGGACCGCGCGACGGGCGAGGGCCTGCACACCTACGCGGCCTGGCTGTGGGCGAAGGCGCGCCAGGAGATCGCGTAGCCGGTGGGTACGGCCGCCGCCGCGCGGGGCCGCCCACGCACCCTCGGCCGCACGGCGTCCATGTCATCCTGGAGAGGGGCGCTCGGCTCCAGAAGGGTGACCGGAACCGTTCGGGTTCGTGCCGGGACTCGTCGTCTGTGGCGGTGACGTCGGAGCCGAAGACGACCTTGTGGCCGCGTTCGCATGCCTGTCGGGCCGTGGTGCCACAGCGGTAATTGGTGAGAGGTCCCCTGACGACGACCGTGTCGCGGCCGACGTTGGCGGCAAAGGCGGGGAGCGGACACTCGGCGAAGTCGACCCGAGTCGCCGAGCGAAGGGAGCAAGGGAGCAGGGGAGCAGGGGGAGCAGAGAGACGAATTTGAATTGCGGGACAGCCCTTAGGGGCGCCGCGCAGGGGTTAGGCTCCCCCTCGGTTTCGGGGCAGGACCGCGATTCTTCGCGTTTCTGCCACAGCATTCTCCCTTGAACGTGCGGTCATCATGCGATGAGGGACGAGGCGTGAGCGCTTCGATCGGCTCACGGGCCGGGGGCCCAGCCCCAGTCCCAGCCCCGGCGCTGGCGCCGGCGCCGGGGCTGGGACTGGACGGGCGGCGGACGACGGCGACCGAGCCGGGTTCGCGCGGCTCTGGCACGGCACGTCGTCCGTCCTGTCACCTACGCCCTTCCGCGCTTCCGCACGGATCCGCCGCTTGAGGCGGACCCTCTCGATGAGGTGGGGGAGGGGTGGGTCGCGGCTGTGGCCATGGTGGTTCTCCACTTGTGTCGCGTGACAGCCACGTGCCCGTCGGTCCGACGCGTCAACGGAGCTGAAACGCTTCAAGTCAGGGCCAGAAACCAGGTTCGCTTTCTCGTGATGTCAAGGCGTGGCAGGAATCCAAAGAACGGAGGTGCGGGCGTCGCGGTCGGTGGCCGCGCCGGCCGGCGGGGACGGGAGCACCGTCCGGACGCCGAGCCTGCCCGGGTGCTCGCGGACCGCGCGGGAAGAGTGCGCCTGGTCCGCCGCTTCGGTCAGGACCGCTTGCGGCTCGGGCGCATTCAGCTCGTCCAGGGCGTGGGCGTACTGCGCGGCCGCCTGCTGGAGTCCGGCGATCACGAGACCACGCGGTGAGCGGAGGCCGGGGTTGCCCGGCGCGAGGCACGTCCCCGCGGCCGGCCACCCGTGGATGTCATCCCGCGTCGACCGACTCGTCCATGCTCTTCAGCGCCTCATCGACGGACGCGTCGCCGGAGAACAGCTTCTGCACGGCCGTGAAGTGGGTCTGCTGCACCTCGGGGGTGGGCCACCGCTGGTCCATGAAGGGCACCGTCCTGCCGTTCTGCTGCATGTCGATGAGGACGTCCAGCGCCGGGTCGGCCTCGAAGGCGTCGTTGGGCAGGGCGGGCAGGGTGCCGCCTTCCTCGGCGTAGATCTTCTGTCCCTCGGCGGAGGCGAGGTACTCGGCGAAGGTCTTGGCCTCGGCCTTGTGCTTGCCGGCGGCGTTGACGCCGTAGGCGGCGGAGACCGCGCCCGGGATGCGGGTCTCCGCTGCGTCGTCGGACGCGGGCAGGGCGAACATGCCCAGCTCGGCGTCGTCTCCGGCTTCCTTCTGCACCTGCGGGATGCTGGTGGTGACCTGGACGAGACCGACGGCCTTGCCCTGGGCGACGTCGGCGATGGACGTCTCGTAACTGGTGCCGACGGGGTTCTTGGTGAAGCAGCCGGCCTTGTCGAGGTCCAGGTACTGCTGGAGGGTCTTTTTCCAGGCGGAGCCGGCGAAGGTGGCCTTGCCCGCGGCGAGATCGTCGTCGAAGTCGGGGGTCTTGGTGTACACGGTGGTGGCGGCGAGCGCGTAGTCGACGAGCTGGGTCACCCACGGGGTCTGATTGCCGAGGGCGAGCAGGACCTTCCCCTTGTCCTTGGCCCTCTCGCACAGGTTCAGCACGTCGTCCCAGTTCTTGGGCTCGGTGCCGCCGATCTCCCGCAGCGTCGCCTTGTCGTAGATGGCGCCGATGCCGTTGAAGGTGACCGGGACGATGTACGTCTTGCCGTCGACCTGGGTGACGCTCTTGTCGCCCTCGGCGATCTTGGAGACGAACCCGTAGCCGCTCAGGTCGGCGAGGTAACCGCCCTTGTGCAGCACCTGGACCGCCGCGGGGTTGCCGTTGCCCGGCCAGACCGTGAAGACGTCGGGGGCCGTGCCGGAGGAGAGCTGGGTGCGCAGGGTCGACTGGAGCTGGTCGGTGTCGGCGTAGGTGACGTCGACCTCGATGTCGGGGTGCTCCTTGGTGAAGGCGGCGACCACCGCGTCCATCGGCACCCGGTCGGTTGAGTTGGCCGCCACCTTCAGGGCGCCGTCGCCGCCGCCACCGGCGGTGTCGGAGCTGCACGCGGCGGTGAGGGCCGCGAGGGAAGCGGTGGCGAGGACGGCGGCGACAGGACGTGTTGCTCTCATGACGGCTCCAAGGGGGGCAGCAAAGGGTGGCAAAGGGAGAGAGTGAAGAGATACGAGGGGGCGGCCGACGGCGCGGGCGGTGCGCCCGGTGCGCCCGGTGCGCCCGGTGCGCCCGGTGCGGCCTGACGGGCCGTGGTGGCCGTCGGTGCCCGGTCAGCCTTTGAGGCCGCCGGCGAAGCCCTGGATGACACGCTTCTGCAGAAGGAAGTAGACGAGCAGCACCGGGACGATGCCGATGATCAGTCCGGCGAACACCATCGGCCACTGCGAGACGTACTGGCCGACGAAGCCGAACAGGGCCACTGGGATGGTCTGCCGGCCCGATCCGCTGAGGTAGAGCAGCGGGGTGAGGAAGTCGTTCCAGACGAAGATGACGTTGAGGATGATCACCGTGCCGGTGATCGGCCGCAGCAAGGGGAAGACCACACTGGCGAAGGCGCGGACCGGCCCGCAGCCGTCCATCAGGGCCGCTTCCTCGTAGCCGGAGTCGAGGGCGCGCAGGAAGCCGGTGTACATGAAGATGGAGAACGGCAGTTGCAGCCCGGTGTAGAAGACGATCAGGGCCAGCGGATTCCCCAGCAGACCCAGGTCACGCATGGTCTGGTAGAGCGGGATCAGCGCGAGCTGGAAGGGCAGCAGCAGACCCAGCATGAAGACGGCGAACACGCCGCGCGACCAGTGGCGGGTGGAGCGGGCCAGCGGGTAGGCCGCCATGGCGGCGAGACCCACGATGAGCACCACGCTGCCGGCGGTGACCAGCGCGCTGTTGGTGATCGCGGCACCCAGGCCCGCCTGCCGCCACGCGTCGCCGAAGTTGACCAGCGTGGGGTGGGACGGCGGGGCGATCGGCGAGGACTGGTCGCCCTCCTGCCGCAGCGCCATGGAGACGAGCACGTAGACGGGGAAGGCGAAGACCAGCGCCACAAGGATCATGACGGTTTCGAGGACGCCGGTGCGCCATGTGTAGCGGTTCATGAGCTCTTCTTCTCCTGGCGGCTGAGAAGCCAGTACTGCAGGCCGCTGATGACGATCACGAAGAGGGTCAGCACGAGGCCCATCGCGATGCTGTAGCCGTACTTGTTGAACTGGAACGCCTGTTTGTAGATGACGGTGGACAGCGTGTCCGTCGACCCGCCGGGACCGCCCTGCGTCATCACCCAGACCTGGTCGAACAGCTTCAGGCCGCCGATGATCGACAACATCAGGTTGATGGTGAGGGCCGGGGCCAGCATCGGGCGGATCACGTACCAGAAGCGCCGCACCGGGCCGGCCCCGTCGATCGCGGCGGCCTCGTAGATCTCCTGCGGGACGGACTGGAGCCCGGCCAGGAAGATGACCATCGAGTAGCCGGCGAACTGCCAGATGACCACCGCGACCACCGACCACAGGGCGATGTCGGAGTCCCCGAGCCAGTCCTGGCGCAGGCCGTCGAGTCCCACCGCGCCCAGCAGGGCGTTGACGGCGCCTTCCGGGGCGTAGAGGTACTTCCACAGGTAAGCGGTGACCACCGGGGTGATGACGGCCGGAGCGAAGAAGAAGACGCGCAGCACGTTGCGCGACTTGATCCGGGCGTTGACGCCCAGGGCCAGCAGCAGCCCGATCGCGTTCTGTACGAGGGTGATGGCCACCGCCGCGATCAGGGTCGTCCCCACCGCGTCCCGGGCCGCGGCGTCCTCCCACAGCGCCCGGAACTGGTCCAGGCCGACGAAGTGCTTGACCGGGCTGACGCCGTCCCAGTCGGTGAAGGCGAACCAGCCGCCCTGCACGCTGGGCACCAGCACCGAGAAGGCGAAGAACACCAGCGCCGGCAGCACGAACCACCACGGTGGCCGGTTGCGGGGGGTGCGGTGGCTCGTACCGCGTCGCCGGGGGTCCTCCCGGGGAGGACGGTCCCGGTGCTTGCGGAAAGGGCGGGTCGCCACTGTGGCCATGGTGGAGCTCTCCATCGAGTCACGCACGCTGCGCGCCGCTGCCGCGACGCTCCGGTGTCAACGAAGCTGAAACGCTTCAAAGCATGGCCAGAAACTAGGTTCACCTCCGACGGGTGTCAAGGGTGGTGACAACCTCGGTTTCGCTCCCCCCCCCGCGCTTCCTCTCACCATGAGCAGCGGCGCCTGTGCCCGCCACGCCGAGGAGGGGAGAACCATTCCCTCAGCTCAGGGAGGATTGCGGGCAGGTGCCCGCACTGACTGCCGACCTTGCCGCAACACCGCCCCACTGCTTGACGGAACAGCTCGTGCCTCTTTACGGTGAGGCCGAATCTGCGATTGAAGCGTTTTACGCGAGCCCGCGAGTCTGGCCGGTACCCGCACGGGAGGCGGTCACCGCCAAGCGCTTGGCGCCCGGTGAGAACAGAACAGGAGCCGATCCATGCCCGACAACACCTCACTGGTGGTGGCCGCGCCGACCGCTGAGCACCACGGTGCCGGACTCGGTATCGGCGAGAACCGGCCGCGGCTGTCCTGGCTGATCGAGTCCGCGCCGGACGGCTGGCTGCAGCGGTCCTACGAGCTCCGGTTCCGGGACGCCGCCGGCCAGGTGTGGAGCACCGGGCCCGTCGACAGCGCGGAGTCCGTCCTCGTCGCCTGGCCGGACGCCGTACCGGCGCTCGCCTCACGTGAGCGCCGGGAGGTCCGCGTCCGCGTCCGCGGCGCCGACGGCAGCCGGTCGGACTGGAGCCCCGGACTCGCCCTGGAAGCCGGCCTGCTGTCGCCCGACGACGTCACCGCCCTCATGATCACGCCGACGGTTCCCGAACTCACCCGGCCCGCGCTGCTGCGCACCGCCTTCGACCTGCCCGCCCCCGTCACCCGGGCCCGCCTCTACATCACCGCGCACGGTCTGTACGAGGCGGAGATCAACGGAGTCCGCGTCGGCGACGAGGTCCTCGCACCCGGCTGGAGCAGCTACCACCACCGGCTGCGGTACGCCACGCACGACGTGACGGACCTGCTGGCCGAGGGGGCCAACGCGCTCGGCGCCTGGCTGGGCGAAGGCTGGTTCAGCGGACGGTTCGGCATCCACGGCGGCCGTACCTGTCTCTACGGGCGGCACACCGGGCTGCTGGCCCAGTTGGAGGTCGACCTCGCCGACGGCAGCCGCGTCGTGATCGGCACGGACGAGAGCTGGCGGGCCGCCTACGGACCGATCACCTCCGCGGGTCTCTACGAGGGCGAACGCTACGACGCGCGCGCCGAGATCGACGGCTGGTCACGCGCGGACTTCGACGCCGCCGGATGGCAGGCCGTCCAGCGCGTCGACTTCGACGCCGCCACCCTGTGCGCACCGCCCGGACCGCCGGTCCGCCGAGTGGAGAGCCGCCCACCGCACCAGGTCCTGACCTCGCCCGCCGGGAGCACCATCCTGGACTTCGGGCAGAACCTCGCCGGCCGGGTACGCATCCGGGTCCGGGGCCGGGCCGGCACCACCGTCACCCTGCGGCACGCCGAGGTCCTCCAGGACGGCGAGCTGTACACCCGGCCCAACCGCCACGCGACCTCCCTCGACAGCTACGTCCTCAAGGGCGAGGGCACCGAGGAGTGGGAGCCGAGGTTCACCGTCCACGGCTTCCGCTACGTCGAGGTCACCGGCTGGCCCACGGACACCGCGCCCCTGGACGTCACCGCCCAGGTGCTGCACACCGACATGCGGCGCACCGGCTGGTTCGCCTCCTCCGACGAGACGCTGGACCGGTTCCACGAGAACGTGCGGTGGAGCATGCGCGGCAACTTCGTCGACATCCCCACCGACTGCCCGCAGCGCGACGAGCGGCTCGGCTGGACCGGTGACATCCAGGTCTTCGGCCCGACCGCCTCCTTCCTCTACGACTGCGCGGGCTTCCTCACCTCATGGCTGGCCGACCTGGCGCACGACCAGTACGCGGACGGGACCGTCCCGTTCATCGTGCCGGCCATCCCGGTACCGGAGTGGACGCCGGCCTGGGCCGCCGCGCTCTGGGGCGACGCCGCCGTCCTGGTGCCCTGGACGCTGTTCCAGCGCTTCGGCGACCGGGGCGTCCTGCGGGCGCAGTACGCGAGCGCCCGGGCCTGGATCGACCTGGTGGCCTCCCAGCGCGACGACGACGGCGTGTGGCGGCACGGCAGGCAGCTCGGCGACTGGCTCGACCCGGCCGCCCCGCCGGAGGACCCCTGGCAGTCGCGCACCGAGCCCTACCTCGTGGCCCAGGCGTACCTCGCCCACTCCTCGCGGGTCCTCTCCCTCATCGCACGGGAACTGGGCGAGGACGCGCACGAGGAGCACTACCGCCGGCTCGCGGACGACGCCCGCGCCGCCTTCCGGCGCACTTTCGTCACCTCCGGTGGACGCATGACCTCCGACACGCAGACCGCCTACGCGCTGGCACTGCGCTTCGGCCTGCTGGCCGACGCCGCGGCCGTCGCGGCGGCCGGGGAACGGCTCGCGGAACTCGTCGGCAAGGACGGGCACCGCATCGCCACCGGCTTCGCCGGCACCCCCGAGGTGTGCGACGCGCTCGCCGGCACCGGACACCACGACACCGCCTACCGGCTGCTGCTGCAACGCGCCTGTCCCTCGTGGCTGTACCCGGTCACCCAGGGGGCCACGACGGTCTGGGAACGCTGGGACAGCATGCTGCCCGACGGCACGGTCAACCCCGGTGAGATGACCTCCTTCAACCACTACGCCCTCGGCGCCGTCGCCGACTTCCTGCACCGCACGGTCGCCGGACTGGCCCCGGCGGCCCCCGGTTACCGGCGCCTGCGGATCGCCCCGCGTCCCGGCGGCGGGCTCACCCACGCGCGCGCCCGCCACCTCACGCCCTACGGCCGGGCCGAGGTCGACTGGCGGGTGGACGGAGGGACTCTGACCGTCACGGCCACCGTGCCGCCCAACACCACCGCCGACATCGACCTGCCCGGCCTGACCACCCGGGTCGGCAGCGGGGACCATCGCTTCGCACTGCCCTGGCCCGCAGAGCGGGGCGGGACGCGCCCGGCCTGACGGCGGGGCGTGATTGAAGCGTTACAATCGACCGATCATGGGCGGCCACGCGAAGGGCACACGGAGATGAACACCGTCGGCATCAAGGACGTCGCGCTGCGCGCCGGAGTCTCGATGGCCACCGTCTCCAACGTGCTCAACCGACCGGACAAGGTCGCTCCGGGCACCCGAGAGCGGGTCGAGGAGGCCATCGACGTCCTGGGATACGTGCCCAACATGGTCGCCCAACAGCTCACCGGCAGCCGGAGCAGCGGCATGGTCGGCCTGGTCCTGTTCGATGTGCGCAACCCCTTCCTGAGCGACATCGCCCGCGGTGCCGAGGACCTGCTGCACACCGCGGGACAGCCCGTCATGCTGTGCAACACCGACGTCCTGCCCGAGAAGGAGGAGCGCTACCTGAAGCTGCTCGCCCAGCAGAACGCCGCCGGAGCCCTGGTCACCCCCGCCGACCTGTCGAAGGGCTGGCTGGACGGGCTGCGCGCCCGGGGCCTGCGGGTGGTCCTCCTGGACAACACCGACGCCCACCCCGAGGTCTGTTCCGTCGCGGTCGACGACGTGGCCGGCGCGGACGCGGCGGTGACACATCTGCTGGCCAGGGGGCATCAGCGCATCGCCTTCGTGACGGGGCCGATGCACATGCGGCAGTCCCGGGACCGGCTGGCCGGCAGCCGCCGGGCCCTGGAGCGCGCGGGGCGGCCCGCCGACGCCCTGAACGTCGTGGAGACCTCGGCGTTCACGGTCGACCAGGGGCGCAGGGCGGGGGAGCGGCTACTGACGGTGAGCGAGCGGGCCTCGGGGGTCTTCTGCGCCAACGACCTGCTGGCGCTGGGCGTGATGCAGACCGCGTTCCGGGCCGAGCTGAGAGTGCCGGACGACCTGGCCATCGTCGGCTACGACGACATTCACTCGGCGGCGACCGCCGGTGTGCCCCTGACCTCGGTGCATGTGGGCGGCTACGAGCTGGGCAAGGCCGCCGCGGAGCTCCTCCTGGACGAGGACCGTCCTGGGCACACCCACCGCCGGCTGGTCTTCCCGCCCCGGCTCATCGAACGCCGCTCCTCCTGACCACGCCCCGGCCGGTCCACGCCCCGGCCGGCCCACGGCTCGTCCGACCGGCGGTGCCGCTGTCGAGGTGGATGCGGAGGGGGCGTCAATCGTGCGCGGGTGGCCCGCTGGAGCGGCGGACGGCCAGCGAGGGCCTGATGACGTGGTGGCGCGGCTCGGTCCGCCCGCCGATCCGCTCCAGCAGCATGCCGATCGCCCGGCGCCCCATCTCGGGACCGCCCTGGTCCACGGAGGTGAGGGAGAGGGCGGGGTGAGCCGCCAGGTCGGTGTTGTCATAGCCGACCAGTGACACCTCGCGGCCCGCGTCGGCCTCCACCACGGCCGCCAGCGCGCCGATGGCCAGTTGGTCGTGGCCGGCGAAGACGGCGGTGGGCCGCGGCCGTTCGGCCAGCAGCTCCCGCATGGTGGCCTGCGCGCTCTTCTCCGTCTGCCCGGTGCGCACCACACGGGCCAGTGCCCCCAGGCCGGCCGCGGCCATACCGTCCTCATAGGCGCGCAGCCGCAGGGTGTGCGGGCTGCCGGTGCCGATTGCCGTCACCGCCGAGTCCTCGGTCAGGTGCACGATGTGCCGGTGGCCGAGTCCCACCAGATGCTCCAGGACCTGCCCGGCGCCCGCGGTGTCGTCGCCGACCACCGTGTCGTAGCGCTCGGACCGGTCGTGGCGTCCGAGCATCACCACCGGCACGCTCGCCGCCAGGCGTTCCAGCCACCGCGCCTCCACCCGGGGTGAGACGACCACGATGCCGTCGACCTGGCGGTCCGCCAGCGCCTCGATGGCGCCGTACCCTTCCCGGCCGTCCGCCGGGGCGATCATCAACTGGTAACGGGTGTCCCCCAGGGCCTCCAGGGCGCCCTCCACGATCTGGGTGAGGAACCGGTTCCCCACCTGCGGTACTTCCAGGCCGATGGTGTAACTCGCCCCGCGCAGCGCGCGAGCGGCCACACTGGGCCGGTAATCCAGCTCCTGAACGGCGGCGTTGACCCGGGCCCGCATGGCGGGACTCACTCCGGAGGCGTCACGGATGACCTTGGAGACCGCGGCCCGTGACACACCGGCCGCCCGGGCCACGTCCAGGATGGTGACCGCCCGGCGACGGCCGCTGACCTGTGACACGAAGCCTCCCGCACGCTCATTCCGTTGCCCCGCAGCGTCGCGTAACAGCCGGTTCGAACGCAAGGGCGGAGCTGCCGACCGCGTCATCGGAGCGTCCTCGGGCCACTTGCTCTGAAACGTTTTGACCGAAGCATTGTCGCCACGCATCCCAGCCTCTACATTGATGTCGCCCAGGAGGAGATCGATCTACGCCTGGCTGGTTTCCGGCATTCCGGGGCCAACGGACGGTGCCGTCCTTCTTGTCGGGAGGTCCTCGATGAGGTCGCGAACAGCCCCGGGCTTCCGCTGCTCCGAGCCGGCCGGCCGCTGGCGCCGCCCCCGGCAACACACCCTGTTCCGACGTCGAGCCGGACTGCGGCTCGTACCCGCGAGACCCGCACCGGTGCGGCACTCCCACCCCCGGTCCTGATCGAGCGCGTCAAGCGCCTGGACAACCCCACGGCCGGCCGGTGCGCCGAGCCTCAGTGCTCGATCGGAGCACGATCGCGGCGGACGACCGCGATTGAAACGTTACAAACATTCGGAGGACGCAGTGCCCGCAAGAGAAACCCCGACGACGAGCCGCGTCGTCGCCGGTCGAGGAGCCGCCGTGCTCGCCGCAGCGCTGGTGCTCACCGCACTGCCGATGAGCACCGACGCCGCGCCCTCCGACGCCGAGCCCTGTTCGGCGGTGCCGTGGAGGGACACCCGCAAGTCCGCCGACGCACGGGCCAAGGCGCTGCTCGCGGCCGGCACCCAGCACCAGAAGTACCGCTGGCTGGTGGAACAGCCCGCCAACGCCCCCGGCCGGACGGACTTCGACGGCATCACGTATCCGGTCCAGGTGCCCTGCACTCCCGACGTCACCTACACCGACGGCCCCGAGGGGGTCCGGAACGTCACCGGTGTCACCGCGTTCCCGGCGCAGATATCCCTGGCCTCGGGGTTCAACGAGAACACCGCCTACGCCAAGGGCAGGGCGCAGGCGCGGGAAGCCTTCGACAAGGGCACCAACGTCATCCTCGGCCCCGGCATGAGCGGGGGCCGCACCCCGCTGGCCGGCCGGACCCCGGAGTACTTCGGAGAGGACCCCGTCGTCAACGGGGTCCTGGCCGGGGCCATGGCCCGCGGCATCGAGAGCGACAAGGACAAGCCGGTCCTCGCCGACCTGAAGCACTACGTCGCCAACGAGCAGGAGACGGACCGGCAGACGAGTTCGTCCAACGTGGACGAGCGCACCCTGAAGCAGATCTACGAACTTCCGTACGGCATCGCCCTGAAGGAGGGCGAGCCGGAGAGCGTCATGTGTTCCTACAACCAGGTCAACGGCGTCTACGCCTGTGAGAACCCGCTGCTGAAGAACAGCCTCAAGGGCGAGCTGGGCCTGGACGGCTATGTGATGTCGGACTTCGGGTCGGTCCACTCCACGGCGGCCTCCCTCAAGGCGGGGCTCGACCAGGAACTGAACCGGCCGATCCACTACACCCCCGCCAAGCTGGACGCCGCGCTCGCCGCCGGTGAGATCGCGCAGGCGGACATCGAGCAGGCCGCGTTCCGCGTGGTCCGTTCCTACATCCGCGGCGGCCTCTTCGACCGGCCGCTGCCGTCGACGCCCGTCGAGGACGTGTCGACCCCGGCGAACAAGGCACTGGCCCGGAGGATCGCCGAGGAAGGGTCGGTGCTGCTGAAGAACACCGGCACACTGCCGCTCCAGCCCCGCCGGAAGCAGACCATCGCCGTGATCGGCTCGGTCGCCTCCAACGCGCCGGACTCCGGTCTCAGCGCCAAGTCGCTGTGCAGCCTGCCCTGGCGCTCCGGCGGCAACACGATGGCCTGCGAGGACATCGTGGCGCCCCTGGACTCCCTGCGCGAACGCGCCAAGAAGGCGGGCGCCGAGGTCGTCCACGACGACGGCAGCGACCCGCGGCACGCCGCCGAGGTCGCGGCCGGCGCGGACGTCGCGATCGTCTTCGGCCACAAGCAGGTCGGTGAGTTCGCCGACCCCCAGGACCTCAGCCTGGACGCCGGAGGCGACGCGCTGATCGCCGCGGTCGCCGAGGCGAACCGCTCCACCGTCGCCGTCCTGGAGACCGGAACGGCCACCACCATGCCCTGGCTGTCGAAGGTCGACTCGGTGCTGGAGACCTGGTACCCCGGCGAGCAGGCCGGGCCCGCGATCACCGCGCTGCTCTTCGGTGACACCAACCCCTCCGGCAAGCTCCCCATGACCTTCCCCGTCTCCGAGGAACAGCAGCCGGCCGGCACACCCGAGCAGTTCCCCGGCGTGCAGGCCGAGGGGGAGACGATCCGGCAGGTCGAGTACAGCGAGGGCCTGGAGGTCGGCTACCGCTGGTACCAGGCGAACGGCGAGAAGCCGCTCTTCGAGTACGGCCACGGCCTGTCCTACACCGACTTCTCCCTGTCCAAGCTGAAGGTGTCGGCGGCAGCGGACGCCAAGCGCGGGGTCACCGTACGGTTCAAGGTCACCAACACCGGCAGCCGAGCCGGTACGGAGGTGCCCCAGCTCTACCTGGAGCTGCCGGCCCGCGCCGGGGAGCCGGCACCCCGGCTGGCCGCGTGGGAGCGGGTCTCGCTCGGGGCGGGCGAGAGCAGGACCGTCACGCTGCGGCTGAGCGCCCAGGAGATCGCCGACCGGCACCTCCTCGACATCTGGGACACCGAGAAGGACGCCTGGCGCACCCCGTCCGGCGGTTTCGAGGCGCACCTGGGCACGTCCTCGGACACCTCGCTGTCCGCGAAGTTCACGGTGGGCCGCCGCTGACCACCGCCGTGGGTGCCTTCCCCGGCCGGTGACGGCGTGGAAGGCACCCACGGCGGCGGCCTCGCCTCGCAGGCGGCCGACCAGCCGTCGCACCCAGCCACGATGCAACCCCTGGCCCGGTCACGCACCAGCGGGGCGGGCCGCACTCCACGAGCCGAAGGAAACCCACTGTGGACGAACAGGGAAGAGAAACAGCCCCCCGCGACCGCGGCCCCGCCGCACCGGCCGAGCCCGGGGCCGCCCCGGGCCCCCGCCGCCGTACCGTCCTGGCCACCACGCTCGGCGCCGTGCCCGTGGCCGCCGCCCTCGGGGGCGTGCCGAGTGCGGCGAGCGCCGCCGCGTCCACCGGGCAGCGCGGCCGCGGCGGCGAACTGTCGGTGGGACGGCTGACCGTGGAACACCGCGTCGACCCGCTCGGCGTCGACGCGCGGCGCCCCCGCTTCGGCTGGCAGTCCCACTCCACCACCCGGGGACAGCGGCAGACCGCCTACCGGATTCGGGTCGCCACCTCCCGGGAACGCCTCAGCGCCGGCCGCGCCGACGTCTGGGACAGCGGCAGGGTCTCCTCCGCCCGGTCGGTCGCCGTTCCCTACGCCGGATCCCCGCTGCGGCCCTCCACCCCGTACGTGTGGCGGGTCGAGATCTGGGACAAGGACGGCCGCCGTGCGGCGGCCGGCCCGGTGGCCACCTTCGAGACCGGCCTGCTCAGTGAGGACGGCACCACCGGCTGGAACGGCGCCTCGTGGATCACCATGAAGGGAAAGAAGCCGAACACCGCCGGCGCCCCCCTGCTGCGCGCCGAGAAGACGTTGAGGCGCTCCGGCCGGGGCGTCACGCGCGCCCGGCTGTACGCCTCGGCGCTGGGCGTCTACGACGCCTACCTCAACGGCGAACGGGTCGGCGTGACGCAGGACGGCACCGCGACGACCGAACTCCTCGCGCCCGGCTGGACGAACTACGAGGCCACGGTCAACTACCTGACCTACGACGTGACCGACCTCGTGGCGGGCCGGCGCACCGTCACCCTGGGGGCCGTGCTCGGCAACGGCTGGTACAACGGGCGCATCAGCGCGGGCGGCTTCGGCGGCACCCTCAGCAAGTACTACTCCGAGACCGGCAACCCGCTCGCCTTCAAGGCCAAGTTGCTGGTCGAGTACGGCGACGGCGGCAGCGACGTCCTGGTCACCGCCCCCGGCCAGGGCTGGAAGGCGACCGACACCGGGCCCTGGCGCGCCGACGACATCTACGACGGCGAGACCTACGACGCCCGGGAGGAGATCACCGGCTGGGCGAGTGCCGGCCACGACACCGGCTCCTGGGCCGAGGTCGAGACCCACGGCTTCACCCGGCAGTTCCCCGCCTCCCGCCTGGTGGCCTACCCCGGCGACACCGCCCGGATCGTGCCCGGGTGGGACCGGCGTCCGCGCTCGGTCGCGGTCCACACCGGCGTGACCGGCGAGACGTCCAGCGGCAACGGCAAGGGACGCGTCGTCCTCGACAAGACCCGTACCGTCACCGACCCTGAGCGGGCCGCCAGGGCCAGGACGGTGCTGCGTCCCGGCGAGACGGCCGTGTTCGACTTCGGGCAGAACCAGGTCGGCGTACCGCGCTACACCCTCAAGGGACCGGCCGGCGCGGAAGTGGTCCTCCGGTTCGGGGAGATGCTCAACGACGACAGCGAGGGCGCCGACGGCCCCGAGGGCTCCGTCTACCTGGCCAACCTGCGCACCGCCAAGGCGACCAGCACCTACATCCTCAACGGCGACCGGCACGGCGAGACCCACCAGGACTCCCTCACCTTCTACGGCTACCGGTACGTGTCGGTGACCGTCACCTCCGCACCGGCCGGCGTGGAGATCAGCGGCCTGACCGCACGCGTGGCCACCTCGGCCCTGCGCGAGGCCGGCGACCTCACCACCGACAACGACAAGATCAACCAGTTGTTCAGCAACATCCGCTGGGGCCAGCGCGGCAACTACCTGTGGATACCGACCGACTGCCCCCAGCGCGACGAACGCCTCGGCTGGACCGGCGACACCCAGCTCTTCTGCGCCACCGGCCTGTACAACGCCGACGCGACCGCCTTCCTGGAGCAGTTCCAGGCGATCCTGCTGGACTCGCAGATCTCCTACGGCGTCGACGGCAAGCAGTTCACCGGAGTCGCCCCCGGCACCCGCTACCTGGCGCCGCTCCCGCAGAGCGGCTGGGCGGACGCCGGCGTCATCATCCCCTGGACACTGTGGCAGATGTCCGGCGACACCACCGTCATCGACCGCAGTTGGACGGCGATGACCGGATACCTCGACTGGATCCGCGAGAAGGGCGACGGCAGCTACGCCGGCCAGGGTTCCGTGTACGGCGACTGGCTGGCCTTCCAGCCCACCAGCGCCCAGCTCACCAGCGACGTCTACTTCGCCCACAGCACCCGCCTGATGGCAGACATGGCGCGCGCCACCGGCCGCACCGCCCCGGCCCAGGAGTACGACGCCCTCTTCCAGCGGATCAAGCGCGCCTACATCACCAAGTACCTCGGCACCGACGCCGACGGGCACCTGGTGCTGCGCTCCGGCCTCGGCCCGGTCGGCGGCTTCGAAGGAGGCGGCCCCGCGGAGGACAACACCCAGACCGCGCTGCTGTGGACGCTCAAGCTCGGCCTCTACGACACCACCGCCCAACGCCGGGCTCTGGTCGGTCTGCTGGCCGAGAACATCGAGAACAGCGACGCCTACAAGCGCGCACATCCTGACAGCACCCGCGTCGACCACGCGCCGTACACGCTGTCGGTCGGCTTCCTCGGCGTGAACGTCCTCGCCCCGGTCCTGACCGAGGAGGGCCGCCCCGACCTCGCCTACCGGCTGCTCCACCAGAACGCCACGCCCAGTTGGCTGTACTCCGTGGACAACGGCGCCACCACCGTCTGGGAGCGCTGGAACTCCTACTCCCGGGAGGACGGTTTCGGCGAGGTCAGCATGAACTCCTTCAACCACTACTCCTACGGTGCCATCGCCGAGTGGATGTACAGCACCATGGCCGGCATCGCCGCCGACCCGGACCACCCCGGCTTCAAACGGTTCCTCCTCCGGCCGGTGATCGACCCGACGGGGAAGATCACCCGGGTCAGCGGGACGCACGAATCCCCCTACGGGAAGATCACCAGCGAATGGTCGGTACGTGCGCAGACCCTCGTCTACCGGGCGCAGGTGCCGGCCAACACCACCGCCACGCTACGGCTGCCCGCGCGCGGCGCGAACGAGGTCCGGGAAGGACACCGGCCCCTGGCCGAGTCGCCCGGGGTGAAGCACCTGGGCTTCGCCGACGGGGTCGCCTCCTACCAGTTGCCCGCCGGCACCTACGAGATCACCAGCAGGCTGGGCTGAACACTTCCGTGGTGACCCGCGGACCGGGGCCCCGCACCGGCCCTGGTGTCCGCCCGAGCGCCGGTGGCACCTGGAGACATGTGCCTCCGGCGCGGCGCACCGACGCCTGCTGCCTTTCCGCGGGCGAGGCCGCCATGGCGGAGACCTTCACACGCCGCGGGCGCGGACGCGGAAGGCGGCGGGTGTCTCGCCGGCCCGTCTGCGGAAGAACTTGGTGAAGACCGTGGCGTCCGGGAAGCCGAGCCGGTCCCCGACGGCCGTGGCCGCCAGGTCGGAGTGGACGAGCAGCCGCTTGGCCTCCAGCAGCACCCGGTCGTCGATGAAGCGCTTGGCCCCGCAGCCGGCGGCGGCCTGGGTGGCGCGGGTAAGGGTGCGGGTGCTGTATCCCAGCTCTCTGGCGTAGTCCTCCACCCGGTGGGTGCGGGCGAAGTCCCGTTCCAGGGCCTGCTGGAAGCGGCGGAAGGCGTCGCCGGGTGCGGCGGCCCCGATCCGGGCGCCCGGTGCGTGGGCCAGGCGCAGGACGAGCGCGGCGAGCAGATGACGCACGACCTCGACATGCACCTCCAGAGGCAGCTCGGCCAGGTGCCGGTACTCGCTCTCCAGCAGTTCCAGCAGACGCAGGGTGTCGTCGCCGGCGAGGATCGGCGGCTGCCCCGGGGACGGCCGGTCCACCCGGGCGGTCTCCACCGTGGCCGGGCTGAGGAACCCCGGCTGGAAGAGGACGACCGTCCCGTCCGCCTCGTCCAGCGGCGAGCGGAAGTGAAGGACCTGACCGGGGCGCACCCACGCCCACCTGCCTCCGGTCAGCTCGTACTCGGCGAAGTCGACCGAGACGCGCAACGACCCCGACCGCACGGCGATCAGATGGTGGAAGGCCGGACGGATGGGGGAGTAGGCGTCCACCTCGTGGCCGCGGGCGCGGGCCGCCAGCCGGGGAAGACCGAGGACCTCCGCCCCCGGGGGTGTTCCGGCGGAGGTCCTGAACGGCACCTCGGTGATGGCAGCGTGTCGGTTTCTGTCCATGGTGTGTCTCCAGCGTACGCCTTCGAAGGTCTGCCACGGACCTACGGTTGTCGCAGGCAGAGCGGGACTGCGCGGGGCCACGGCCCCCGATGACCCCGGGCCGCGGCAATGGCCGGATGACGGAAAAGATCCGGCACCGGTACTGCCGCCGGACGGCCGCCGACAGGCACCGAGGGAGTTGGACAGTGCGACTGATCGTGGGAATGACCGGAGCGACGGGGGCCGTGTTCGGTGTCCGGCTCCTGGAGAACCTGGCCCGGCTCCCCGAGGTGGAGACACACCTGGTGCTGTCCCGGTGGGCACGGGCCACGGTCGAGCTGGAGACGGGCCTGTCCGCGGCCGAGGTCGGCGCCCTCGCGGACGTCGCGCACTCGCCCGAGGACCAGGGCGCCACGATCTCCTCCGGCTCGTTCAGGACGGACGGCATGGTCGTCGTGCCCTGCTCGATGAAGACGCTCGCCGGCATCAGAGCCGGTTACGCCGACGGCCTGGTGGGCCGCGCGGCGGACGTGGTGCTCAAGGAGCGCCGCAAGCTGGTGCTGGTGCCGCGGGAGACCCCGCTGAGCGAGATCCACCTGGAGAACATGCTCGATCTCGCCCGCAAGGGGGTGCGGATCGTGCCGCCCATGCCGGCCTTCTACAACCATCCGCGCTCGGTGGACGACATCGTCGATCACGTCACCGCCCGGATCCTGGACCAGTTCGACCTGCCCGCGCCCGCCGCCAGGCGCTGGGACGGCATGCGCGCCGCCCGGGACCTCCGCCCCGCCGTCTGACGGCCCGCTGCCTCCCACACCACCCGGACCCACCCCGAAAGGACCCCCATGGCCTACGACGACCTGCGCAGCTTCCTGGACACCCTCGACAAGGAGGGCCAACTGCTGCGCATCACCGAGGAGGTGGCGCCGGAGCCGGACATCGCCGCCGCCGCCAACGCCGCCCCGCGCCTGGGCGACGCCGCCCCCGCGCTCTACTTCGACAACGTCAAGGGCTTCACCGACGCGCGCATCGCCATGAACGTGCACGGTTCCTGGGCCAACCACGCGCTCGCCCTGAATCTGCCGAAGGAGACCGGCACCAAGGAGCAGGTGCAGGAGTTCATCCGCCGCTGGGAGAAGTTCCCGGTCGCCCCCGAGCTGCGGGACGACCCGCTGTGGGCGGAGAACACCATGGAGGGCGACGACGTCGACATCTTCCAGGTCCTGCCACTGATCCGCCTCAACGACGGCGACGGCGGCTTCTACCTCGACAAGGCCGCCGTGGTCTCCAAGGACCCCGAGGACCCCGAGCACAGCGGCAAGCAGAACGTCGGCGTCTACCGCATCGAGGTCAAGGGCAAGCGGAAGCTGGCCCTGCAGCCGGTGCCGATGCACGACATCGCCCAGCACCTGCGCAAGGCCGAGGAGGCCGGCGAGGACCTGCCGGTCGCCCTCACCCTCGGCAACGACCCGGTCATCTCCATCGTCGCCTCCACCCCGATGAAGTACGACGAGAACGAGTACGAGCTCGCCGGAGCCCTGCGCGGCGCCCCCGCCCCGATCGCCACCGCCCCGCTGACCGGCCTGCCCGTCCCATGGGGCTCGGAAGTCGTCATCGAGGGCGTGATCGAGGGACGCAAGCGGGAGATCGAGGGTCCCTTCGGCGAGTTCACCGGCCACTACTCCGGCGGCCGCAACATGACGGTCATCCGCGTCGACCGGATCTCGTACCGCACCGCCCCCATCTTCGAGCACCTGTACCTGGGCATGCCGTGGACCGAGATCGACTACCTGATGGCCGCCAACACCTGCGTGCCCCTGTACCAGCAGCTCAAGGCCGAGTTCCCCGAGGTGCAGGCGGTCAACGCCATGTACACCCACGGCCTGGTCGTCATCGTCTCCACGAAGAAGCGCTACGGCGGCTTCGCCAAGGCCGTCGGCATGCGGGTCCTGACCACCCCGCACGGCCTCGGCTACGCCGCCACGGTCATCGTGGTGGACGAGGACGTGGACCCCTTCAACCTGCCCCAGGTGATGTGGGCCCTGTCCACCAAGATGAACCCGGCAGGCGACCTCATCCAGATCCCCAACCTGCCCGTGCTGGAGCTGGCTCCGCAGGCCCAGTCGCCCGGCATCGTCGACAAGCTCATCATCGACGCCACCACACCGGTCGCGCCCGACCACCGCGGCAACTACGGGAACCAGGTCCGCGATCTGCCGGAGACGGGCGAGTGGCTCACCAGGCTGCAGAAGCTCGCCGCCCGCCGCTGACCTGCCGCAAGGCCCCTGCCCTTTCTCCCCTCATGTGAGGACGACCCGCCATGACCGACACCACCATCTGCCCCCGCTGCGCGTACGGCACCATCGACCACCTCTTCACCTCCCCCGTCCCCGGGGTCTGGGACGTCCTGCAGTGCCGCCGGTGCCTGTACTGCTGGCGCACCAGCGAACCGGCCCGCCGCACCAGCCGGGACGCCTACCCCGACACCTTCAGGATGACCGTCGAGGACATCCGTGACGCACCCGAGGTCCCCGCTGTCCCGCCCCTGCGGACCGCCGGCTGAAGGAGGGCGCGCAGCGGCTCGTCCAGGTGTGGGCGCGCGTCCGCCGGTCTCACGGAGGGGACACCCTCATCAAGTAAGGCACCTTACATTTTCATGTAGAATTGGAAGGTACCTTACGGCGAGAGAACAGGCGTCCCCTTCCCATGTCCACCCCTCCCACCACCACCGAGCCGCGTCAGGCGCACCCCCCTCACCATGTGGTGGATGCCGCGCTCCCGCAGCGAGGTGCCACCGGACTCAAAGGTGTCCTGCTCCCGGTCGTCATCGTGCTGGTCATCGGCTCCCTCTTCGTCAGCGTCTTCCTGGCGGCGTTCCACGCGCCCGAGCCCCATGACCTGCCGGTCGCGGTCGTCGGCACCGGCGCCCAGGCGGAACAGGTCGGCGACGGCCTGGAGCAGGCGCTGCCCGGCGGGTTCGAGGTCGAGCACTACACCGACGAGGACACGGCTCGGCAGGCGGTGCGGGACCGCGCGGTCTACGCCGCCTACCTGGCGGGCGACGGCTCGTCCTCGGAGCTGCTCTATGCCGGGGCCAACGGCCCGTCCGTGACGACCACCGTGTCCGGAGCCTTCTCAGGCGTCGCCCGGGCGAGCGGCGACCGCCTCAGCCTGCAGGACGTCGCTCCGGCCTCGGCCGGCGACAGCAGGGGCATGTCCGTGTTCTACGCGGGCTTCGGCATCGTTCTGGCGGGCTTCCTGTTCGGCATGATGACCTATCAGATGGCGCCGCGCCTGGAGTACCGCTGGCGGATGGCCAGTCTGGGCGCCTTCAGCGTGCTCGGCGGCAGCATCGTGGCGTTGATCACCGGCAGCCTCGGATTCGCGGCACTGCCCGGGTCCTTCCTCGGGCTCGCGGGAGTCATCGCCCTGATGGCGGCGGCCGTCGGCGGCACGACCATGGCGTTCATGCGGCTGTTCGGCAAGGCCGGCATGTCCCTGGCCTCCGTGATCCTGCTGACCTTCGGCAACGCGACGAGCGGCGGCACGCTGCCCACCGCCTACCTGCCGGACTGGCTGCACCCGCTCTCCTCCGTCCTTCCGGTGGGGGTCGGCGTGCGGGCCCTCCAGGGCCTGTCCCACTTCAACAACGACGGCCTGCTCGTCGGCGTCCTCGTCCTCGCGGCATGGGCCCTGGCCGCCGCCGCGGCGCTCTACTGGCGCGATTCCCACGCCCCGCGCCGCCGGGCCGCCGGCTGAGCCGCAGCTCAAGGGACCGGACGCAAGGCACCTGTTCCTAGACTGGAGGCGTGACGGACACCGTGTTTCCCACCATCGGATATCTCGCCTGGCAGTTCTCGCAGAACATCGCCGGACGGCTGGAGCGGGAGTTGCGTGCCCTGGACCTCACTCTGGCGCAGTACAACGCCTTGATCCACACCGTGCGCACCCCGGGACTCTCCTCGGCGGACATCGCGCGCCGCTCCGGCATCACCGCCCAGTCGATGGGAGCCGCCGTGAACCAGCTCATCGGCAGAGGGCTGCTGCGCCGTGAGCCGCATCCGACCAGCCGCCGCAGCATGTGCCTGTTCGTCACCGAGGAGGGGCACGCCGCGAGCGCCCGCGCCGATACGGTCGCCGGTCGCATCGAAACCGAGACGACCTCGCTCTTCTCCTCCGGGGACAACCGCACCCTGCACCGGCTGCTGTACCGCTTGGTCGAGGAACTGAACCCGGACTCCCTCGCCTCCGGCGCCCGTTCGGACGTCATGGCCCCGCGGGAGGACCGGAGCTGAGATCGAGCCACCGCTGCGTGAGCACAGGTGGCCGTATGACGCCCCGGGGCGCGTGGACGGTGACGGGACCGGGTGGGACCGGGATTCCAGGACGCCGACGGGACGACCGGCGCACAGGGCTCGCGCCCCGCTCAACCGGCGGTGAAGTGGTCGGTCAGCGCCTGGGCCACCACCCGCACGGCCGGGGAGGCGAAGCGGGTGCGGTGGCGGGCGAGTCGGACGGGTACGTCGTCCACGGCGGGACCGTTGACGGGCCGCAGCGTCCCAGCGGCGAGGGCGTGGTGGACGGCCGAGCGGGGCAGCACGCTGATGCCGAGGCCGGCGGCCACACAGTTGCGGACGGCCTCGCTGCTGCCCAGGCGCGTCAACAAGCGGTCGCCGGCGGCGGTCGCTCGCAGGTGCGCGGCGATCCGGTCGCTGTAGGAGCAGCCCTCCTCGTGCAGGTACACGTCCTCGGCGGCCAGTTCCCGCCAGGTCGCCGGGGTGTCACGGGTGGTGAGCGGGTGGCCGGGCGGGCCGACGAACTGCAGCGGCTCCCTGGCGAGGACCTCGGTGTGCGCGTCCGGGTGCTCGACGGTGTCCTCCAGGAGCAGGGCGAGGTCGGCACGGCCGCTGAGCAGCGCGTCGAGTGCGGCGCGGGTGCCCGCCGGCCGCAGGTGCACGCCGATGCCGGGGTGCGAGCCGCGCAAGGAGGCGATGACTTCCGGCAGGTGCAGCGAGCAGAGCGTGTCCCCCGCGGCGACGGCGACGACGCCGCCGGGCACGGCGTCGGCACGGGCGGCCGCCCGCAGCCGCTGCTCCGCGTCCTGCACCGCGTCAGCGGCGGGGAGCAGGCGCCGCCCGGCGTCTGTGAGGTGCGCGCCGCGCGGGACCCGGTCGAAAAGGCGGACGTCGAGCGTCCTCTCCAGGGTCTGGATCTGCGCGGTCACGGTCGACTGCGACAGGTGCAGCTCACCGGCCGCGGTCGTGAAGTTCCGGGTACGGGCGACGACCAGGAACGTCCGGATCAGTTGGGTCTCCACGGCCTCAGCCTACTGCCATCGGGGAATCCGATGGCAGGCATCGAGAATCATCGATTCCCTTCATGGCGCACCGCTGCCAGGGTGGAGACATGACCACAGACAACGTCCCCACCGAGGCCACAGACGACGTCCCCACCGAGGCCACAGGCAACGTCTCCGCCGGGACCGGGCGCCACTCCCCGGTCCCGGTCCCGGTCCTGCACTACACCGCGTTCACCACCGACCCGTCCGGCGGAAATCCCGCCGGTGTCGTCCTCGACGCAGCGGCGCTCGACGCCGATGCGATGCGGGCCGTCGCCGCCGAGGTGGGCTACTCCGAGACGGCGTTCGTGACCGCGTCCGATCTCGCCGCCCGCAGGTTCACCCTCCGCTTCTTCAGTCCGCTCGCGGAGGTCGACTTCTGCGGACACGCCACCGTCGCGACGGCGGTCGCCCTCGCCGAACGTATCGGCACCGGAACCGTCGTGTTCGCGACTCCGGCGGGCGAGATCGCCCTCGACACGGCCGCCTCGGCGTCCGGAGCGGTCGAAGCCACGCTGACCAGCGTGCCCACCCGGACCCGTCCGGCCACGGCCGAGGAACTCGACGCGACGCTGGCCGCGCTGCGCTGGCGGACCGAAGACCTCGACCCGGCGCTGCCGCCGCACGTCGGGTTCGGCGGCGTGCACCACCTGATCCTGGCGGCCGGCACCCGGGAACGGCTGGCCGGCCTCGACTACGACTTCGACGCGCTGGCCGCGGTGATGCGCCGCCACGGCTGGACCACCGTACATCTGGTGCACCGGCTCTCCCCGTCGCGGTACGCGGCCCGCGACCCGTTCCCCGTCGGCGGGGTGGTCGAGGACGCGGCGACCGGCGCCGCCGCGGCCGCGTTCGGCGGCTACCTGCGGGATCTCGGGCTCGCCCCCGCCGACGGCCGGGTCGTCGTCCACCAGGGCGAGGACATGGGACGCCCCAGTGTGCTCACCGTCACCGTGGACGCCGGTTCGCGGCGGGTCCGGGTGACCGGGCACGCGGTGCCGGTGCCGGCGTACGCCGTGCCGACCGCCGCGGTACGTCCGTGAACGGTCGGACCGCGGCAGACGCGGTGCGTCGCGGGCCGGTCCAGTGGGCCGCGGCCATCCGGAAGCCCCGCTCACCTCCGACCGGCGAAAAAGGGAGCAGGAGTCCGGGCTACGACTCGCTGTCCAATGTCGCGATCTTGCGGAGGATCTCCACGGCCCGCTGTCGTTCGTCGCCGGGAAGGGCGTCGAGGAGTCGCTCGTTGACGGCCTCGGCCGGGCCGATCAGGGAGTCGAGGAGGGCGGTTCCCTGAGCGGTGAGGTCGAGCAGGGTGCGCCTGCGGTCCTCCTCGTCGCGTACCTGGCTGACGTGGTGCTGGTCGGTCAGGCGGCGAACGATGTGGTTGACGGTGGAGCGGTCCAGAGAGGTGAGACGCGCGAGAGTGCGCTGGTCGATGCCGGGGTCCCGGCTGAGGGCGTTGAGGACGGCGAACTGCTGGGAGGTGATCTCCCTCGACACACGCTGGTACCACAGGGCGGTGTGCACTTGTTCCGCGCGCCGGATCAGGTGTCCGACGTAGTTGTGCAGTTCCAGTGCGCGCGCCACAGTGTTCCGTCCGTCTTCCGCCGAGGTGGTGCCGGCCGAGGGGACGGCCGGTGTGTGAGGGAGTCTACGAGGGCCCGGCCGCCTGGTGGTGCCGCCCACGTCGCAGCGCAGGTCCAGGGCGTCCGGGTCCGGGATGTCGTCGGCGGTCACGATCCAGGGCCCCGGCGGCGTGAACGTGTCGGACGACTTGCGGGTGGAGCGGTCCTCGCCGGAGCGGACGGTGATGTCCAGCACGCAGGTGTAGCCGAAAACGTAGCCCAGTGCCTCGTCGGCGCCGACGTGGGAGGCGGTGCGGCCGATGACGACGCCCAGTTCGCCTTCCTGGTCGGTCCGCTTGTCGGTGTAGGGCAGGCGGATGTCGTCGCCGGGACCGATGACGGACGAGTTGGCCTTGAGGAACACGCCGAGGTCGGCGACGGAGGTGGTGTACTCCATCTCGGCCTTGTGGTCGAGGTAGCCGACGACGGCGAGGTGCAGCGGGGTGCGGGTGACGGGCATCTGGCCTCCATGGGCCGGCACGGGAGGGCACGGTGAGGCGGGGCGGCCGGACGCGACTCCGCAATGATCCGTACAGAAATCATTGGTGTACAGATCATATCGTGAGGGTGTTTCCCCGCTGTCAATGGCATGGCGGTGACGAGGCTCCCCGGGTCCTCGCGGTCCGCATCGGCGGGCGAGTGGGTACGGGGTGTCCCGCGGGATGCCATCCACCCGCTGGAGGGACGGCATCCGGTACGCGCATCGTTCCACCGGCGTCCGACGGGACCGCCGGAAGGCATCATCGACGCAGGTCGTGCGTCCTCACCCGGCGCGCTCCCGCGGCCCGCACCGGTCGTGGTCGGCGGGGCTCACCTGACCGGTACCGCCATGGTCGACCGGCGCACGACAAGTTCCGGCTGAAGGGCGATGTGCGCGTGTTCGTGTGGACAGCCGCTGGCCGTGTCCTCGATGAGGAGGCGCCCCGCCTCCCGGCCCATGGCGACGGCGGGCCGCCGGACGGAGGTCAGCGGCACGACGGCGGACGCGGCGAACTCGATGTCGTCGTACCCCACCACGGCGATGTCGTCGGGCACCCTGAGTCCGGCCTCGTACAGTGCCTGCAGCACGCCCAGGGCCAAGCAGGTCGTTGGCGCAGAAGACGGCGGTGGGCCGCTGCCGAAGTCCGAGGACGCGGTACCCGGCGTCCTTGCCGGCGCCCACGGTGAGGGCGGCGCAGGGCAGCTCGCGCAGGGCCGCGGCCGGGAGACCGGCCTCGCCCATGGCGCCCAGTGCCCCGTGACGGCGGTCCTTGATGCCTACCCGGGGACGCGCCCGGCTGTCCCGCCCCGCCCTCCGTCCCGCGGGGCCGGAGGTGTGAAGGGCCGCGGCGGACGGTCGGTCCACGGCCTATCGGCTCCGGGGCGGCGCGGTGGTGCCGCGCACCACCAGGCGGGGGGTCATCGTGGTCTGCATGGCTCTGTCCCTTCGGCCCTCCACCCGTTCGACGAGCATGCGGGCGGCGGTGGAGCCCATGGTGTGGCCGGCCTGGTCGACGCTGGTGAGCTGGACGGGTGCCAGGGCGGCGAGGGCGGTGTTGTTGTAGCCGGCGAGCGAGAGGTCGTCGGGGATGCGCAGGCCCAGTTCGTGGGCGGCCCGGTAGATGCCCAGGGCGGCGACGTCGGCACCGGTCATGACGGCGGTGGGCGGGCGGTCGGCGGTCAGCAGGGTCATACCCGCCTTGAATCCGCCGTCGTCGGAGTAGGCGGCGTGGTGCACCTGGGCGTGCCCGGCCAGGCCGTGGCGCTCCATGGCCTTCACATAGCCGTCTCGCAGGACCGCTTCGGGCGTGCGCTTCCACCGGTTGGCCCTGGTGCCGGGCGCGGACACCAGCGCGATGTCGCGGTGGCCCAGGGCGACGAGATGGTCCACGACCAGGCCGGCCCCGGTGTCGTCGGCGTCGACGACCGTGTCATGGGTCTCGTCCGTGTCGTGGTGGCCGATGACCGCGGTAGGCGTCGTCGCGGCCGTGGCGAGCACTTCGGCCCGCGGGGTTCCCGGGGCGATGAGGATCAGCCCGTCCATCTGACGGTCGACCATGGAACGGATGGTCTTCGCCTGATCCTCCGGGTCGAAGCCGGCGGCACCGATCAGCACGGTGTACTCGGTCTGCCGGAGTTCGTCGCGGATGCCGTCGAGGATGTCGGCGAAGAAGGCGTTGCGCACGTTGTCGAGGAGTACGCCGATCGTGTAGGTCCGGCCGCGCATGCCCCGTGCCGCCGCGTGCGGGCGGTAGCCGAGTTCGGCGATGGCCGCCGTGACCTTCTCCCGCATGCCCTCGCTCACGCCGTAGGCGCTGCGCAGCACCTTGGACACGGCGGCGGTGGAGACGCCCGCGTGCCGGGCCACATCGGTGATGGTCACGCGTCTGTTCTGCTTGGCTGCGCCAGCCCGATCCATCGGCCTACCTCAAGTCCGCATCGCTGTGGGTATAACGGTCTACACGCTAACCCCCGGTGCCCGTCAAGTCCCTTGCGTGTCTCCGTCGCGTTACCGGGCCGTGTCTTGACGGAACCTGAGGCGAGGTGCAGGGTGTTGCCCACTCGACGCAGAGAACGTTTTACGTGACTCTCGTGTGTCGCCGGGCCCTGTTCAGCCCTTGGCGCTTTCTTGCACCTGGCCTTCCCGCTCCATGACCTTGGGAGTTTCCCGTGTCCCTGCGCATGCCCCGTGCCCGTCGTACACGACTGAGTCTGTTCGCCGCCGGAACGGCGTCACTGGCGCTGCTCGCCACCGCCTGCGGAGGCGGCGGCGGCTCCGGTGCCTCGGCGCCCGCGGACTTCAGCTATCTGAGCGTCACCGAGAACACCACCGTCAAGACGGCCCTGACCGCGATGGCCAAGGGCGAGTGCGAGGCGGCGAACGACGCTCTGCCGCTGAAGGTGGAGACCGTTCCGCAGGCGAGCCTGGACCAGAAGCTCCAGCTCCTGGCCGGGCAGGACGCCCTGCCGGTGCAGTTCGCGGCGGGCAACGCCCCGGCGCTCACCCAGCAGTTGGCCAAGTCCGGCAAGGTCGCCGACCTGGAGAAGGAGCTGACGTCCCTCGGCGTCCTCGACCAGTTGGAGCCGGCCGCCGTCTCCACGGTGAAGGCGCTGTACGGCGGCAAGCTGGAGGTGCTGCCGTACGAGTACAACATCGAGGGCATCTTCTACAACAAGAAGATCTTCCAGGAGAACGGGCTGAGGGCGCCCGGCACCTGGGACGAACTGGTCTCGGACGCCGCGACGCTGAAGGCGAAGGGCATCCAGCCGTTCTCCGCGTCCGGTCAGCAGGGCTGGCCGCTGACTCGTCTGATCAGCGGCTACCTCTACCGCAGCCTGGGCCCGGACGCGCTGCGGAAGGTCGCCGACGGCAAGGCGAAGCTGACCGACCCCGAGTACGTGAGGGCCGCCGAGGAGATCGCCGCCCTGGGCAAGAAGGGTTACTTCGGCAAGGGCGTCGGCTCCATCGACTACGACACCTCGATGAACCAGTTCCTGGCCGGCAAGGCCGCCATGTTCTACATGGGCAGTTGGGCACTGGCGAACATCGCCGACGACAAGCAGAACAAGGTCGGCGCGGAGAACGTCGGCTTCATGCCGTTCCCGGCCGTCGCGAACGGCAAGGGCTCGGCGGACCAGTACCCCTCCAACGTCGGCCTCGGCATCACCCTCGGCGCCAAGTCCTTCGACCGGAAGACCGGCGACTGGGTCTCCTGCATCGCGAAGAACTACGGCGCCACCGCGCTGAAGGACCACGGCTCGATCTCCGGCTTCAAGGTGAACGCCGAGGTGCGGGACGCCAACGAGGTCACCACCCAGGTCCGCGACACCATCAGCGCCTCGAAGCAGAACGTGCTGTGGTTCGAGGCCCTGTTCAGCACCAAGGCCACCACCGTCAGCCAGACCAACGCGGCCGGCCTGGTCGCCGGGAGCCTGAGCCCGGAGAAGTTCATGCAGACCGTCCAGGACGCGCTCGCCGCCCGGTGACCGGCCGGGGGCGGCCCGCCGGCTTCCCTGACGCCGGCCGTGCGCGCCGCCCCCCCGCCGCCCTCAGGCAGGTCTCTCCGGAAACGAAGTGGACACCACCCATGCACCGCGTACTCGGTGACCGCAGAGCGATCGCGCTCCTGCTCGGTCCCGCTCTTCTCGTCTACTCCCTGATCATGCTGGTCCCCATGGTGTGGTCGCTCGGCTACTCCTTCACCGAGGGCAACACCATCGACGGCTTCACCGGCAACGGTGTCGCCAACTTCTCCCGCGTCGTGGACGACCCGGCCGTCCACGACGCCCTCTGGTTCACCCTGAAGTACGCCGCGGTCGTCACGGCCGGCCAGGTGATCGCCGGCTATCTCCTCGCGCTGCTCTACGTCTTCTTCCTCAAGCGCGCCTCCGCGCTGATCCGCACCCTGGTGTTCTTCCCCGTGGTCCTGCCCACGGTCGCCGTCGGTCTGCTCTTCCAGAAGTTCTTCCAGGTCGCCCCGCAGACCGGACCGGTCAACTCCCTGCTCAACGCGGTCGGTATCGACTCCATCGACTTCTTCGGCAGCGCGGGCAGCGCCTTCTGGGTGCTGGCCGGCATGGACATCTGGCGCTCGATGGGCTTCTACGCCGTGCTCCTCTTCGCCGGGCTGGTCGACATCCCCGACGAGGTCCTCGAATCCGCCCGCCTGGACGGGGCCACCGGCCTGCGGCTGGTGCGCCACATCGTGCTGCCGCTCTCCCTGCCCGTGCTGATGTCGTCCCTGATCTTCAGCATCAACGGCACGCTGAAGGTCTTCGACTCCATCGTCGCCCTCACCAACGGCGGCCCCGGCAGCGGCACCACCCCGCTGACCCTGTACATGTTCCAGACGTCGTTCACCTACAGCGACTACGGCTACGGCAGCACCATCGCCCTGCTGCTCACCGTGGTGTGCCTGCTGGTGAGCCTGGTCGTCCACCGCGTCTCGCGGCGCGACCTCACGGAGGGCTGACCCCATGGCCACCATCGGCACACCTGTGAAGACCTCCGCGAGCGGTCGCGGCAGCCGGCCCGGGAAGGCACCCCGCGCCCGGCGAAGCCGCCGGGGCAGCCGACTGTGGGTGAAGATCGTCGTCACCCTGCTGCTGGTCGTCGAGATCTACCCGATGATCTGGATGTTCCTGACCTCGCTCAAGTCCAACGACGACTACCTGAACCACTCCACCTGGTCCCTGCCCACCACCTGGGAGTGGGGCAACTACACCGAGGCGTGGACGACCGGCCACATCGGCCTGTACGTCCAGAACAGCCTGCTCGCCGTCGTCCCCGCGCTGGCGCTGATGCTGCTCCTCGGCACGGCCGCCGGCTTCGCCCTCCAGGTGATGGTCTGGAAGGGCCGCGGCCTCACCCTGCTGATCTTCCTCGCCGGGATGATGGTCCCGCCGCAGATGATCCTGCTGCCCCTGTTCACCGTCTACTTCCAGACCGGCCTGTCCGGCACCCTGTGGCCGCTGATCCTCACCTACACCGGCACCGGACTGCCCCTGACCGTCTTCATGATGGCCACCTACTACCGGACCGTGCCGCGCGAGCTGTTCGAGGCCGCCACCATCGACGGCGCCGGCATCCTGCGCGCCTTCTGGACCATCAGCGTCCCCCTGGTCCGCAACGCGCTGCTCACCGTCGGCCTGGTGCAGTTCTTCTTCATCTGGAACGACCTGCTGATCGCCCTGACCTTCACCAACAACCAGGACCTGCGCACCGTCCAGGTCGGCCTGCTCAACTTCACCGGCGACTTCGGCGCCACCCAGTACGGCCCGCTCTTCGCCGCCGTCTGCCTCAACGTCTTCGGCACCCTCCTGATCTACCTCTTCCTCAACCAGAAGGTCATGAAGGGCCTCACCGCGGGAGCGGTCAAGGGCTGACCCCGGCCGCGACCGACCCCCGCCTGCTGCCGCTGCTTGTGACGAAAGGTCCCGCCTTGCTCCCCCCTCAACCCTCGCCGGTGTCCTTCGAACACCTCCCGGACGGCCTCGGCGTCGGCGTCCGCGCCCCCCGCCTGTCGTGGACGCTGCCGCCGGGCAGCGGCTCCCAGGAGGCGTACGAAGTCGAACTCGACCGAGCTGGGCGGGTACGCCGCTCCGGCCGGATCGAGGGCGCCGGCCAGATGCTGATGCCGTGGCCCGGGGACCCCCTGGTCTCCCGGGAACGCGTGGGAGTACGGGTACGGTTGTGGAGGCCGGGCGCCGCCGAGCCGTCGCGGTGGAGCGAGACGGCGGTCGTCGAGGCCGGCCTCCTGGAGCCCGCCGACTGGAGCGCCGTCCCCGTGGGCGCCGGGTGGGACGAGGACCCGCAGGCGATGCGCCGCCCCGCCCGCGTCCGCAAGGACTTCTCCCTCACCCGGCCGGTCGCCCGCGCCCGCCTCCACGTCACCGCCCACGGCCTGTACGAGGTCGAGATCAACGGCCGGCGGGTCGGCGACGAGATCCTGGCGCCGGGCTGGACGGTCTACCCGCACCGGCTGCGCTACCGCACCCACGACGTCACCGACCGACTCACCGACGGCGCCAACACCCTCGGCGCCTGGCTCGCCGACGGCTGGTACCGGGGCAAGTACGGCTTCGACGGCGGCACCCGCAACATCTACGGCACCGACCAGTCGCTCATCGCCCAACTGGAGGTGATCTACGACGACGGCACCACCGCCGTCATCGCCACCGACCACACCTGGCGCGCCGCCCCCGGCCCGGTCCTGACCAGCGGCCTGTACGAGGGCGAGACCTTCGACGCCCGGCTGCACGACCCCGCCTGGGCCACCCCGTCCGGCGCGGACACGGGGGAGTGGTCAGCGGTGCGCACCGGCACCCGCGACCCCGCCACCCTCGTCGCCCCCCTCGGCCCGCCCGTGCGCTGCACCGAGGAGATCGCCCCGGTCTCCGTCACCCGTACCGCCGACGGCCGCCACCTGCTCGACTTCGGCCAGAACCTCGTCGGCCGCCTCCGCGTCACCGTCGACGGCCCGGCCGGCACCACCCTCACCCTCCGGCACGCCGAAGTCCTCCAGGACGGCGAACTGGCCACCCGCCCGCTGCGCGAGGCGACGTCCGTCGACACCCTGATCCTCTCCGGCGAAGGCCCGCTCACCTGGGAACCCCGCTTCACCCTGCACGGCTTCCGGCACGCCGAGATCACCGGCTGGCCGGGAGAGTTGACGACCGGCTCGGTGACCGCCCGCGTGTACCACACGGACATGCGCCGCACCGGCTGGTTCGAGTGCAGCGACCCCTTGGTCAGCCGGCTGCACGAGAACGTCGTCTGGAGCATGCGCGGCAACTTCGTCGACCTGCCCACCGACTGCCCCCAGCGCGACGAACGCCTCGGCTGGACCGGCGACATCCAGGTCTTCGCGCCCACCGCGAGTTTCCTCTACGACTGCGCCGGGCTGCTCGACTCCTGGCTCACCGACGTCGGCCTGGAGCAGTTCCCCGACGGCACGGTCCCCTGGTACGTGCCCGTCATCCCGGGCGAACCGATGTGGACGCCCGTCCACCCCGGGGCCGCCTGGGGAGACGTCGTCACCCTCACCCCCTGGACGCTCTTCCGGCGCTTCGGCGACCGGGAACTCCTGCACCGCCACTACCCCATGGCCAAGGCATGGGTCGACCTGGTCGAACGCCTCGCCGGACCGACCCGCCTGTGGAACACCGGCGTCCAACTGGGGGACTGGCTCGACCCGGCCGCCCCGCCCGACGACCCGGCCGCCGGCCGCACCGACCGCTACCTCGTCGCCACCGCCTACTTCGCCCACTCCGCCCGCCACCTCGCGCTGGCCGCCGCGGAGTTGCGCAACGCGGCGGACGCCGCACGGTACGCGGCCCTCGCCCGGGAGGTCGCCGAGGCGTTCCGGCGCCGCCACGTCCTGCCGACCGGGCGGATGACGAGCGACAGCGCCACCGCCTACGCCGTCGCCCTCGCCTTCGACCTGCTCACCGCCGAGCAGCGCGGACCCGCCGGCGACCGCCTCGCCGCCCTCGTCCTCGCCGACGACGCCCGCATCTCCACCGGCTTCGTCGGCACCCCGCTGATCTGCGACGCGCTCACCGACACCGGGCACCTCGACGTCGCCTACCGCCTGCTCACCCAGACCGAGTGCCCCTCCTGGCTCTACCCGTTGACCATGGGGGCCACGACGATCTGGGAACGATGGGACAGCATGCGCCCCGACGGCACCCTCAACCCGGGCGGCATGACCTCGTTCAACCACTACGCGCTGGGCGCCGTCGCCGACTGGCTGCACCGTACGGTGGGCGGCATCAACGCCACCGCCCCCGGCTACCGGTCCCTCGTGCTGCGACCGCGTCCCGGCGGTGGCATCACCTGGGCCCGCACCCGCCACGAGACCCCCTACGGAACCGTCTCCCTGGCGTGGGAACTGACCGCGTCCGGCGGCCTGACCGCCCACGCCGAGATCCCGGACGGCTGCGAGGCCACCGCGGAGCTGCCCGGCTGCCCGCCGGTACGCCTGGGCCCGGGCGCACACGTCCTCGCCACCGCAGAACTTGCCGGGAAGGCGGCCTGACCGCCCGCACCGCGGAACAGCCGAGAAGCCCGTCGCATATTCATCGCGACGGGCTCCTTCTGCGTTTCGAATAAAAGAGTCTACTCCGGCGGGGCCATGGCGAGGCGGTCGAGTTCCTCCCCGCGCCCGACGACCGCGGGGCCACAGCCGGATGGCAGACCACCGACGACCAGAGCGACGGCCTCCTCGGCGGTGTCCGCCTCCCCGACGATCTGGGAACGGGACGGTCCCGCGACGAGGTAGCGTCCACCAGGAAGATGCATGATGAACGGAACATCCCAGGACCAGTCGCCGGTGCACCTGCTGAAGTGCAGGTCCTGGTGGCTGCTGGAGGGATGAAGCTGCCGGAGAAGCGGCTCGGCATGCGCGGCTCGCACCAGCCTGGTGTCCATGTCCTCGCGATGGAGCAGCCGCTGCCACGCGGCCTCCACGACACCACCCTGATCAGGCTCGGCGCCATCCGAAACACTCGGTGCTTCTCTGGATCCCATGCACCCATTCTGTCCCTTGTGCGTTGGCAGGGCTTCAAGGGCTGTCCCGCAATTCCTGGCGGGCGTGCGACGACAGCTACGGCACCTCGCCGCGTTGTCGGATCATACGGTGAGGGAATGGCCACCATGGATCCACGCACCGAGATCCGGGAGTTTCTCGGCTCGCGTCGCGCCCGCATCGCACCCGAGCAGGCGGGCCTGCCCGCTTACGGCGGCAACCGTCGGGTCAAAGGTCTGCGCCGAATTGCCGGTGCCGGGGCCGCGAAGCTCCGCATGGAAGCCGGCCGCGATCCGCACGACGAGGAACTGATCGCCCTGGTCGGCGAACTGTCGACGTGCAGTGAGCTGTTCCGGCAGCGGTGGGCATCCCAGGACGTGCGGCTGCGCCGGTCCGGCCGCAAGCGGGTGCGCCATCCGATCGTGGGCCGGCTCGACTTGGACGTCGAGACCCTGGGCCTGCCCGCCGAACCCGGCCTGCACCTCAACATCCACACCGCACCCGCGGGCACACCGGCCGCTGACAAATTGCCGCTCCTGGCGTCGTGGGCGGCCACCCGACAGACGCCGGCGACCGAGATCGAACCACCCGACGGATAGGTCAACTCCCTTCAGCCGTACTGGTCAGCCTTCAGCCGTACTGGTCAGCGGACCATGCCGGGGTCAGTGAGGAGCCGGTGAATGCTAGGCCCGAAGCGACGACTGCTGGATGCGGTCGATGAGGCGGTGCTGGTCGACGGCGTCGGCGAAGGTGGTCGCGTCGGTGGTGCCGTCGGTCCTGTCGCGGGCGAATGCGGCGTAGAGGTGGGCGAGGTCTTGGACGCTCTCGTCGAGCGAACTGTCCGGGAGGGAGCGGTACTCCTCGGGTACGGGCAGTACGGCGAGGGAGGGTGTGGCACTGTCGCCGTTGACGCCCTGGACGGTGTTGTCCTCGGTGTTCTGGAAGGCGCGTTCGTTGGTGAGGCGCAGGACGCCCTCGGTGCCGGTGATGTCGATCTGCAGGCCGGTGGGGAACTTCTGGCCGCCCTCCAGTTGGACGGAGAACAGGCCGCCGCGGGCCAGGGTGCCGATGACCATGGCGGCGTCGGGCTTGGCGGAGGGGAACGTCTCGCCGGTCTCCTCGACGGTGAGTTCGGGGAACTGGGTCTCGACCACCGCGGTGAGGTCCTTGGGCGGGCCGGCGAGCTGGGACAGGACGTCGAGGAAGTGCCCGCCGTAGATGGAGAGCACGTGGGTGTAGTTGTCGACGTCGAAGGTCCACGCGACCGCGCCCGGCATGGTCGGGGTGAAGGCGTCCACGCCGACCGACATGCGGGCGGCCCGTACGTCCCCGACGTAGCCGCGGGCGATCAGGTCGCGGGCGTAGCGCGCGGCGGGGCCTAGGCGGCGCTGGAGGCCTACGATGTGCCGTACGCCCCTGGCCTCGGCCAGCGCGAGGAGTTCTTCCGAGTCGGCGGTGCGGGTGGTCAGGGGCCACTCGCTGTAGACGTCCTTGCCGGCCTCGATGGCAGCCTTCACGTACGGGGCGTGCTGCGGGGACGGTGTCACCACGGCCACGAGGTCGATGCCGGGGTCGTCGATCAGTTCCTGGGGGGTGCCGTAGGCGCGCGGGATGCCGAACTTCTCGGCCGCCCTCTTCGCCGACTCCTCGCGGCGCGCGGAGACGGCCACCACCTCGAACTCGGGCAGTGACCGCAGCGCGGGGAGATGCCCGTAGGTGGACCAGCCGCCCGCGCCGATGAGCCCGACCCGGATCACCTCACTCATGCTCTGCTCCTTCATGTGTGCCGGCTTGGCTCTCAAGCCCCGTGTCATCCCGTGACCCGGGGCTCGCCGGCCGTGGTCGCGGCGGCCCGGGTCACATGGTGTGGTCGGCGGACCCGTCCTACTCGGCGCCGGCCTCCGCCAGTACGGCGAACTCCTCGTCGGTCAGCTCGATCGTCGCGCCGGCCAGGTTGTCCTCGAGGTGCGCCACGCTGGACGTCCCCGGGATGGGGAGCATGACGGGGGAGCGCTTGAGAAGCCAGGCGAGGGCGAGCTGGGCGGGGGTGGCGTCGTGCTGCTTGGCCAGTTCGGTGAGCGGGCTGCCCTCGCCGGAGAGCTTGCCGGTGGCCAGCGGGAACCAGGGGATGAAGCCGATGCCGCGCTCGGCCGACCAGTCGAGGAGTTCCTCGGCGGAGCGGTCGGTGAGGTTGTAGAGGTTCTGGACGGAGACGATCGGGGTTATCCGCTGGGCCGCTTCGGCCTGGGCGACGGTGACCTCGCTGAGGCCGATGTGGCGGATCTTGCCTTCGTCCTGGAGCTTCTTCAGCTCGCCGACCTGGTCCTCCAGCGGGGTGTCGGGGTCGATGCGGTGGAGCTGGAAGAGGTCGATGCGTTCCACGCCGAGGTGGCGCAGGCTCATCTCGGCCTGCTGGCGCAGGTAGGCGGGACGGCCGACGGGCGTCCACAGGCCCGGGCCCTGGCGGGTGTTGCCGGCCTTGGTGGCGATGACGATGTCGTCGCCGTAGGGGTGCAGGGCCTCGCGCAGCAGCGGCTCGGCGACATCGGGGCCGTAGCTGTCGGCGGTGTCGAAGAAGTTCACGCCGAGCTCGACGGCGCGCCGCAGGACCCGGACGGCCTCGCCGCGGTCCTTCGGCCAGCCCCAGACGCCGGGGCCGGTGAGCTGCATGGTGCCGTAGCCGAGACGGTTGATCTCCAGGTCACCGCCGAGGCGGAAGGTGCCGGAGGCCTCGGCGGGGCGGGCGGTGGGAGAGGAGGCGGTCATGCGGGGGTACTTCCCTTCGAAGGATGGGGGCAAGGACAAGGTCGAGCTGGAGCGGCGAGCCGGCGGGGTCGAGGAGCCTGCCGCTGCTGATCAGCCCGCGGATCGCCAGGTGAGGCCGTTCTCGTCCTGGTGGGCGTGGCCGAAGACGACGTCGGCGAAGTGGACGCCGAATCCGATGGTGCCGGGTTCCTGGAGTTCGGCGACGAGCCGGCGGCGGAAGTCGGTGGACTGGGCGGTGTCGTGGTCGGGGGCGGCGGACCACTCGGGGTGGGTGATCTGGATCGGTGAGTGCATCGCGTCGCCGAAGGCGATCATCCGCTGCTCGCCGGAGGTGATGACGTAGGCCGTGTGACCGGGGGTGTGGCCGGGCACGAGCTGGACCCGGACGCCGGGGAAGATCTCCTGTCCGTCGGCGACGATGCGGACCTTGGGGGTCATCGCGTCGATCAGGTCCTTGTCCACCCCGTGTGCCTCCATGGTGTGCCGCGCGGCCCATTCCGGCTCGGTGAGCAGGTACTCGGCCTGCGGGAAGGCGGGCGAACCGCCGCCCGAGGGGAGGGGCTGGGCGAGCCAGCCGACGTGGTCGCCGTGCAGGTGGGTGATGGCCACGGCCTCGATGTCCTCCGGGCTGCGGCCGGCCCGGGCAAGGCTGTCCAGGAGGTCGCCGCCGTACAGGGCTCCGATGGGGCTGCCGGGTTCGGCCGCGAGCGCCCGGGGCCCGAACCCGGCGTCGATCAGCAGCGCACGACCGCCGTGCTCGACGAGAAGGGCGCCGATGGACCCGGTGAGCTGTCCGGACTCGTCCAGGTACTCGGGGTGCGCGGCCCATGCCTCCTCGGTGCTGGCCGGGAGCCAGCCGAGGGGCAAGAACTTCACCGCTCCGTCCGGTATGAAGGTCACCTTCGTCTCCCCGAGCGTGAGGGACCGCAGATCCGAAGGGCGCCGCAGTCGCTCGCTGTGCGGCGAGGGGTTGCTGTTCATCGTGAATGTGTTCCTTTCAGCAGGGAGGACTCGCCGCGGGAGGAAGTGTTGAGTCCCAGGTTCAATCATGTGCGCGGTCGGCGGGGAAGGCATGGCGCCGTCCGGACACGCACCGTGCGCCGGGCGTAACCGCCGATGAGCGCCCACAGGGTCCCCGCGAACACACCCGCGGTGAACGGGGCGACAAGCGTCAGCGTGAAGTCGCTGGACAGCCCGGTGACAACGCTGGTCACGACATACCCGGCCACGGCCAGAAGCGGGAGCCGCCGGCGCGGCCACCTCCTCGTCGCGCCGATCAGCGGGATGGCCCCGGCGATGGACCCGAGCGCGTACACGGTCACCGTCTGACCGGCGGCCGACTCCGGCACCCCGAGATCACTGCTGATCGCGGGCAGGATCCCGGCCGGCATGGTCTCCAGCATGACGGTGAGGAACCCGGCGCCCGCAAGGGCCGGCAGCCCACCGGGAGGAAGACGGTCCGCCGGTACGGCGCGGGCGGTCCCCTGCAGTGCCTGGTCCATCTCCTCAGGGTCTATCGTTGACACTAGTGTCAAGGTCAAATGGGCGGGTGTCGGCCCGGGAAGTGGAGGGGCGCGTCGTGCGCATCGGTGAGCTGGAGAAGCGGACGGGCACCCCCGCGCGGTCGCTGCGCTACTACGAGCAGCAGGGACTGCTCACGCCCCGGCGCCTGGACAACGGGTACCGGGAGTACGACGACTACCTGGTGGACCGGGTGCTCCAGATCCGGGGGCTGATCGACAGCGGTATCCCCACGCGCATCATCAAGCAGATGCTGCCGTGCCTCGGCAAGCCGCACACCATCGTGGTCGAGGACGCCGACCCGGAGCTGCTGGTCGTCCTCGGGCGTGAGCGGGACCGGATGAACCAGCGTATCGAGTGCCTCGCCCGCAACCGGGACGCCATCGACGCCTATATGCGGGCCGTCGCCGAGGCGTCACCAGCGAGGGCCGCCGCCGTCGTATAGCCGCGACAGATGCCACAGCTTGACATTGGCACTAATGTCAAGGTTTCAGCATGGGGTCATGACGCACGTACGACCCCCCGGCCCCGCGGCTCCCGTAGCGACGAAGAGCCCGGACAGGGCCGACCGGCTGCCGATCGCGGGCCTGCTCGCGCTGAGCACGGCGGCCTTCCTCACGATCATGACCGAGGCGCTGCCCGCGGGCATCCTGCCCGCCCTGAGCAGCGGCCTCGGCGTGACCGAGTCCGCCGCGGGCCAGACGGTGACCATCTACGCGATCGGCTCCCTCGCGGCCGCCGTTCCGCTGACCACCGCGACCATGGGATGGCCGCGTAAGCGGGTGCTGCTGCTCGCGCTCGCCGGGTTCGTCGTCGCCAACACCGTCACCGCCCTCTCCGACGTGTACGCCCTGACCCTGGTGGCGCGTTTCGTCGGCGGTGTCGTCGCCGGACTGCTGTGGGCGCTGATGGCCGGTTACGCCCGCCGCATGGTCGCCCCGCACCTGCGCGGCCGGGCCACCGCCATCGCGCTCGCCGGCACCCCGGTCGCGCTCTCCATCGGCGTGCCGGCCGGAACCTTCCTGGCCGACCTCGTCGGCTGGCGTTACACCTTCGGCATCATGACCGTCCTGACCCTGGCCCTGATCGTCTGGGTCGTCGCGCTCGTGCCCGATTTCCCCGGCCAGACCAGGCAGGCCCGGATGCCACTGCGGCGAGCGGCCGCCCTGCCCGGGGTGCTTCCGGTGATGGCCGCCGCACTGGGCTTCGTACTGGCCCACAACATCCTCTACACCTACATCGCACCCCTGCTCGACGGCACCGCACTGGCCGACCGCGTCGACACCGTCCTCCTCGTCTTCGGCATCGTCTCGCTCGCCAGCATCTGGATCACCGGCGTCCTCATCGACCGCCACCTGCGCACCCTCGTCCTGGCCGGCTTCACCCTGTTCGCCCTCGCGACCCTGCTCCTGGGCCTGTTCACCGGCACAGGATGGCTGGTCTACGCGTCCGCCGCGATCTGGGGACTCGCCTTCGGCGGCGCCGGACCGCTGCTCCAGACCGCCGCCGCCGAAGCGGCCGGCACCGACGAGGCCGTCGACGTCGTCCAGTCCCTCGTCGTCACCACCTGGAACATGGGCATCGCAGCCGGCGCAGTCCTCGGCGGCCTCCTGCTCAGCGGCCCCGGCTCGGCAGCGCTGACCTGGGGCACGCTCGTCATCCTCGTCGCCGCACTCGCCGTGGCCGTAGCCGCACGCCGGCACGGCTTTCCCACCCCCACCCGACGCCGCGACCGCCGGCCGGCCGGGTGAACCACCGCCGGGCGGCCCACGCCGCCCGGCGGCCCGCACACCCTCCAGCGACACTGGGCTCCACCACACGAGCCCCCACACATCCCCCACTTGAAGGAGCAGCGCATGGGCGAGCAGACGATCCGGGTCGGACTCATCGGGGCAGGCGCCTGGGCCACCTACGGGCACATCCCGGCCCTGCGGTCCCTGCCGGAGTTCGAGGTGACCGCCGTCTCCGCGCGCCGCAAGGAGTCGGCACAGAGGGCGGCCGACCGGTTCGGCATCCCCCACGTCTTCGAAGACCCCCACGAACTGGTCGAGCACCCCGACGTCGACCTGGTCGCGGTGCTGACCCCCGCTCCGCAGCACGCCCCGTTCGTCAAAGCCGCCATCGCGGCCGGCAAGGACGTCTACGCCGAGTGGCCCCTGACGAACCGCACCGCCGACTCGGAAGAACTGCTCGCCCTGGCCGAGGCCAAGGGGGTGCGGCACGTCGTCGGACTCCAGCGTCGCTTCGGGCCCTCCGCCCGCTACGCACGCGACCTCATCAAGCAGGGTTACGTGGGCGACGTGCGCGCCGTCCGCCTCGCGGTCGGCATCGACCCGCTCGGGCCCGTCCGGCCGGCCGCCGTCGAGTGGACCATCGACGCCGACAACTTCTCCCACGTGCTCTCCATCTACGGCGGACACTTCCTCGACGCCCTGTTCCAGATCGTCGGACCCCCCAGTGACGTCACCGCGATCGTCAGAACCCAGTTCCCCGAGATCACCATCGAGGAGACCGGCGAGAGCGTGCCCAACGCCAACCCCGACGAGGTCATGGCCATCGGCACGCTGGACAACGGCGGCCTCTTCTCCGTCCAGTTGGAGAGCGGCCAGAAGATCCGCACGGGTCTGCAGATCGACATCACCGGCACCGACGGCTTCCTGCGCCTCACCAACCCACGCGCCTTCCAGAACACCGAGGACAACACCCTTCACGGCGCCGACGGCGACAGCGACACCCACACCCTCGCCGCACTGCCCGTACCCGAGGAGTACCGTTCCCTGCCCGACACCTCACTCGACGTGAGCGTCCAGGACCTCGCCCACCTCTACGCGGCCTTCGCCCGCGACAAGGCCGACGGCACCACCGAGGCGTCCACCTTCGCCGACGCGGTCGACCAGCACCACCTCATCGACCGCATCCAGCAGTCCTCCCACGCGCGACGGTGACGTCCTCGGGACGCACGGGCAAGGTGTCGGTGCCGGAGGCGGACCCTTACGTCCTGGTGCTGCCGGCAATCAGAACCTCAGCTCCCGTCCGTCGGCGAGGCGGTCTCAGCGAGGAGCGGCGGCCCGGCCTGGGCGGCCTGCCGGTCGAGGTGGGTGCGAAGGAAGGCTCCGACCTGGTCCAGGGCCCGGGCGCCCTCGGCCAGGACGGCGGAGAACCCCTGGAAGACGTGCGGGGCACCTGGGAACGTCTGCAAGGTGGCCGCCACGTCGTCGTCGGCGGCCTTCGCGGCCAGCCGGACTGCGTCGTCGAGGAGGATCTCGTAGGTTCCGGCCTGGATGAGCAGCGGGGGCAGTCCGCGAAGGTCGGCGAAGAGGGGGCTGGCGAGAGGGGAGCGGGGGTCCGCGCCCGTGAGGTAGTCGTCGGCGCGGGTGGACAGCGCCTGCCGGGTGAGGGCCGGGTCGACGGCGGCCTTGGTCTCGTGGCTGCGGCCGGACTGGGTGAGGTCCGCCCAGGGGGAGAGGACGGCGGCCGCCGCCGGCTGGGGGAGGCCGGCGTCCTTGAGCGCGATCAGGAGGGCCAGGGCCAGCCCGCCGCCGGCGGACTCCCCGCTGACGGTGATTGCCTCTGCGGGGAGGCCGCGGTCGAGCAGCCCGCGATAGGCCGCGAGGGCGTCGTCGACCGCTGCCGGGAACGGGTTCTCCGGCGCGAGACGGTAGTCCACGGTGTAGACGGTGGTACGGGAGCGGCGGGCGATGTCGGCGGCCAGGTCGACGCTGGTCGCGGCGGATCCGAGGGCGTAGCCGCCGCCGTGGAAGTACAGCACCGCGCCCGACACCTCGCCGCCGCCCGCCGTGACCTCGATGGCGCTCACGCCGCCGAGCTCGACGGTCATGGTGCGTACGTCCTCGGGGACGGGGTGGGAGCCGATCATCTCGTCGAAGACGATGCGCATCGTGTGCGGGTCGCCGCCCATGTCGAGCGGGGAGGCGCGCAGCAGGTCGGTGATCGCGCCGAGCTGGGAGTCAGCCATGGTGGTCTCGCTTTCTCAACAGGTTCGCAGGGGAAGGGGTGTCAGGCGTGGCGCAGTTCGAGGAGTTCGCCGAAGCCCATGCGGCGGACGAAGTCGGCGCGGGCCTCGGTGGCGGCGGCGTTGGCCTGTTCGACCTCGGAGTTGGTGAGGTCGACGACGCTGCGGAAGGGCCGTTCGCCGTACGGGAGGGCGAGGAGACGGGCGATCTCCTCGGCGACGACGACGGGGTCGGCCTCGGTCCCGGGGGTGAACAGGCTTGCGGTGGCCTCCTCGTTGCGGGCGACCAGCGGGTCCAGGGCCTTGTACGCCTCGGCGACGGCGGTGTCGGCGGCGCGGCCGGCCTTGGGGAAGTGGTCGGTGCCCTGGGTGAAGGCGCCGGGCATGACGATCACGGTCTCGATGCCGAGCTGGGAGACCTCGTAGGAGGTGACCAGGGCCAGCGAGTCCATCGCGGCCTTGGAGACGACGTAGGGACCGAGGAAGGGCGGGGTGGTGACCGGGACGGTGCTGCCGACGTAGAGCAGGGTGCCGCGGCCGCGTTCGCGAAGGTGCGGCAGGGCGGCGCGGTTGAGTCGCTGGACGCCCAGGGTGTTCACGTCGATGAGGTGGGCGATCTCCTCGGCGGTGAACGCCTCCACGTAGCCGACCAGCAGGTGGCCGGCGTTGTGGATGACCACGTCGAGCCCGCCGCAGTCGGCGACCACCGCGTGGACGGCGTGGTCCGCTGACTCCTGGGAGGTGACGTCGAGTTCGACGACGCGGATGTCGGCATCTTTTGCGGCGGCGAAGTCGCGCAGTTCCCGGGCCCGAGGAGCATTGCGGCCCTCGGGGGCGCGCATCGTCGCGTAGACGCGGTGCCCGGCCAGGGCGAGCGCCTTGGCGGTGAGGCTGCCGATGCCGGTGGCGGCGCCGGTGATGAGAACAGTGGACATGGGGTGTCGCTCCTGTCGTGCGGTGCGTGTTCTTGCCGGTTGCGGGCGGACGGGAGCCGGGTGATCAGGCGACGCCGCCGTTGGCGAACAGGACCTGGCCGTTGACCCACCGGCCGCCGGGACCGGCCAGGAAGGCGACGGCGCTCGCGATGTCCTCGGGCGTGCCGAGCCGCTCCAGCGGGGAGGCAGCGGCGATCCGCTCGACCAGCTCGGGGCTCTTGCCGTCCAGGAAGAGCGGGGTCGCGGTCGGCCCGGGAGCCACGGCGTTGACGGTGACGTCCCGGCCGCGCAGTTCGCGGGCGAGGATCATGGTCATCGCCTCGACCGCGCCCTTGCTCGCCGCGTAGGCGGCATAGGTCGGCTGCTGGAGCCGGGTGATGGAGGTGGAGAAGTTGACCAGCGCGCCGCCGGGGCGCAGCCGCCGGGCCGCGAGCTGGGAGACGACGAACGTGCCGCGCACGTTGACCCGGTGCATCCGGTCGAAGGCGTCGAGGTGCATCTCCGCCAGCGGGGCCAGCAGCATGATCCCGGCGGTGTTCACCACCACGTCCACCCCGCCGAAGCGCTCCTCGGCGGCGTCGAACAGGGCCGTCGTCGCAGCCTCCTCCGCGACGTCGCCGGAGACGGCGAAGGCCGCGCCGCCCGCCTCGCGGATCGAGGCGACGACCTTCTCGGCGCGCTCGGCGCCGCCGGAGTAGTGCACGACCACGGACATGCCGTCGGCGGCCAGCGCGTGCGCGACCGCGCTGCCGATCCCGCCCGAACCGCCGGTCACGATCGCCACCCGGGCCGCGGACTGCTCAATGGTGGTCACGGCGACCTCCCTCTCTTTTTTGTGGACGATGAGTACACTAACTCTACATGGACCGATAGTCCATATATATGTGGCTAGCAGGTCCATATAATTGTTTGAACGCCGCGTCGATCAGGCCGGTCGTGTCGGACGAGGAGGAGACAGGTGGAGCGAGCAGACGCCGAGAAGCCCGGGCCGCTCAAGCCGGGGCGCGGACGCCGCCGGGCGGAGGACGTCCGCCACGCGACGCTGACCGCGGCAGCCGAACTCCTGCTCGCCGAGGGAGTCCACGCCTTGTCCTTCTCGAAGGTCGCCGCCCGCGCGGGCGTCAGCAAGATGACCCTCTACAAGTGGTGGCCCTCGCCCGGAGCCCTGGCCTTCGACGCCTACTTCAGCGCCTTCCAGGAGACCCTCGCCTTCCCCGACACGGGCGACGTCCAGCGCGACCTGGCCACGCAGTTGCGCGTGTTCGTCAACCTACTGAACCGCAACGGCTCCGTCATCGCCGGGATCATCGGAGCCGCTCAAGGTGACGCCGACCTGGCGCAGGCGCTCTCGACGCACTACGTCACACAGCGCCGCGCCCTCGCCGTCGAACGCCTCACGCGCGCGCAGCGGGCCGGCCAGATCCGCGGGGAAGCCGACCTGGAGACGATCGTCGACCAGCTCTGGGGTGCCGTCTACCACCGACTGCTGCTGCCCGCGCAACCGCTGACCACGGAGTTCGTCGACCATCTGATCGCCAACCTCTTCCGGGGCGTCGCCCCGGCCTCTCCGGACTCGGCTATGTGATCCGCGGCGCCGGCAAGGGGCTCTTCAGCCCCGCGAACGGCGGGGATGCGCCGATGCGCCGGCAGACGGCCGGGTCGTGCGAGAGGGTTCTGAAACACCGATGGGCTGAGGCTCGGGCTGACGCCCGCCGAGCCGGACCGGTCCAGGGCGCGGGCTAGGCGCTCTCGCGGGTCTTCTGGACGTGGGTGGTCTCGGCGTCAAGGGGAGTGCCGTCGGTGCCGGTCGGGACGATCTCCGGCACCGGGGTGCCGTGCCCGTCGACCAAGGTGGAGTGAGCCTCGCCGGGGGCGAAGGCGTGGCGTTCTCCCCATTGCCGCAGAGTGAGGATGACGGAGAAGAGGTCGCGGCCGGCGTCGGTGAGTACGTATTCCTGACGGCGGCCCGACGGCGCGGCGCGCTGGGCGAGGAGCCCGTGAGCGGTGAGCCTGCGCAGGCGCTCGGTGAGGATGTTGCGGGCGATACCCGTCCGGCGCTGGAACTCGGTGAACGATCGCGCCCCGTCCATCGCGTCGCGGACGACGAGCAGGCTCCATCTGTCGCCGACGAGGTCGAGTGTGCGGGCGACGGGGCAGTCGGGGTCGGTCCAGTCGGCCTTCGGGGCGCGCATCGTGGTGCGCGACATGGCACCTCCCAATGAGTTGCGGATTGAAACCAGCATGCCCTACCGTCAGAACGGTTGCAAAACGCTACTGATTGGGGTTGGGGTGCGATGGACGTGTGGCGGCGGCTTCTGCTCGCGGCGGTGTGCGGCGTCGCCGTGGCCGGCATCTATGCCGCGCAGCCGGTCCTGGAGCCGATGGGACGGGATCTCGGTGTGCCGGCAGCGCACACGGGGTGGATCGTCGCGACCGGCCAGTTCGGCTACCTGGCAGGGCTGGTGCTGCTGGTGCCGCTTGGTGATGTGGTCGTCGACAGGCGCCGGCTCATCGCCGTGCACCTGGCGCTCACCGCGACGGGCATGATCCTGACGGCCTCGGCGCCGGCCGCATGGATGGCCTTCGCGGCACTCGCGGCGGCTGGGTCGTTCGCGGTCGTCGTACAGACCACGGTGGCCTACGCCGCATCGGTCTCGCCGCCTGCCGAACGCGGACGGAACATCGGCGTCGTGACCTCGGGCGTGGTGGTCGGCATCCTGGGCGCGCGGGTCGCCACCGGCGCGCTTGCCGATGTGTGGGGCTGGCGGAGCGTCTATGCCGTGCTGGCGGCGCTGTCGCTCGGCCTCGCGGCCCTCGTTCTCGTCGCCCTCCCGCCGGAGAAGCGTCCCGGTCGGCCTGGGGGGTACAGACAGGCCGTCGCTTCACTCGGCGGACTCTTCGGGCAGCGCCTCCTGCTGACCCGCGGGCTCATCGCGTTCTTCCTGTTCGCCTCGTTCGGAACGCTGTGGAGCGGGCTGTCCCTGCCGCTCGCGGACGCGCCGCGGCATCTGAGCGAGAGCCAGATCGGACTGTTCGGCATCGCCGGACTCGCCGGGGCCCTCGGCGCTGCCCGCGCGGGACGGTGGGCGGACGCGGGACGGACGACTCGGGTCGCCGGCCTCGCGCTCACCCTGCTCGTCCTCTCGTGGGCGGCGATCGCGCAGATGCCGTGGACACTGGGGCTTCTCATCGCCGGAATCGTGGCTCTCGACTTCGCGGTCCAGGCGGTGCATGTGAGCAACCAGCATCTGCTCACCACCGCGCATCCGGAGCGCACCAGCAGCGTCATCGGCGGCTACATGGTCTTCTATTCGCTCGGCTCCGCCCTCGGTGCGGCCACCACCACCGCCATCTACACCATCCACGGCTGGGCGGGCTCCAGCGCCCTCGGGGCCGCATTCGCGGTCTGCGCGATGGCCGTCTGGGCAGCCGAGAGCCGGCTCCCCCGCACCAGCGAGAACGTCCGAAACGCCGAAGCGGGCACCGGCCGGGCACGGGAGGAAACGCAAAGGGCCGATCAAGTCGGCTGAACGGCGGACCACTCCGTCGGAAGCGGAACCGTCTGCGCCGCCGCGGTCCTTGGTCAGGAGGTGACGGCCTGGTCGACGCTCGGGTGACAGGTGAGCAGCAGGTCGAGACCGACGAGTTCGATCACGCGCAACACGGGCTCGGTGGGGTTCACCAGGCGCAGCCAGCCTCGGGCCGCCTCGCGTGACCGGTGAGCGCCGATGAGGGTGTTGATGCCGCTGGAATCCATGAACGTGACCTGGCTCAGGTCGAGCACCACCCGCTCGAATTCGGCGGTGCCGTCCGGCAGCAGAGCGTCGTGAAGTCGCGCGACCGTGTCATGGTCGATCTCTCCGCAGGCGATGACGACACCGACGCCGGCGGCCACCGTCCGGGTGACCAGCAAACGGCCGGGTTCTTCGGTTCCATGGGTGTCTGTCACGCTTCCCTCGACAACGCTCATACAGCCTTTGGCCAGCACTTCGGGCTCGGGAAGCTTATCGGGACGCCGGCACGCGCGGCGCTCGGTGTCTTCTACGTTCCTGTCACTGACCGCATTGCCGTCCACCTCATCGGCGAGACGCCGTCATGCCACTCGTTCGGGTGCCGGTGACGCGGAACGCTGTTGCGGCGTGGAGGGTACTGGTGCAATGGGGAAGGCGGGCAGAGGGAGCTGACCGCGGCTTGCTGCGGTGAGCCGATGAGCCGGTGAGGCTGCGGCGGGTTCGCCCGGGTGGAGCGGCGGTTCATCGAGGGTGATCCGCAGGGGTGTGGTTGAGGGGGCGCGGGAGGCGGTGGCGGGGCGCACCAGGTGAGTTACGGGCGGGGGGGGGCGCCGCCCGGGTGAGCCCCGCGTCACTTGTCCCTGCTGGACAATCGCCCAGCTCGGACAGCCAGTTGGTGACCATGTCCTGGCATTGCGGAGGCCGGAACGAGGCTGTGCACAGTGGTGATGCCCGTCGTGACGGTGGGCGCAGAGGCTCACACCTTCAGGGAGGCGCGGTGGCGGGTGGCCGGAACGGTCTGGCCGAGGTGCTGGCATCGGCGGAGTACGCCGAGCCGGTCGGATCCCTTGATGTGGTGGCGCGCAACCTGCGCGACCGGTTCGGCGCTCGGTCCGTCTCGTTCCTGTTCGTCGATGTCGTCGGCCGGCGCCTGCTGCGGGTCAGCGAGAAGACCACCGGACACCAGGAGCACCGCGCCGATCAGATTCCCCTCGTCGCCAGCAGCCTCTACGACGAGGCCCTGCGCACCCAGAAGCTGGTGCGGGCGCCGCAGGGTGCTCGGGAGCAGCGGGTGCTCGCCCCGGTCACCAACCGCGGTGACACCATCGGGGTCTTGGAGCTGTTCCTCGCACAGGTCACACCGGAGGTACTGGAGAAGGTCGCGGAGGCGGCGCACGCGCTGGCGTACATCATCGTCACCGACCGCCGGTTCACCGACCTGTACCACTGGGGCAACCGGACCACCTCGGTCAGCCTGGCCGCCGAGATCCAGCGTCAGCTCCTGCCCTCGGCACCCTCCTGCGAAGCCGCCGAGTTCGCCCTCGCCGGCGCCCTGGTCCCGGCCTCCGACATCGCCGGCGACACCTACGACTACAGCCTCGACCAGGACACCGTGCACCTGTCCATCACCGACGCCATGGGCCACGACGTCGACGCCTCACTGATGGCCACCCTCGTGGTCAACGCCTCACGCGGCGCCCGCCGCGCCGGAGCGGACCTCGCCGAACAGGCCCGCCAGACCCACAAGGCCCTCCTCGACCACGGCCGGCGCACCTTCGCCACCGGCCAGATGCTGCGCGTCGCCCTGGACGGATCCGGCGCCCAGCTCGTCAACGCCGGACACCCCTGGCCGCTGCGGCTGCGCGACGGCGCGGTCGAGGAGGTCCCGCTCCACGTCAACCTGCCCTTCGGTGTCGCCGCGCAGGGCCCGTACCAGGCGCAGGACATCGACCTGCGCCCCGGCGACCGCCTCCTGCTCCACACCGACGGAATGCAGGAACGCGGGGCGGCAGCCGTGGACCTGCCCGCCCTCATCCTTGCCACCGCCGAGGAGCACCCCCGGGAGGCGGTGCGCGCCATGGTCGCCGCGGTCACCGACGCCTGCCACGGCGAGGTGAAGGACGACGCCACCGTCCTGTGCCTCGACTGGCACGGCCCCCGCTCCCGAGGCCGCCGCGCGAACGCCGGCGCCGACACCTGACCGGCCGGGAACGATCACGCCGGGCCCTCCGCCGGGACACCAGGGATCGTCCCGAACTCACGGCGGCGCGCAAGCTCACGCCGGTAGCCTCGTCCTGAACGACTCGGACGGAGGCGCCGACACAGATGAGCGAACTCGATCCGCACCTCCACGTCGAGCAGAAGACGACGCAGGCCGGTGCCGCCGTCCGCAACGTGATCGCGTCGACGTTCGGTCTCGTACCCGACGAACCGGGCATCGTCACCACCGGTTGCGGACGCGAGGTGCCCTACGCGATGACCTCCTCCCGCCCGGAAAGCGTCACCTGCCTGTCCTGCCGGGAACACGCCCACCGGGAGCACCTCCGCTTCGCCGACCAGGTCGAACGTCTGGGCTCGACGCCCGGCGTGCACCTCACCGACGACCAGGTGGCCGAGGCCGCCGCATGGCACCGGGATCTCGCGAGAAGGTTCGCCGATATCTCCCCCTCGTGAGATTCGATCGGCCTGCCCTTCCGGTTCGTCATCGTTCGTCCGGTGTTTCCGCGCCCTCGACGTTTCCGCACCCTCGGCCAGGGGACCCGAATTGGGATGATATGCGGCTATTCATGCCCTGAGTGGCGACCGAGGAGGAGCCTTGAACGCTTTTGAGGAGACCGGCCGTACCGGGGGTAAGGCCCCGGCGGCCGCGAAGACGGCTCAGGACAAGGCGGGCGAAGGCGTCGGACTGGTGAGCGACAAAGCGGCGGGGGTGGCCGGCACCGCGAAGGACCAGGCGACCCAGGTCGCCGAGGAAGCCACGTCCCAGGCCCGCGACCTGGCGGGCGAAGTTCGTGATCAACTCCGGGCACAGGCCGGTGCCCAGACGCAGAACGTGGCGGCAACCGTCCGGCGGCTGGCGGACGAGCTGAAGCAGATGAGCGACGGCGCCGACACCGATTCCACGGCGGTGGCAGCGGTCCGGCAGACGGCGAACGCCGGTCACCGGGTCGCTTCCCGGCTGGAGGAGCGCGGACCCGACGGCCTGCTCGGTGACCTGCGGGACTTCGCGCGGCGCAAGCCGGGAGTGTTCCTCGCGGGAGCCGCGCTCGCCGGATTCGCCGTCGCGCGGGCCGGAAAGGGGATCAGCGCGGCCGGATCGTCCGGCGCGCCCCCGGAGGGCGATGAGCGGGCGAGGCCCGGCGCGCTTCCGGCGGCGTCCCCGGGACCGCCGCTGTCGTCGGCGCCCGGCGGTACCCCCGCGCGGGCGGTGTACGAGGACCCGCTGGACACCTACGGCCAGTCGCAGCCGCCGCACGTCACGCCCGCCGGACAGCGGGGGAGCGCGGCTCCCGCCGCACCGGGACCCGCGACATCTCCCACCGCGCCCCCGGTCCGCTCGGAGCCGTGGCGAACCGTGGAAGGGGACTGAGCGTGGCTACGCAGTACCCGGAACAGCCGGTCACCCAGGCGTCTTCCGTCGCGAGCGGACCCCACGAGTCGGTCGGTGAGCTGATCGGAGAGATGAGCACGGACCTGTCGCAACTCGTCCGCGGTGAGATCGAACTGGCCAAGGCGGAGATCAAGGAGGAGGCGGGCAAGGCCGGCAAGGCGGCAGGCATGCTCGGCGGCGCCGGGTACGCGGGACATCTCGCGGTGCTGATGGGCAGCCTCGCGGTGATCTTCGCCCTGAGCAACGTGATGGACCTGGCCTGGGCGGCGCTGATCGTCACCGCGCTGTGGGCCGTCGTCGCGGCCGTCCTCTACGTCACCGGCCGCAAACGGCTGCGCACGATCGACGTCAAGCCCGAACGAACAGTGGAGACCGTCAAGGAGGACGCCCGATGGGCACGACACCCGACGAGCTGAGGACCGACGTCGAGAACCGGCGCGCCCATCTTGCCCACACTGTCGATCGCCTCGCCGAGAAGGTGACGCCGAGAAAGGTCGCCAGACGGCAGGCCGCCGCCGCGCGCAGCCGGCTGACCGGCATGAAGGAGAGCGTCATGGGAACAGCCCGCGAAACCACCGGAGGTGTCACGGACACCGCCCAGGGCGTCGCCGCCGGCGCCGGTCAGGCGGCGGGAAGCCTCGCCGGCACCGCGAAGGAGACCACCGGCCAGGTCGGTGACGCCCTCGCGCAGGCTCCCACGCAGGTGAAGGAGCAGACCAAGGGCAGTCCGCTCGCGGCCGGTGTCATCGCGTTCGGCGCCGGAATGCTGGCTGCCGCGCTGCTGCCCCCGACCAAGGCGGAGGAACGGGCGAGCGGAGTCCTGCGGGAGCACGCGGGCGAGTTCGTCGAGCCGGTGAAGCAGCAAGCGACGCGAGCGGCCCAAGAGGTGAAGGAAGAACTGCGACAGCCCGCTGCCGACGCGGTGGAGAACGTCAAGTCCACCGCGCGGGACGCGGCGCGGACCACCGAGGACGAGGCGCGGACAGCCGGGCAGGACACCGCGCGGGGCCTGCGCGACGTGGGTCAGGACACCGTCCGCGAGGTACGGGACCAGCCCGGCCGCACCCCCTGACGCCGAGAACCCGGCGCGATCCGCGACGGTTCGCGCCGCGACGGTCGGGAGGGCACGCGACGGCCGGGCGCCGGCTGCTCGCGGTCGGACAGGCCCGCCCCCTGGCCGTACTGCCTGGTACTGACTAGTGCGACGCCGCGGTACCGGCCAGGAAGATGTCGACGCCGGCGAGGAACTGCTCGCGGTCGTCGTGTGCGCGCAGCCGGGTCGCCGCCGCGCGCACGAACGGGCACCGGTCGGGGCTCAGTTCGGAGCATGTTCGCCCGCGCCGCCGCCGTGGAAGCGGAGGACGACGGCTTCTGCCCGACCATGATCGATGACGACGCGCCCCACAGCCTGCCCGCCCTGATGACCGGAGCCCCGCTGCCGCCCCGTCGCTTCAGGCCAGGTGAAGACCGTCGCCGCGGGGGCCGCCGCTGCCCGGGAGCGGGTAGTCCGGATCGACCCCCGCGGTGTCGCGGTGACCGTCGGCGCCGGCCGGCGCGACGGCCCAAGGTGCCTCGTCCTGGTGGTGAGCGGCGGTGAAGGCTCCGGCTGTGAGCGCGATCGCGCCGCCCGCCAGAGCGGCGACGACGGCGAGACGTGTCCTTGAACGCATGGCTTTCCCCCGTGCTGGTCGACTGCGCTCCCCCCACCGTGCCCGAGTCTCGCGGGAGCGGGAACCCGTGCGGCCGGAAAATCCACCGGCGGGGGCGGGCCGTCACGGAGTGAGCCGGGCGCCCACCCGCCGCTCCCGCCACTGGACACCTTCCGCCCCGCGGGCAAGAATGAAAGAACTCTTTCGAAAGGAGTCTTTCAGATGGTCGACGGACAGGCCCCACCCCCGCGGCGGCAGATCAAGGACTCCCGGCAGTTGCGCGCCCTGGCGCACCCGCTGCGGCTGGCGCTGCTCCAGTACCTGATGGCGGTGGGACCGCGCACCGCCAGCGAGTGCGCGGCCGAGGTCGGGTCGAGCGCCTCCAACATGAGCTGGCACCTGCGGCACCTGGCGCGGTACGGCCTGGTCGAACCGACCGAGGCGGCCGATCAGCGCGAGCGTCCGTGGCGCGCGGCCCAGGTCGGGCTGGACTTCGGCGCGATGAGCGCGGACCCCGCCACCATGGCCGAACAGGACGCCCTGATCGTCGCGGGCCTCACCGAGGAGGACCAGCTCACCCGGCGTTTCCTGGCCCGTCGCGACACCCTCGACCCGCAGTGGCTCGCCACGGCCCGCCTGGACAACTACGTCCTGCGAGCCACCCCCCAGGAGGCGCGGGAACTGGCGGAGAAGATCGACACCCTGCTGCGGCCCTACCTGGCCACCGTGCGCGAGGACCCACCCGAGGACGCCGTGCTGGCCTACGCGGGACTGCGCCTCTTCCCGCGGCTGGACGCGGCGGGGCGGACCGAGTGACGGGCCCCGCCATAGCCGTACGGCACCCGCTGCGCGAGGCCCCCTTCGCCCGGTTGTGGATCTCCGGGCTGCTGTCCGAGACGGGCAAGTGGGTCCTGCAACTGGCGCTGCCGCTCTACGTGCTGCAACTGACCCGCTCCGCCCTGATCACGTCCGTCGTGGCCATGCTGGGACTGCTGCCGAGCCTGGTCGTCGCGCCGGTCGTCGGCGCGCTCGTCGACCGCTGGGACCAGCGCCGTTTCCTGGTCCTGGTGAGCGTCGCGCAGGCGGCGCTGCTGCCCGTGCTGCTGCTGGTCGAAGACCCCGGCGACCTGTGGCTGGTGTACCTCGTCACCGGAGCGGAGGCGGCCCTCACGGTGGCGTTCGAGTCGGTGAAGAACGTCACCCTGTCGACCATCGTGGCCGAGGAACAACTGGTCAGCGCCAACGCCGCGATCGGGCTGAACGTGTCGCTCGGCCGGCTGGTCGGCAGTCCGCTCGGCGGCCTGCTGCTGAGCGCGGCCGGACTGCCCTACGTCCTCGGGTTCGGTTCGGCCGCCTTCCTCGTCGCCGCCGGCCTGGCGTGGACGATCCCCCCGGGCACCACCGTGCGCCGGGAGAGCGGCGGGGGCGCCCGGTTCTGGTCCGGTATCGGCGAGGGCCTGCGCACCCTGCGCGATGTCCCGACGCTGCGGGGAACCTTCGTCTGCGTGGCGCTGCTGGCCGTCGCCCAGGGCATGTTCGTGGTGCTCTTCCTCCTCTTCGTCACCGACCTGATCGACGGCGGCGACGCCCAGGCGGGTCTGCTGCGGGGCGTGCAGGCCGTGGGAGGTTTCGCCGGGACCGCGACCGCCGGTCTGCTGACCCGGCGGCTCGGGGCGCCCCGCCTGCTGAGTGTCGGCGTCCTCGTCTTCGGCACGGTCAGCGCGCTGACCTGGAACCTGACGGTGACCTCCGCCGGTTTCGGGGTCTACGTGGCGCTGTTCACCGCCGCGGGCGTCCCGGCGGTGTGGCTCGCCGCGGCCTGGCTCTCCCTCATCCAGGAGTCCTCGCCACTGCCGGTACGCGGCCGGGTGATGGCCTCCGTCCTGGGCCTGTCCGACGGTCTGCAGGCCCTGGGCATGCTCGCGGCCGGCCTGCTGAGCGGAGTGATCGGCATTCTCCCGGCACTGGACGTCCAGGCCGCGTTGATCCTGCTGGCGGGCGTCGTCGCCCTGAAACTGCTGCCGGGCGGCCGTACGGCCAGGATCACGGACAACGGTCCGACCCGCGCCCCCACCACGGCCGCCCCCACCACGGCCACGACCTCCGCCGTCCCCGGCGCGGGGGAGGCCCGGGGCAGCGACGGTACCGAGGGCGGCACCCGGACCCCGCCCCGGCGTGACGAGCGGCGATAGACCCGGCGGTCAGGGCCCGGGCCAAGGGGCAGTCGACCGCACATGCTGCCCGCGAAACTGCCGGAACGACCCCCCGGCCTCTGTTTGACTCCCAACGGAATCGAGCCGCTGCGTGAGGAGAACCGATGAGCGCCTCCCTTTCCGTCTGTGTCTTCTGCGGTTTCTCGCCCGGGGTGGGACCGCGGTACCTGGGGGCGGCCAAAGATCTCGGCGCACTGCTCGGCGAGCGCGGCCACCGACTGGTCTACGGCGCCGGAACGGGCGGCCTGATGGGGGCGGTGGCCTCCGGGGCGGCCGGGCGGGGCGGATCGATCGTCGGACTGATACCGGACTTCCTGCGGGTGCGGGAGCAGGCGGACGAACTGCCCGAACAGCGGCTGATCCTCACCGGTGACCTGCTGGAGCGCAAACGGCGCATGATCGAGGAGGCCGACGCGTTCCTCGCGCTCCCCGGCGGCTACGGAACCCTCGACGAGGTCCTCGAAGTGATCTCCATGAAGGCCCTGGGCGTGCTGAGCGCGCCCCTCGTCCTGGTGGACGTGGACGAGGCGTGGGCCCCGTTCGTCACGCTGATCGAGAGCCTGCACGAGCGCGGCTTCCTGCGGGACCTCGACGTCTACTCCGTGGCGGACGGCCCCGAGGAGGCGCTGGCCCAGGTCGAGCGGCACGCGGCCGCCGACCGCCCCGCCGACCGCCCCGCCGACCGCCCCGGCCACCGCCCGGCCGTCCTGCAGCCCTGACCGGCGCCCGTCCCGAGCCCTTCGACACCGACCGAGTGAAGTGGTGAACATGCTGACACCCACAGGCCAGGACAAGCCGCTCATCATGCTGGTGGGCCTGGGAGACCTCTCCTCCCGCCTGCTCGCCATGCTCCTGGCCGATCCGGCGACCAACCGCGTCGTGGTGGCCGGCCGTGACCCCGAGACCCTCCGGCTGCGCGCCAACCTCGTCCGTTTCACCGCCGGCAACCTCGGCGACTTCGGCAGCGTCAGCACGGAGAAGATGGACCTCCACGACGTCGACCGCACGGCGGAGACCCTGAGCCGGGTGCGCCCCGACATCATTTTCATGGGCGCGTCACTGCAGTCCTGGCGGGTCATCACCCAGCTCCCCAAGGACGTGTTCGAGGAGCTGGACCAGGCCCAGTTCGGCCCGTGGCTGCCCCGGCACCTCACGCTGAACCACCTGCTGATGCAGGCGGTCCGCCGGTCCGGCAGCGCCGCCAAGGTGGTCAACGCGGCCTTCCCGGACGCGGTGGGTCCCGTCCTGGCCAAGGTCGGGCTGGCCCCCACCACGGGCATCGGCAACGTCGCCAACATCGTGCCGGCGCTCACCCTGGCCTTCGCGCACGCCGCGGCCGAGGACCCGGCCGACGTCGAGGTACGGCTGGTCGCGCAGCACTACTTCAGCCACTACGTCCCGCGCTTCGGCGACGCCGGCAAAGGCGCCTACCATCTCACCGCCACCGTCCGCGGGGAGCGGCTGGACCTGCCGCACCAGCGGATCTTCGCGCAGCTCAACGGCAGGCTGAAGCGGCTGGGCGGACTCGACGGCCAACTGCTGACCGCGTCCTCGGCCATGCGGGTGCTGGCGGCGATGGCCACCGACAGCGGAACGCTCTGCCACACCCCCGCGCCGGGCGGGCTGCCCGGCGGCTACCCGGCCCGGGTGACACGCGAGGGCGCCACGGTGGACCTGGATCCGTCGATCACCCTGGACGAGGCCGTCCGCCGCAACGAGGAATGCCAGCGCGCCGACGGCATCGAGCGGATCGACGAGGACGCCACGGTCACCTTCACCGAGACCGAGATGGCGGTCATGAAACGGCTGCTCGGCTACGAGTGCCGCTCGATGAAACTGGCCGACTCCGCCCAGTGGGCCGACGAACTCGGCCGCAAGTACGAGGCGTTCGCCGCCCGGTACGCGAAGACGCCCTGAGCCCCGGGAGGGCCCGCATACGTCAGGGTGGAGCGGCGCGGCCGCTCCACCCTGACGTATGCGGGCCCTCAGCGCCCCGGTACGCCCTCGCCCGCCCGTGGCGCGGCGACCGAGTGCAACCGGCAGCCGTGCCGTCCGATCTGCTGGGCGAACCGCCTGCCCAGCAGATCGGACGGCGGGCCGCCCGTGCACACGACGAGCCGGAGCCAGGGCGGCGGCAGCAGCCCGTGGTCGCGCTGGAAGTCCATGAACTCCCCGAGCCCGTCGACCGGGAGGACCATGACGGTGGCCCGGATCCGCTGGCAGGCCAGCAGCCGCGACATCGGGTCCGTGGCCTCGTGGGCCACCACGGTGGCGCCGGCGCACAGGGGCCAGAACATCTCCATCACCGCGTCCGGCGTGCCGAACGCGGCGGCGTGCAGCATCGTGTCGCCCGGCGCCAGCGGGCACACGAGCTGCGCTTCGCGCATCTGGGCCACCCACTGGCCGCGCCGGGACACCACCATGGGCTCGGCGGCCGGCGACGGGGACGCGGGGCGGCCGCCGCCGCCGTCCCCGTCGGTCAGGCAGGTCGTCGCCCGCGCCGAGGCCAGAATGCTCTCCACCCGGTCCGGCGGGGTGCCGGGGTCGATGGGCAGGGCCGCCCCGCCACTCTCCAGGACCGCCAGCGTGGCCGCCACGAACCGCGGCCCCGGCGGCAGGCACACGCCCACCGGCGCCTCGGGACGGGGACTCAGCGCGGTCAGCCTCCGCGACAGGTCGTGCGCGCTGCGTACCAGCTCACGGTAGGTGAACTGCTCCACCGGTGACCGCACGGCCAGCCGCCCCGACGCGCGCTCCTCCTGCCGGCCGACCAGTTCGTGCACGGGACCGGCCGCCAGCGTCGTGGCCGTCACGACCGCTGCCCGCCCGCCCCGGCGCCGGGCAGCAGCGCACCGACCGCACGGGCGACCGCCCCGGCGTACGGGGGCCGCAGCATGCCGACGTGCCCGCCGCCGACGCCGGTCCTGGTGACGGTGCCGGTCACCAGGGCCTCCCAGCGGGCCGAGTGCGCGTCGTCGGCCGACGTCACCAGGCACAGGTCGCCGCGGTACCGGCCGGGGCGGTGGGCGGCCAGCCGCGCGCACTGCCGCTGCCACACCCGCAGAACCTCCTGGGGGAACCGGTCGGCGCTGCGGCAGGACGCCGGGTCCACCCCCATCATGGCGACGAGTTCGGACCGGACGATCGACCGGAACACCTCCTCGCGCCGGGCGCCCTCGGACCGCCGCAGCCGGTCGCTCATCCCGGCCAGCTCCCGTTCCTGCCGCCGCCAGCCCTCGGCGTCGTCGGGTGCGCACGGATCGAGCAGGACGAGGCCGGCCACCTCGTGGCCGCGCGCCGAGAGCTGACGGGCCGTCTCCAGGGCCACCGGCGCCCCCGCCGACCAGCCCGCGACGACCACCGGGGCGGCGACGGCGCCGGAGACCTCACGCGCGTACCGGGCGCACATCGGCGCCAAGCCGTCCTCACCGTCACCGTCACCGTCGCGGGAAACGTCGCCGCCGTCCAGCATCGAGGCGAGGGTGAGCCCGTACACCGGCTGCGAGGGCGGCAGTTCCGCGACGAGGTGGCGGTAGCAGAAGACCGTACCGCCGACCGGGTGGACCAGGACCAGCGCGGGGGCGTCCCCGGCACCGCCCTGGATCCTGCCCAGGCTCCCGCGCGCGGCGCCCGCACCCGGACCGGCCCCTGCCCGGGCTGCCGGGTCCGGCGCGTCGATCAGGTCCGCCAGCGCGGACACCGTGGGCGACCTGAGGACCTCCTCGAACGGCACCCGGCGGTCGTAGCGGGCCCGCAGGCGTTCCAGCAGGGCCAGCACCAGGAGGGAGTCGCCGCCGAGCGCGAAGAAGTCGTCGTCCGCGCCGATGCCGCTCGCCGGCAGGCCGAGCAGCTCGGACCAGATGACCGCCAGCTCGCCCGCCGTGCCGCCGAGGGGCCGCCCGGCCCGCCCGGCGGGGTCCTCGCTCCGCCAGGCGGGCGGCGGCAGCGCCGCCCGGTCCGTCTTGCCGTTCTCGTTGAGCGGCAGCGCGTCCAGCCAGGTGATCGCCGCCGGCACCAGGTACGGCGGCAGCGCCTCGCCCAGGTACGCCCGCAGCTCCGCGGTCGGCCGCCGCGCGGAACGCGGCACGGCGTAGGCGGCGAGCGCGAGCCGGCCCGAGGGGGTGCGGGAGGGGACCACTACGGCCCGCCGCACCGCCGGATGGCCGGCCATCGCGCTCTCCACCTCGGCCGGCTCCACCCGGTGCCCGCGGATCTTGACCTGGTGGTCGACGCGGCCGAGGAACTCCGCCTCGCCGTCGGCGTTCCAGCGCCCCAGGTCGCCGGTGCGGTACATGCGGGCGCCCGGCGGCCCGTACGGGTCGGGGACGAACCGGCTCGCCGTGAGGGCGGGCAGACCGCGGTAGCCCCGGACGACGCAGTCGCCGCCGATGTAGATCTCGCCGGTCACACCGGGCGGCACCCGGTTCAGCGCCGCGTTCAGGACGCGCAGGGTGGTCCGCGGCACCGGCAGGCCGATGGGGAGTTCGCCGGGGCCGTCACCGTCGTCCTCGCCTACCTCGTGCACGCTGTTGGCCACCGACGCCTCCGTCGGCCCGTACTCGTTGAGCACCGGGGTGTGCGGGTCCAGCCGCCGCCACGCCGCGAGGGCCGCGCGCGGGAAGGCGTCCGCGCCGACCACCAGCAGCCCGGCCAGGGAACGCGCCTGCCGCGGCGCCAGGGAGCCGGTCAGCAGTTCCAGATGTCCGGGGGTCAGCTTGACGAACGCGAACGGTCCGGCCGCGTGGAGCACCTCGCCGAGGCCGGCGGGGGACACGGTCTCCGGTACGACCGTGACCGGCTGGCCGGTCAGCAGCGGCGCGAACAGATTCGGCACGATCATGTCGAAGGCGATCGAGGAGAACAGCGGCGCGCCGCCCGTACGGTCGCCGACGTAGCGGCGCACGCACCACATGAGGAAGTTGACCAGCCCCCGGTGCTCCACCAGCACGCCCTTGGGCCGCCCGGTGGAACCGGAGGTGTAGATGACGTAGCAGAGGTGGTGCGGGCGGGCCGGCGCGAGGGCCCGGACGGTTCCGGGGGGCGCCTCCTCCCGTACCGACATGACGGGGGCCCCGAGGTTCGCGGCGGCGGCGGCGAGGCCGGGCTCGGTGAGCACGACGGCCGCGCCGCTGTCCGCCACGAGGTGGCGCAGCCGCGCGAGCGGGAAGGCGGGGTCGAGGGGGACGTACGCGCCGCCCGCCTTCCCCACCCCGAGCAGCGCGGCCACCAGGTCCGCCGACCGGTGCAGGTGGACGGCCACCCGGGTCTCCGGGCCCACGCCGCGCGCGGTGAGCGCCCGCGCGATCCGGTCGGCCCGCGCGTCCAGTTCCGCGTAGGTCAGCTCGGCTCCCGGGCCGTCAGGGCCGGCCTCGCGGACCGCGACCGCGTCCGGCGCGCGCCGGACCTGACGTTCGAACAGCTCGTGCAGGCAGGCGTCGGGCAGTTCGCCCGGCCCGCCGTCGGCCAGCGCCTCCAGGCGGGCCGGCTCGTCGGCGGTCAGCACCGGCAGCTCGTGCAGCCGCAGCCGTGAGCCGCCGCGCGCCTCGTCGGTGACGGCGTCCAGGAGTACGCCCAGTCGTTCGCCCACACTCCCGGCCGTCCGCGCGTCGCACGCCGACGTCCGGTACGTCAGCGTGCCCCGGAGCCCCGTGCCGTACGGCGCGAGGGCGAGGTCCAGATCCGACTTGGGGGTGGTGAACGCGAACGGCCACGGCTCGGCGCGGGTGCCGGCCGGGCGCAGCGCCTCGGGGGCCTCGTAGTCCACCTCGAACAGCACGTTGAACAGCGGGTTGGGCGCGGAGACGGCGCTGGTGCGGCGCAGCTCGCGCAGGACGGTCTCGAAGGGCGCGTACCGGTGTTCGAGCACGTCGAGGAACCGGTCCGCGTTGCGCTCCACCAGCTCGGCGAAGCGCGGATCGCCGCCGAGGTCACCGCGGAGGACCACGGTGTTGAACAGCGGGCCGACGACGCGTTCGGCGTCGGCGCCGTCCCGCTGCGAGACCGTGGTGCCCACCGGCACGTCCCGGGAGTCGCACAGCACGCCCAGAAGTGCCTGGAAGGCGCTCAGCAGGACGACGAACCGCGTCGTGCACAGCCGCTGCGCCAGCGCGTCCACCCGGGCGAGCAGCTCCCCGTCCAGGGTGAACCGGACCTGGCCGCCCGGCGCCCCCGCGCCCCTTGGGCCCGCCACCGAGCGGCCCGGCAGCTCCAGCGGACGCACCCCCGCCAAGTGCTCCCGCCAGAAGTCCAGATCCGCCGCGCCCGCGCCGTCCGGCGCGGCCCCGCCGCCGTGCAGGTACTCCCAGTAGCCCGGCCGGGACGGCACCGCCGGGCGGCCGGCGTCCGCTCCGGTCAGGCCCGCGTAGACCTCTTCGATCTCCCCGAGCAGCAGCCGCAGGGACCAGCCGTCGCAGACGGCGTGATGCAGGTCGAGGTGGACGAGGTGTTCCTCGGGGGCGAGACGGACCGCCCCGGCCCGCAGCAGCGGTGGCCGGGTCATGTCGAACGGCTCGGCGGCCCTGGCCTCCACCCGGAGCCGGGCGGCGCGGACGGCCGCCTGCCGCGGGCGGCTGCTCAGGTCGAGCACGTCCAGCGGCACGGTGACGTCGGGTACGGCCTCGGCGAGCAGCCGGCCGTCCCGCTCGACGAACCGGGTGCGCAGGATCTCGTGGCGGGCGATGATCTCGCGGAGCGCGGCCCGCAGCGCCGCCAGGTCGAGCGGGCCGGTCAGCCGGGAGGCGGTCGAGACGGTGAACGCGGGGCTCCCGGGGGCCAGCCGGGAAGCCAGCCACATGCCCTGCTGGACGACCGACGCGCGCTCACCCACCGGGGCCGTCACCGCGGCTCCTCCGCCGCGGACATCTGTTCACTCAGGTCACGAGGGCGCATATCGGTCCATAGGGTCTCGATGCGACGCAGGCACTCCGCTTCGTCGCCGCGGGTGCCCTCGGCCCGCCAACCGGCGGGCAGCTCACGCTCGGCGGGCCATGTCGAGTACTGGTCCTGGTCGTTGGCCACCACCATGAACACGGGATCTCCTTGGTATGAGGCGGACCGCGCCACCGTAGGCGGCGGCCGGTGACCTCGGCGGCAGCCGGGACCGGCAACTGACCGGCACCTTCCGGTGCGCCGCCCCCGCCGGCCCGCGCCCTGCGGCAGGGGGGGCAGGAGACGGTTTCGGACAGAAGCCGGACCCCGTCCGCTGAACCACGCCGTCCGCTTCGCCCGTACTCAGGGAAAGTCGCCGCGGCGGCCCGGACCGGTGGCTCCGAACGCGCCAGCGGCACTTTTCACGGCATTTTCGATGCTGCCCCTCTGGGTACCGACACCTCTCGTGACGCAAGCAAGCCGTGGATGACCGCGGGACGGGTGGGACGCCCGCGGCGCCCCTGCCGGGACAACGATGTCCCAGCACGAAAGCGACAGAGCGACACAGCAGGAAAGCGACACAGCAGGAAAGCGACACAGCGACACAGGAACGCCCGGGACAACCAATGGAGGTTGCACATGGGACCCGACGGAGTCGGCGCACTGGTCCGCAGGTTCCGCTGCCAGGCACGGCTGACCCAGTACGAGTTAGCGGAGATCAGCACGGTCAGCGTCCGGGCGATCAGGGACCTGGAGAACGGACGGGTGGAACGGCCCCGGCAGGAGACCGTACGGCTGATCGCCAACGGACTGCGCCTCGGGGAGTCCCAGCGGCTGGTGCTGCACACCGCGTGCGGCGGCAACGCCAAGGAAGCCGCGGTGAAACTGATAGCCGACGCCGCGCCGATCGCGCCGCCCGCGCGGCTCAGCGGCCTCTCCGGCCGGGAGCCCGAGGTACGCGCCGCCGTCGACGCGATGACCCACGACCTCAACCGCTGGATCACCGTCACCGGCCTGAACGGCGTGGGCAAGACGGGGGTGGCCCTCGACATCGCGCACACCCTCTACCAGCTCCACTCGTACTCGGTGCTGTGGGTCTCCCTGGAGGAGTCCCGCCCCCGCCCGGACGGACCCGACCGGTTCGGCGTGGACAGCGCGGTCGTCGCCGAGGTCTCCCGCATCGGGGAGCACCTCCTCGGCAGCGACTTCAACGCCCACGAGCTGTGCCAGATGATCGGCCAGCGCCGCACCCTGCTCGTCCTCGACGGCTGCGACCTGAACCGGGTGCGCACCGACCGCCTGATGGCACTGCTCGCCGGCTGCCGCAGCCTGCGCGTCCTGGTGACGACCCGGGACAGCGGGACGACACCCGGCGACCACCTCCTGCCCCTCGAACCGCTCGCGGTGCCGGTGCGCGAGGACGACGCCCCGGGCCGGGCCGAGCACTACCCCGCGGTCCAGTTGATGCTCTCGCACATCCGCCGGCTGCGGCCCAGGGCGATGGACCCGTCCACCGCGACCGTCAGTGAACTGGCCGGCATCTGCCGCGCCCTGGACTGCATCCCCGCCGCCCTCAAGCTCGGCGCCGAATGGGCCCTCGTCCTGTCGCCGGAGCAACTCCTGCGCCGCGCCCAGGACGACCCGCTGTCCCTGCTGGTCTCCCCGACGGACGATCCCGCCGACCGGACGTTCCGGCAGGCACTGGAACAGACGCTGCGCGGCGTCACCGGCCCCGACCGCCGCCTGCTCCGCCTGCTGGCACCCGTGCACACCGGCTGGAGCGTCCAGGACGTGGCGCGGATCGCGGGGATCGACGAACGCGACTCGGCGCACCGGATCTACGGACTGTTCGTCCGCGGCCTGGTCCGGCACGCCCACGACGCGACCGGCTCCCACTTCCGGGTCCTCAACCTCGTCTCCCGCCTCTTCGAGACGGGGGAGCCGGCGATGGCCCGTTGAGCGGCCGCCGACCGGACCGACCGGGGTGGCGAGGCCGCCCGCGACCGGCACGACCGGCAGTCCGGCTGCCGCGTTCCTGCCCTCCGTGCTGCCGCCCGAGCCCCGAATGCCCCGCGATGCTTGGTGTCCGCAAACGATCGGGCAGGCGACGGATGTCGCCAGGCAGGAGCACTCGCGACGATGCGATCCAGCTCGAAGGCGACGGCCCCACTGAGCGGCCGTGTCCGGGACACGCCCAGCCGACTACTCCACGACGAGGTGCTCGAACCTCAGTTCCGCCACGAGGCCCGATGTCTCCTGCCGTGGTACGTCCTCATCGAGAAGGTGCTGCTCGTCGAGTACCACCGGATGGGGCTCATCGACGCGACGGAGCGCACGGCCATCGCCGGGATCCTGGACCGGACGAGTACCGAGGACCTGGTCGCGGACCCCGCGGCGAACATGTCGGACCTCGCCCTCGGCCTCGAACGGCAGGTGGAACGGCACCTGCCGGCCCGGGTGGTGCGCTGGCACGTCGACCGCAGCCGCAACGACCTCCAGGCCTGCGCGCAACTGCTGTACGGACGGCAGACGCTCGGCGACCTCGCCGGCACCCTGCTGGACACGGCACAGGCCGCCCTTGACCTGGCCGAGCGCACGGCCGACCTGCCGATGCCGGGATACACCCAGTACCAGGCGGCGCAGATCATCACCCCCGGCTACTACCTCACCGCCGTCGCCGGACAGATCCTGCACTGCGCGGAAAGGCTGCTGTTCACCTACGACACCAACAACGTCTCACCGCTGGGCGCGGGCGCCATGGCGGGCCAGGAACTGGAGTGGGACCGGGACCGCATGGCCCGCCTGGTCGGCTGCGCCGGCCCGGTGCCGCACGCCCTCACCGCGGTGGCGTCCCGGGGCTGGCGCGTCGAGGCGGCGGCCGAACTCTCCACCTTCGCGGTGGCGCTGGGCCGTTTCGTCACCGACCTGATGTCCTGGGGGAGCAGCGAACTCGGCTTCATCGACCTCCCCGACGAACTCAGCGGCATCTCCGCGGCGATGCCGCAGAAGAAGAACTTCCCCGTCCTGGAACGCATCCGGGGCCGGGCCGCCCACGCGGCCGGCGCCCACCTCGACCTGGTGATCGGCCAGCGGGGCGTTCCGTACACCAACATGATCGAGGTCTCGAAGGAGTCCGGCGGCCTCGGGAACTCCGCCGCCGAGAGCGTCACCTCGGCCCTGCGGCTGTTCACGGCCGTACTGCGGCACGTCGAGTTCCGGCCCGCGCGCATGCGGGCCGCCTGCGAGCGGGACTTCCTGGGCGGCTTCACCCTCGCCAACCTGCTCACCCTGCGGGCCGGCGTGCCCTGGCGCACGGCCCAGGTCGTGGCCGGGGAGTACATCACCCACGCCCTGGAGAAAGGACTGGCCCCCCGCCGCACGGAACCGGCACTGCTGCACGAGGCGGCACTGCGGCACGGCCACGACGTGGACGATCCGGCCGGGCTGCTGGCCGAGTCCTTCGACGTGGACCGGGGGCTGCGGAGCAAGAAGACACCGGGCTCGGCCCATCCCGACGCGGTCCGCGCCCTGCTCCGCGAAGAACGCGCGCGCACCCGCCGCCTGGCGGACGCCTGGGAAAGCCGTCGGGCCACCGTCCGGGCCGCCGCGGCGGAGACGGACCGGCTGGTCGGACTGACCGGCTGACAGCGCACCGAGCGAGAGGGACGCCCACACACATGCGCACCCATGAGTCCGCTACCGAGAGCGCACTGGACGGCGGGCTCGGCATCAGCCGCGCCTTCGGCACGTTCGGTGAACTGCTCCAAGGAGTGCTGCCGGGCGGCGATCTGGACTTCCTGGTGACCCTGCCCATCGACCTGTGGTCCACCGCACGGTTCGAGGCGGCCTCCGCCGGCGATCCGCTCCTCGTCCGGCCGGCCCGCAAACGCAAGTCGCTGACGCTCGCCCGCGCCCTGCTGGCCATGCACGGCATCGACCGCGGCGGCACACTGACCCTGCACAGCGCCCTGCCCGAGGGCAAGGGGCTCGCGAGTTCCTCCGCGGACCTCGTCGCGAGCTGCCGGGCGATCTGCGCCGCCTTCCACCTCCCGCTGACGGACCGCACCATCGAGGATCTGCTGCGCGCCATCGAACCCTCGGACGGCGTGATGTACACCGGATCGGTCGCCTTCTACCACCGCCGGGCGAAGCTGCGCGAGCGCCTCGGGCACCTGCCCCCGCTCACCATCGTCGGCATCGACGAGGGCGGTGCGGTGCCCACGGTCGCCTTCAACCGCATCCCCAAACCGTTCGGCCCGGCCGACAAGCACGAGTACGCCCGACTCCTGGACACCCTCGCCCGCGCGGTGCGCGACCGGGACCTGGCCACCGTGGGCGAGGTCGCCACCCGCAGCGCGGTCATGAACCAGCGGCTGCGTCCCAAGCGCACGCTCGACGAGATGCGCCGCATCTGCCGCGCCGCGGGCGGCCTGGGCGTGGTCTCGGCACACAGCGGCACCGTCCTGGGCGTGCTCCTCGCCGAGGACGACCCGGAGTACGAGAACAAGCTGGAGCACCTGCGCCGCTCCTGCGGCGCCCTCACCCGCCACACCACCGTGTACCACTCGCTGACCGACGACGCGTGGTACGCCCCACCCCTCACCGACCGATCGGGGGACATGTGATCTTCAGCAGCGTCGTGGACGCCATCGGCCACACCCCCGTCGTCCGGCTCCGCCACGACGGACCCGACGACGTCGAGCTGTACGCCAAGCTGGAACTGCAGAACCTCTACGGGATGAAGGACCGCGTCGCCAGACAGGCGGTCCTGGAAGCACGCCGCACCGGCGAACTCCCCGAGCGGGCACCGATCATCGAAAGCTCGTCCGGCACGATGGCCCTGGGCGTCGCCCTGGTGGGCACCTCCCTCGGCCATCCCGTCCACATCGTCACCGACCCGCGCACCGACCGGATCACGCTGGCCAAACTGCGCGCCCTGGGCTGCACCGTCCACGTCGTCGAGGCGATGTCCGCCGCCGGCTGGCAGAGCGCCCGGCTGGAACGGCTCGAACAGCTTCTGCACGACCTGCCGGGCGCCTTCTGGCCGCAGCAGTACCAGAACCCCGACAACCCGCTGGCCTACCGCGCCCTCGCCGGTGAACTCCTTGAAGACCTTGGGGAGTTCGACACCGTCGTCGGGTCCGTCGGCAGCGGCGGCTCCCTGTGCGGCACCTCCCGGGAACTGCGCGCCGCCCTGCCGGGGCTGCGGGTCGTGGGCGTCGACTGCGTGGGCAGCGTCCTGTTCGACCAGCCGGACCGGCCCCGGCGCCTGCAGAGCGGACTGGGCAACAGCCTGCGCCCCGCCAACCTCGACCGGACCCTCATCGACGAGGTGCACTGGCTCAACGACCACGAGGCGTTCGCCGCCACCCGCGACCTCGCCCGGGACCAGCACCTCTTCGCCGGCAACACCTCCGGCTCCGTCTACCAGGTCCTGCTGCACCTGGCCCGGCAGGCCGCCCCCGGCAGCCGGATCGTGGGCATCTTCGCCGACCGGGGCGACCGCTACGTCGACACCGTCTACGACGACGCCCACTGGCAGAGCACCGACGTACGCTCCCTGCCCCGGCGGCACACCCCCGAGCGGGTGCCCTACGGCCAGGAGGTGACGGCCTGGTCCTGCGCGGAGCTGCGCCCCCGGCAGCAGCCCCGCACCCTCCTGTTCGTCGAGTCCAACACCACCGGCACCGGCATGCTCGCCCTGGACAAGGCCAGGGAACTGGGGTTCGAACCACTCCTCGTCACCTCCGACCCGGACCGCTACCGGGGGCTCGCCGAACGCTCCTGCGCGACGGTCCGCTGCGACACCAACTCCCTCGTCGCCGTACGGCGCGCGCTGCGCGACACCGTCCGCCGTGAGGACTGCGCCGCGGTGACCACCACCAGCGAGTTCTACCTCCCCCTCGTCGCGGAACTGGCCCGGTGGCTGGCGCTGCCCGGCAACCCGCCCGAGGTGATGACGCTCTGCCGGGACAAGGCCCGGGTCCGCGAGACGCTGTCCGGCGCCGGCCTGTGCCGCACCCGATTCGCGGCGGTCGACCACGCGGCGGACGTGCCCGAAGCGGTCCGCCGCGTCGGGCTGCCCTGCGTGGTCAAACCGGTCGACGACTCCGGCTCCATGGACGTGGTGCGCTGCGCCACCGAGACCGAGGCCGTCGCGGCCGCGCGGACGGTGCTGGAGCGCACCGTCAACGTCAGGGGCCAGCGCGCCGCCCGGACCGTCCTGGTCGAGGAGTACCTCGACGGACCCGAGTACAGCGTGGAGATGTTCGGCACCGGCGACGAGACGGTCTGCGTCGGCATCACCGAGAAACACGTCACCGACGGGCCGCACTTCGTCGAGTACCGCCACGTCTTCCCCGCCGCCGTCCCCGCGGCCCTGGCCGCCGAGATCGAGGAGACGGTCGCCGCCGCCCTGGCCGCCGTCGGCCTGCGGCACGGCGCCTCCCACACCGAGGTGCGCGTGAGCGGCGACGGCGTGGCCGTCATCGAGATCAACGGCCGGGCCGGCGGCGGCATGATCCCCGAACTCGTCCGCCTCAGCGCCGGCACCGACCTGCTGGCCGAGCAGCTCCGCGCCGCCGCCGGCCTGCCCGGCAAACTCAGGGCGGACCAGGACGGCTACGCCGGCGTCCACTTCCTCACCGCCGACCGGACCGGAGTGCTGAGCGGCTTCGACCACCTCTCCGAGGCCGCACGGCTCCCCGGTGTGGCACAGGTCGTGGCGACCGCGGAGCCCGGCCGCACGGTACGGCCGCCCCGCCATGCCTACGACCGGCTCGGCCACGTCATCGCCTGCGGCCGGACCCGCGCCGAAGTCACCGAGACGCTGGACCGGGCGGCCGGGCTGATCGGCATCCGGCTGGCCGGCCCCACCCCCGGCGAAACCGACGTCCGCCCCAAGGAGGCCGACGCACCATGCGACACCTGATCTCCCTCACCGACCTCGGCACCGACGAACTGGCGGGCCTGGTCCGCCGCGCGGTACTGCTCGCCCGGCACTCCGACCGCGCCCGCGCGGGCGGCACCGGCCCGGACCGCACGCTGGACAGGCGCCGGATCGGCATCTACTTCCGCAAGTCCTCCACCCGGACCCGTACCGCCTTCTGGGCCGCGGCGACCGGCCTCGGCGCCGACGTCATCGCCTACGGCCCCGACGACCTCCAGCTCAGTACCGGCGAGACGCTCCAGGACACCGCCCGGACCCTCGGTCGCTACCTCGACGCGCTCGTCGTACGCACCAACGGGGACGTCGCGGAACTCCGGCAGCTCGCCGCCGCCGGGGACCTGTCCGTGGTCAACGCGCTCACCCTCGACGAGCACCCCACCCAGGCGGTCGCCGACCTCACCACCCTGGCGGAGCACTTCGGCGACCTCTCCGGACGGCACGTGCTGTGCGTCGGCGAGGGCAACAGCTCCGCGCGCGCCCTCGCCCTGGCCGCGGCGCTCACCCCGGGACTGCGCCTGACGCTGCTCTGCCCCGAGGGGTACGAAGTGCCCGCCGACCACCTGGAGCTGCTGGCCAAGACGGGCGACGCGAGGCTCGTCACCCAGGTGACCGACCCCGGCCGGGTGGCCGGGCCGGTGGACGCCGTCTACACCAGCCGGTGGCAGACCATGGGCGTGCCCAAGGCCGACCCCGACTGGCTGCGCGCCTTCGACGGCTTCCGCGTCGACGCCGGCCTCCTCGCCCGGGTGGGCGGCCCGGACACCGTCTTCCTGCACGACCTGCCGGCGGTACGCGGCCAGGAGGTGACGGACGAGGTGCTCGACGGGGAGCGGAGCCTGGCCTGGCGGCAGGCGTTCCACAAGATGACCGCCGCGATGGCCGTCCTGGAGTACTGCCTGCTCGACGACTTCCCCGGCACCCCCTCGTGATCGGAGCCACCGACATGATGCTCCCCGCCATCGCTCGCTCGGCCGCGACCGTCGACGGACTCGTCGGACAGCAGGCCGCCCGGACACCCGACGCCGTGGCGGTGACGTACGCCGGCCGCCACCTGAGCTACGCCGAACTCGTCTCCCGCGCCGGTGAACTGGCGCACCGGCTCCTCGCCCGGGGGGTACGCCCCGGTGACGTGGTCGCCCTCCTCATGGACCGCTCCGTGTCCTACGTCGTCTCGGCCCTCGGGGTCCTCATGGCGGGAGGCGCGTACCTGCCGCTGGACCGCCGGCACCCGCCGGACCGGCTGCGCTGGATGGCCGAGGACGCCCGTGCCGTCCTGCTCCTGACCGACGGGCCCGCCGCGCAGGCCGGCGGCCCGGCCGGGGTCCAGGTCGAGGAGGTGTCACCGGCGGCGGGTCCCGTCCCCGTGCCGCGCCGGCTGCCCGACGTCCCCGGCCACCCCGACCAGCCGGCCTACGTGATGTACACCTCCGGGTCGACCGGCCGGCCCAAGGGCGTCGTCAACACCCACCGCAACATCGTGGACTTCGTCCGGGACCCCTGCTGGGACCCGCACCGGCAGGCCCGGGTGCTCGCCTACTCGCCCCTCGGGTTCGACTCCTCGACGTACGAACTCTGGGTGCCGCTGACACACGGGGGAGAGGCCGTGGTGTGGGCCCCCGACCGGTTCGACGTGGCCGAACTGCGCAAGGTGATCACCCGGCACGAGGTGACCGCCGCCTACTTCACCACGGCCCTCTTCGACACCGTCGCCCACGAGGACGCCACCGCCCTGGCACCGCTGCGCGAGGTCACGACCGGCGGGGACGTCCTGTCCCCGGGCGCCCTGCGGCGGATCCGGGCACACTGCCCCGACACGACGGTCGTGCACGCCTACGGCCCCACCGAGACCACCGTCTTCTGCAGCCTCCAGACCTTCGCGCCACCGCACCGGGGCGAGGCCCGGCTGGACCTCGGCACCCCCATGGCCCACACGGACCTGTACGTCCTGGACGCCGGCCTGCGCCCGGTGCCCCCGGGCGAGGAGGGCGAGCTGTACGTCACCGGCCCGCGGCTGGCCCGCGGCTACCTGGGCCGGCCCGGGCTGACCGCCCAGCGGTTCCTGCCCGATCCGCACGGCGCGCCGGGCACCCGCATGTACCGCACCGGCGACCTGGCCGCCCGGCACGCCGACGGCAGCCTCACCTTCGCGGGCAGGGCCGACCGGCAGGTGAAACTGCGGGGTTTCCGGATCGAACCGGGCGAGGTGGAGGCCGCCCTGGTCACCCTCCCCGGCGTGGCCCGGGCCGTCGTCACGCTACGCGACGACCTGCCCGGCGGCCGAGGTCTCGCCGCCCACCTGGTGCCGGACGGCTCGGCGGCCGCGGCCCCGGACACCGAGAGCGTCCGGCACGCCCTGGAGCGGCTGCTCCCGCCCTACATGGTCCCCTCGGCCGTCGCCGTACTGCCCGAACTGCCCCTGACCGCCAACGGCAAGGTGGACTACTCCGCGCTGCCCCGCCCCGACACCCCGCCCGAGCGGGGGGAGGCGCCCCGCACCCCGCTGGAGGAGAAGCTGTGCGGTCTGTTCTCCGACCTTCTGCAGTGCCCGCCCGTCGGCGTCGACGACAACTTCTTCCAGCTCGGCGGGCACTCCCTGCTGGCCATCCGGCTCGGCACCCGCATCCGGGAGACGACCGGTCACGCCGTGACGATCAGGGACCTCTTCCGCCATCCGACCGTGGCCCGACTCGCCGCGCACCTCGCCCCCGACACCGAGTGACCCGGGAGACATGATGGCCCTGCTCCAATCGCTGTTGCCCGCCGGCCCGCTGCACGTGAACGGGGATCGCCTGACCCGCCGGCTGGAGGCACTGCGCGCGTTCGGCGGCGGTGCCGACGGCGGCGTCACCCGGCCCGCGTTCACCCCGGACGACGTACGGGCCCGGGACACCACCGCGGGCTTCCTGCGCGAGGCCGGCCTGCGGGTACGGGTCGACGCGGCCGCCAACCTCATCGGTCACGCGCCCGGCCGCGACCCCGGCCTCGGCACCCTGGTCCTCGGCTCCCACCTGGACACCGTGCCGGGCGGCGGCGCCTTCGACGGCGCGTACGGCGTGATGGCGGCCGTCGAGGCCCTGCAGAGCCTGCACGACCAGCACCGGCGGCTCGACCACGCGGTCGCCGTCATCGCCTTCGCCAACGAGGAGGGCACCCCGGACACCTCGCCCATGTTCGGCTCCCGGGCCGTGGCCGGGCTGGTCGACGAGGAGGAACTGACCCGGCCCACCGCCGACGGCCGCACCTTCGCCGAGGTCCTGGACGGCGCCGGCGGCGACAGCGCCCGCCTGCACCGGGCCCGTTGGCCGCAGGGCTCGATCACCGCGTTCCTGGAGGCCCACATCGAACAGGGACCGGTCCTGGAGAGCGCCGGCGCCCGGATCGGCATCGTGGAGGCGATCAGCGGACGCCAGACCGCCGAGGTCACCGTCAAGGGGGTGGCGGGCCACGGCGGCACCACGCCGATGGAGGGCCGGCGCGACGCCCTGGTCACCGCGGCGCGAGCGGTGCTCGGGGTCCGTGAACTGGCCGGACCCTCGGGTGTGGTGCGGGTCGCCACCGTCGGCCAGTGCCGGGTGCTGCCGGGTGCCTGGAACGTCGTCCCCGGGGAGGCGCGGCTCCAGATCGACCTGCGGGACGTCAGCGCAGACGCCATGGACAAGGGACTGGCCCGGCTGCACGCCCTGATGGACCACATCGCCGCCGACACGGGTACGGAGATCACCGTCACGCCCATGCAGCGCGTCGCGCCCACCCGGTGCGACGACCGGCTGCGCAAGCTGGCCACGGCCACCGCCGAGTCCCTCGGACACGCTCACCTGACCCTGCCGAGCGGCGCGGGACACGACGCCCAGTGGATGTCCCGGGTGGCCCCGACCGGCATGATCTTCGTGCCGAGCCGGGGCGGGGTCAGCCATGTGCCCGAGGAGTACACGGCCCCCGAGGACCTGGTCGCCGGCGCCGACGTCCTGCTGAACCTCCTGCTGGCCGGCGACCGGGAGCCGCGCGCCCACCGGTGAGCGGCGCGGCACGTACCCGCACACGACGGTGCCAGGGCCTCCCAGCCCTGGCACCGTCGTCTTCGTACCCGCCCGGCTCCCCGGGCGCTCAGCCGTGCAGCGACCGGCGGCCGGTGCGCGCGGGGCCCGGCACCCCGCTCAGCCGTGCCAGTTCGTCCAGCGTCATACACGGGCGGGAGCAGCCCCAGGCGGGACCGCCCAGCACGATCTCCGGCGGCAGCCCCGGGTCGCCCAGACCGCTGATCACGAGCGCGGCCTCGGAGAAGTCGTCGTGCAGGCTGAGCCGGGTGGGCGTCACCACGCAGGTCATGCCGGAGGCCGTGGCCGCGAGGAGGCCGTTGCGGGTGTCCTCGATCACCACGCACCTCTCCGGCACCACGCCGATCGAGGCCGCCGCGACGTCGAACACGTCGGGTGCGGGCTTCTTGCGCCGCACCGACTCACCGGTGACGAGCGTGAGCTGGGCGGCCAGTTCCGTCCCGAGCGCGGCCCGCACCAGGGTCCGCACCGAGTCGCGCGCCCCCGCGGAGGCGACGGCCACCCGCCAGCCGGCCCGCAGGGCGTCCCGGGCCAGGCGGCGGACACCGGGCCGCGCGGTCACCTCCCCGGTCCGCAGCGAGGCGACGTAGAACTGCGTCTTGCGCCGGTGCCAGGCGGCGACGATCCGCCGCCACTCCTCCGGATCGTCGGGCACGTCGAAGACGGCGCGGAAGCGCGGGTCGTCCCGCAGCAGATGGAGGCGTTCCTTGCCGCCGGAGACCCGCAGGGCGCGTTCGTACTCGGCGTCGCTCCAGCGCCAGGGGACGCCCGCCTCCTCCCACACCTGGTTGAAGGCCTTCAGGTGACGCTGGATCTCGACGTCCACGATGACGCCGTCACAGTCGAAGATCAACGCTTGCCTCATAGGCTTCTCCCCGTGCTGCCCAGTACGTCCGCGTAGTGGCGGCACAGTTCGCCGATCCGGCTGTGCGCCGCTCTGACCAGGTCCAGCGGTTCGGTGCTCCCGGCGCGGGCGAAGCCGTGGACGGCCGCCGTGTACGTCTCCTTCAGCACACTGGAGAAATTGACCTTCGTCACGCCGCTGTCCACCGCCTTGCGCAGGCTCCCCTCGGGCAGCCCGCTCCCGCCGTGCAGGACCACCGGGACACGCGAGGAGAGCCACCGGGCCCGCTCGTAGTCGATCTTCGGCTCGGTCAGGTGCGTCCCGTGCCGGGTGCCGAGATCGGGTCCGAAGCAGTGGACGCCCGTCGCGTCGAGGAAGGCCGCGACGTCCGCCGGGTCCGTCCGGGGACCGGCCGGCTCCGGCGGGGCGTCCACCCGGACGATGCGCTCGAACTCCCCCTCGATCTCGGCCTCCCGCCGCTCGGCCTGTGCCACGAGGCGGCGGGTTTCCCGCACGCTCTGCGCCGCGGGCAGGTGCGAACTGTCGAAGAGGGCCGAACGCCAGCCGCTGTCCAGGCAGGACAGCAGGAAGCCGGGGTCCTGGCAGTGGTCGAGGTGGAGGACGGCCGTCGCGCCGTGCAGCCGTCTCTTGGCCTCGAAGGCGGTGTGCAGGAGGCCGGGACCCCAGAATCTCGCCGTGCGCACCGACACCTGCACCACCACGGGGGAGCGGGCCCGGGCGGCCGAGGAGACGACGGCGTCCATGCTCAGTTCGTCGATGACATTGAACGCGGGAATGGCGTAGCCGCCCGTGCGGGCGTCGTCGAGCAGCTCACGCAGCCGTACGACTGACATGTGTCTCATTTCTTGGTCTGCGGACAACGAGCGTGGCCGGCGGCCGGCGCCGGGTCAGTCGTAGTCGATCCAGTCGGCGCCCTCGATCTCCGCCACCAGGTCCGCGAGCTGGTCATGGGTGTCGGCGGTACCCAGCACCGAGGCGACCGTGCCGTCCGTGCCGGCCCGCCAGTCGGCGACGGCGCCGCGGTGCGTGCTGAGGGACACGCGGTCGACACCGGGCCGGTCACGCAGGGCGTACAGGCCGGGGCGCACGTCGCGCACGCGGTGCGCGCTCATCGGCGGCAGCACCAGGTAGTGGAAGGCGAGCCGGTCGCCGGACGACACGGCCGGCGGTTCGACCGGCAGGCCCAGCGCCGCCCGGACCGCGATGTCGGCCGGGTCGGCGCTGCCCGAGCGGACGGACAGGTCGTCGACCCACCCGCCGAGCCTGCCGTTGACCTCGATGACCCGCGGGCCGTCCGCCGTCAGTTTCAGCTCCACGTCGGCGATGCCCGTGCGGATGCCGAGGGCGTGCACCGCCCGGCAGGCGAGGTCGCGCGCGGCATCCAGCTCGGCGGCGGGCACCGTGGACGCCTGCCCGTATCCGCCGCGCTCGCGGTAGGGCTCGGCCAGCGCGAACTTGCTGGTGACGAAGACCGGCCGGACCTCGTCGCCGGTGGCCAGGCAGTCCACGGCGAGGTAGTCGCCCCACGGGTGCTCGACGGGGCGCCCGACGAGGAGTTCCTCGACGACGGCGGTTGTGCGCGCGGACGAGGTGCGGGCCCGGTCGTCGGCCAGGATGCGGGTGACGGCCTCGGCGCACTCCGCCTCCGTGGCGACCGAGACGGTGTGCCTGCTGGCGGCGCCGGTGGTGGGTTTGACGATCGCGGGCAGCCCCACCCGGGCGAGGGCGTCGCCGACGTCCGCCACCCGGGCCACCTCGCAGAACCGCACCGAGTCGACGCCCCGGTCCCGCAGGCGCTCGCGCTGGAGGTCCTTCTTGGTGATCGCCCCGACGTCCTCGACGCGGTGGTACGGCAGGTCCAGGAGGTGCGCGAGCCGGGCCGTCGGAGCGATCCGCCCCTCGCTGAAGGTGACGATGCCCTCCGGCTCGAAGCGCTTCACCCGGTCCGCGATCCCGGACGCCTCCAGGCCCGCGGCGTCGACGACCGAGCCCAGCATCTCCAGGGCGGGCGTCATCTCCCTCGCGTGGTCCGACCCGGCGGTGACGAACACGAGCGCGCAGCCGTTCCGTTCGGCGGCCTGGGCCAGCCGAACGGGTGGAAGGCTGCCGTAGTCGTAGGTGACCAGCAGTGACGCGTCCCTTGGCATACACCCACCTCAAGGTCGGTATCTGTGCACCGACTTCAAGGATGCGGGGCCAGGGGCCCGGGGGCGGCAGTCCGCACGGCAGATGGATCGGCAGATGCCCGGTGGGAAGGACGCCGGCGTCGTCCTCCAGCAGCCGGAAGCGGAATCTCCCGGGACGAGCAGGGTCTGGGCAGCGGCATGCTCAACATCCCGGCACCGCCGCGCTGAAGCCGCCACCTCACGGACGGATCGGGGCTGGAACTGCTGGACACGCGCTCACCAGCCCTTTCTTAGCATTCACTGTGAAGTCAACAGAATTGTTGACGATCGATCGCGAGCGCCTCTAGGTTCGCCAGTGCGGCGGTTCGCCTGCCGCGACGAAGAGACCGATGAGACCGGTGAGTCCGATGAGACCGGTGGGACCGGTGGGACCGATCAGGGAGACAGGGACTGTGAAGCACAGGGCAGTGAAGCGAAGGTCTGTCGTCATGGGCATCGGAGCGGGCGTCGGCGTCGCGGCGGCGGGCGGGATCGCGCTGACCGCCAACGCCTCCGGCACGGGCGGCACCAGCGGCTCGACGTCCTCGGACGCCCTGGTCTTCGACAAGGACGACTACACCGAGCTGACCGAGACCATCGCCGACGCGGCGGGCACCGACCACGAAGTGGTGTACCACTTCTACAAGCCGCGCGACTACGTCACCGTCCCGTCGGACGACACGCACCAGAGCCTCGTGGTGAGCGTCCCCGTGAAGATCGACGGCAAGGCCGTCGATGCCCGGAACGCTCCCATCGTCCTGGCCAACGCGGTGGGTGCCTACATGCCGTCGAGCGTGGCCGAGGCCACCGGCGTGGGACAGGCCGCGCTGGAGATGGGCGATCTCATGACCGGCGGTGGCGGCACGGGCGGCGTCAACGGCATGGTCAACCTCGCCAAACTCGCCCTCGTGGCGGGGTACGTCGCCGTCGAGCCCGGGACGCGGGGCCGCAGCCTCGCCGACTCCTCCGGCGCCCACTACGGCATGGCACCGGCCGTCATCGTGGACCTCAAGGCCGCCGTGCGGTACGTGAAGTTCAACAAGGGCCGCATCCCGGGCAACACCGACCGCGTCGTCTCCACCGGCACCAGCGCCGGCGGCGCCGTCTCCGCACTGCTCGGCGCGTCCGGTGACAGCCCCCGCTACGACAAGTACCTCAAGGCGGTCGGTGCGGCGGACGCCAGTGACGCGATCTTCGCCACCGGCGCCTGGTGCCCGATCACCGACCTCGAACACGCCGACGGTGCCTACGAGTTCAACTGGGGTGCTCTCGTCACCCAGAGCACCGGCAAGGCCGTCGACCAGACCGTGTCCAAGGCGCTCCAGTCCCAGTTCGCCGAGTACCAGGCGTCCCTCAAACTGAAGGGCCTGAACGGCTTCGGCACACTCACGGCACGCAACTACGACCAATACCTGCTGGAGACCTACCTCCAGCCGTCGGCCACCACCTGTCTGGCGGCCCTCTCGGAATCCGAGCGTACGGCGTACCTGGCGAAGAACACCTTCCTCACCTGGTCGGGCGGCAAGGCGACCTTCACCTGGGACGACTACCTCACCCACGTCGCCAAGCGGAAGAAGACCGCTCCGGCCTTCGACGCGTTCGACCTCTCCGCCGGTGAGAACAACGAGTTCGGCACCGCCACCACCAAGGCCCGCCACTTCACGGCGTACAGCCTCAAGAACGACACCACCGGCGTCACCGGCAAGCGGCTGGAGAGCGACCTCCCCGAACTGCTCGACCTGATGAACCCGATGTACTTCCTCGGCAAGCGCAACTCTGGCCGGTCGAGGCACTGGTGGATCCGGCTCGGCACCAGTGACACCGACACCTCCCACGTCATCTCCGCCAACCTCGCCGCCGCCGCCCACCACCTCGGCGACGACGTCAGCCACGAGTTCTACTGGGACCAGGGCCACGCGACCAACGCCGACCCCGGCGACTTCCTCACCTGGGTCGCCAAGGTCTGCGGCTACCGTCGGTAGCGAAGGCCGCTCACGCACCGGTCCGGGTCCGCTCACGCACCGGCCCGGGTCCGGCCCGCCCCGGGCCTGCGGGGGCGTGTGGTTGACTGCTGCGCATGGTCCTGTCCCCGCATCCGCCCGTTCGGTCGTGACCGCCGATCCGGCCGCGGCCGCCCGGCCCCGCAACCGCAGGCAGCTCATCGTGGAGGCGGCCGGCCGGGTCTTCAGCGAGCGCGGCTACCACACGGCGTCCATGGAGATGATCGCCGCCGGTGTGGGGATCACCGCGGCGGCCCTGTACCGGCACTTCCCGAACAAGTACGCGCTCTTCGCCGAGTGCGCCGACGTCATGGCGGACGGACTCGTCGCCGCGCTCGACGAAGTGCCGCCCGGGGCGGACCTGACGGAGGTGCTCACCGCCGTCACCCGGGTCACCGTCGCCCACCGCGCCTCCGGCGGCGTGTACCGGTGGGAGGCCCGGTACCTCAACCGCGAGGACCGCCGGCAGCTCAAGGCGAAGTTCGGGCGCGTCGTCGGACGGGTCGACGAGGCGGTGCAGCGGGCGTACGCACTGCCCGACGAGCGGCTGCGGGCCATGGCGGCCCTCGGCGCGATCGGGTCCGTCACGATGCACCACACCTCCATCGCCCAGCGCCGGGCCGAGGAACTGCTGCTGACCTCCGCGCTGCGGGTGGCCGCGACCGACCCCGCCGCCTTCCGCAGCGACGCACACCCCGTCGGGCTGCCCGCCCAGCCGGTGCCGCGCACGCGCCGCGCGGAGATCCTCGCGGCCGCCGTCCCGCTGTTCGCGCGCGACGGGTTCGCCAGCGTCACCAACGGACAGATCGCGCGGGCGGTCGGCCTGGCCCCGTCCGCGCTCTACCGGCACTACTCCGGCAAGGCCGACATCCTGGCGGCGGCGTGCCTCCAGGCCGCGGCGCTGCTGGCCCAGGGGGTGGACCGCAGTCTTCGAGAGGTGGCCGGCCCGCACGCCGCCCTCGTCGCGCTGGCGGCGACGTACGTGGCCTACAGCTTCGAGTACACCGCGCTCAACAGCGTCGCCGAGGCCGAGCTGGCCGGCCTGCCCGCCGACCAGCGGCGGTCCCTGGTCCTCGCGCAGCGGGAGCACATCGCCGTCTGGGAGCAGCAGTTGCGGCTGGCCCGTCCGGAGCTGGACCCGCGCCAGGCCCGGGTGCTGGTGCACGCGGGGTTCGGTGTGGCGGTCGAGGCCGGACGGGGGCTGGGGTGGCGGGACGGCTCCGGCCACCGGGACGCCGTGACCGCACTGGTCGTGGCGTCCCTCGGCCTGTGACCGGACAGCCGGTCAGGATCCCGCCCTGTTCCCGGTGGGGATGGTGATGCCGGTGGTGGTGGGGGAGGTGCCCTTGTTGAGGAACAGCATGGCCAGGGCGCGGATGAACTGGTCGAACATGTAGAAGGTGCCGGGCAGGACAGGGGAGAGTCCCTCGCGGAACAGGATGAAGGCCGGCCATCCGGTGCGGACCAGGGCCGCCGCCGCGTAGTCCCGGGGCAGTCCCAGCCAGTCGCCGACCTCGTTGCCGAGGACGTAGCGCACGAACTCGTTCAGGAACCCGCGCGTGACGCCGAGATCGATCTCCGCGGTCAGCCCGAGCAGTTCCTTGGCCAGGTCGATGCCCTCGGGCGTGGTGGCGAGGATCGGGGTGAGCACCTGCGCCGACTGCGCTTCGGCTGCCGCCCAGGTCTGCGGAATGTACTCGTCCGGCACACCGAGCAGATGGATCGCCACCTGCCAGGAGTGCAGGAAGGCTTCCTGGTCCGCGGCGGACATCGGGATCTTCCAGTCGAGCATCTTGCGGTGGACGAAGGTGCCCAGGCTGTGGAAGGTGACCAGGATGTCGGCGGCGCTGATCGGGATGGTCTGGTCGGCGCCCTGCTGCCAGTGCGGCGACTGCGGCAGCAGGTGGCGCACCGCGGCGTGCACCAGGCGCGTCTTGTTGGCGGTGACGACGAACTGCCCGGTCGGCTCGAAGGCCTTGAGCTGGGACAGGTCGTAGCCGAAGGTGAACGTCTTGGCCGCGCGGTCCTTCATGTCTGCGCCGCCCGCGGACCAGTAGACGCTCCGGGCCTCCCGCGGGATGACGGTGCTCATGATGCCGCTGCCGAGGCCGTACAGCATGAACAGGTAGGTGTCCTTGCGCCGGTTGAAGTCGGCGGCGCGCTTCAGCTTGGCCGGGTCGGCCCAGGACGGCAGCTTGTTGACCTTCGCCAGATGGGCGGCGAGGTCGGCCGGCAGGCCGCTGGGCAGCGGGTCACCGTTGTTCACCCACGACGCCAGCGCGGTGTTGACCGCCGGGACCTGGCCGTTGTCGAGCAGTGCGGCCAACAGTGGATCCGTCGCGCTGTCCCAGATGTACTCCGGGTCCGCGCCCGTGCCGGTTCCGGCCACCGAGTCCGCCGACGCCCACGCCTTGGCGGGTCCCGTCACGCCCACGAGGCCGAGTGCGGCACCGAGGGACAGGACTCCTCGCCTGCTGAGATTCTGCATTTACTAACTCGCTTCCCTGATGGGCCAGACGGCGGTGCGTGCCGTTGTCCTGCTTGTCAGTCGCGTTACCACCGAGTTTCGGATCGTGCTGAGCTATGTGATTCCCCATTAACATAGCGAGGCGCGGTGCGGTCGGCAATGGGTGTGACCGAGGCTCTCGCGTCAGCACGACCCGACCGGGGTGGGGCGCGGCAGCGGGCCGGGCGGCAGTTCGCGCTCGCCGGCGCCACCGCCGGCCGCCTAGGGCGACGCCCTAGGGCCGGTCACGGGCCGGGCCGTGCCGTGGAGCCGGTCCCGGTTCCCCGCCCGAGCACCCGGCACGGGCGGGGCCTCAGCCGACGCCGCCCCCACCGGGCCCCGACGCCGCCGCGGCGGGATCTCCCGACGCGGCTGGGTCCGGCTCCCCGTTCCCCCGCCGCCCACTCCGGCTCCGGCTCCGGCTCCGGCTCCGGCTCCGCAGGAAAGCGATCAGGAGGAGCACGGCGGCCACCACCAGCAGGGCGAGCGGTGCCACGGTGGTGAGGGCGGTCAGTGCCAGGCCGGCCGAGGCCGCCTTGTCGCCCAGGTCCTTCGCGCTCTCGGGAGTGATGTCGAGGGTGAAGGCGGACACCGGCAGCAGGGGGAGCGGCTCCTCGCCGACAGCGGTGGTCGCCACCACCTTCCTGTTCACCGTCTGGTCGATGGCGATGCCGGTCTGCTGGTCGACGTAGGCGACCAGCGTCGACCGGCCCTGGTAGGTGAGCGGTACCGGGTCCGGCAGCGCGGACAGCGCCGCGGGGGTGAGACGGGCCCGGGCCGCGGCGTCGAGGGCCGGCACCAGACCCGCGAGCAGCTTCTTCGGCAGGGCGGCCGGCAGCGGGTCGAGCACCTCGGGGTCCTTGACCGGTGCCGAGACGGTGATCTCGTAGACATTCACCGCACGGCCCTCGCGCTCCGCGGCTCCGGTGCGACGGACCGGCACGATCGTGCGGGTCGTCGCGTCGTAGTACGTGTAGGAGTCGTCCGGCGCGGCGTCCGGCGGGAAGGCGGAACTCAGCGCGCCCCGCGAAGGCTCCACCGGCGTCGAGTCCGGCGGTGCCGTCCCCTCCCTGCTGCTCCGGTCGACGGCGTAGGTCTTGGTACTGGGCAGGGACTGCTCGCCCACCCGGACCGTCATCGTGTCCTGGAGCACGGCGGTGTCGCCGTGGGTGGAGGTGACCCGCACCCGGCGGTCGGCGGTGACGGGGACGCCGGATCTGAGGGCGTGCGCGGTGTCCCCGGACTCCAGGGCCGCGCTGTCCAGCATGGTGGCCTCGCCCGCGTAGCGCACCGTCTGGTCGGCGTCATCGGGCAGTTGGCTCGCGTTCGGGGCGACGACGAGGCGTACGGCCGCCGCGACAGCCACCAGGACGACGGCCAGGGCGATGAGCACGACCGTTGAACGACGTGCGGACACGATTTTTTCTCCCTCGTGATGTGTGTCATGTGCCGGGCCGCGTCACATGTTCTCGGCGCCGGCTCTGATCGCTTCGCGGATACGGGGATAGGTGCCGCAGCGGCAGATGTTGCGGATGCCGTCCAGGTCGGCCTCGGTGACCGGGCGGCCTTCCTCCCGGACCCGGCGGACCAGGGCGACGGCGGCCATGATCTGACCGGGCTGGCAGTAACCGCACTGGGCCACGTCCTGGTCGAGCCAGGCCTCCTGCATGGGGTGCAGGTCCGCGCCCACGGTGGCCGGAAGTCCCTCGATGGTGGTGATCTCGTCGGACGGCCGCAGGTCCCGCACGGGAATGGCGCACGGGTTGGCCGCCCGGCCGTTGAGGTGGCTCGTGCACGCCTTGCAGACGTTGATGCCGCAGCCGTACTTCGGCCCCGTCACACCGAGGACGTCACGCAAGACCCACAACAACCGTTCGTCGTCGGGGACGTCGACGGTGACCTGCTCGCCGTTGAGGCGGAACGTGTGCTCAGGCACGGAGAACTCCAAGCCGGCCCAGGGGCCGTCAGCGGACGTGGTCCAGGCCGTCGGTGGGGGAGGCCGGGACGGGCGGGACGGTGGGTTTCGGGGTGAAGGACAGGGTGCCGTGGTTGAGCGGGAAGACCGTGGGCATGGTGCCGGTGGCACGGCCGTACGCACAGGCGACCGCGGCCATGGACGCGGCCACGCCGAGTTCCCCGGCACCGCCGGGTTCGCCGGTGGAGTCCGGCATGACGACGACGTGCAGCTCGGGCGGTGTGTTCCACTGCCGGGTGTAGAAGTAGTTGTCCCAACTGGCCTCCAGGAAGGCCCCGTCGCGCAGGTGCAGACTGGCGGTCAGCGCCAGGGCGATGCCGTCCATCAGGCACCCCGTCATCTGCGCCTCCAGACCGCGCGGGTTGACGGCGAGGCCGACGTCCACGGCGATGACCGCCTTGGTGACGCGGGGGCCGGTCACGCCGTCGCGGATGGGCCGGCCCACGGTCTCGGGGCGGCAGTCGATCTCCACCAGCACCGCGCTGACGGAGTGGTACTCGGAGTGGAAGGCGATGCCCTGCGCGGTGCCGGCCGGCATGCTCCGGCCCCAGTTCCCGGCCTCGGCGACCTTGTCCAGCACCGCGCGGGAGCGGTCGTCGCGCAGGAAGTCGTGCCGGAACCGGTAAGGGTCCTTGCCCATCCTCGCGGAGAGCCGGTCGACGAGGAGTTCCCGGGCGCAGGTGACGTCGGGGGAGTAGACATTGCGCATACTGCCGGTGTTGAAGCCCTTGTCGGTCTCGCTCAGCAGCCGGCTGTTGGCCCCGAAGTCGTAGGGCATCGACTGGGAGAGCTGGAAGAACGTCTGCGAGAACCCGATGTCGCCCACCGGCAGACTCGCGGCCAGGGCGGTGAAGATCTCCCCGAGGCCGTGGCCGAGGTCGGTGGCGACACTGGTGTGCCGTTGCCGGTAGCTGAGGACGGTGTCGCCGAGGTAGGCGATGCGCACGCGGGAGGTGGCCATGGGGTGGACGCGTCCTTGACGGGAGTCGTCCGCGCGGTGCCACATGAGCTTGACCGGCTTGCCGGTCTTCTGGGAGACCTCGGCGGCCTCCAGCGCGGCGTCGAAGAAGAGCTTGCGGCCGAAGGAGCCGCCGCCCTCCGTGACATGGACGGTCACCGCCCGGAGCGGCAGGCCGAGCTTGGCGGCGATCGCCTCCTTCGCGACGATCGGTGCCTTCAGGCTCGCCCAGATCTCGGCCCGGTCGGCCCGCACGTCGGCTATCGCGCAGTTCGGCTCCAGTGCGCTGTTGCCGCGGAAGTGGAAGGTGAACGTCTCCTCCACGCTCGGTGTCAGCGGCGGCGGTCCGAGCGGCAGTTCGGCCGCCTTCAGTTCCCTGAGCACGGATGCGTCGGACTTGCCCTCCGCGCTTCCGGGCTTCCAGGACACCCGCAGGGCCCGTACGGCGTCGATGCACCGGCCGAAGGTGGCCGCCCGCACCGCCACCCCGGTCGAGATCACCACGACGTCGGTGACGCCCGGCATGGCCCGGACCTCACTCACATTGCCCACCGATCCGACCCGGCCGTTGATCGTCGGCGGCCGGCACACCATCGTCGGCAGGGCGTCCGGGACGGCCAGGTCCAGGGTGAACTCCTTGCGGCCGGTGACCGCGGCCAGGGCGTCGACACGGTTGTGCGGCCGGCCGATCACGGTGAACCGGTCGCGGGGCTTGAGAGCCACCGGCACCCGCTCGGTCCGCGCGCCCGCCGCCCGCTCGGACAGCTCCCCGATGCCGGCGCTCCGCTTCCCGGGACCGCTGACGACTCCCGCCGTGAGGGTCAGTTCGGCGACGTCGGTGTCCCAGGCGGCCGCCGCCGCCGTGAGCAGCCGCTCCCGGGCGACGGCGGCGGCGACCCGGATCGGGGTGTACGTCGAGAACGTGGTGTTCGATCCGCCGGTGAGCTGGTTGAACAGCAGCTCCGGTCGCGCGTCGGCCAGGGTGACGCGCACCCGTTCCAGCGGCACGCCCAGTTCCTCGGCGATCAGCATGGCCGTCGACGTGGTGATGCCCTGTCCCACCTCGGTCCGCGGCAGGGCGAAGGACACGGTGCCGTCCCTGTTCACCTCGACCGTGATCAGGCCGGAGGTCGGCAGGGCCGCCGCCGTCATCACGTCGTTGAGATCGATCAGCTCGGTGATCTCCGGGGACGGGATGTCCGCCCGGGCCCCGGCCGCGGGGACGAGTTCGGCCGCGGCCGTCAACGTCGGGGCGGCCAGCACGTATCCGAGGAACCGGCGTCTGGCGAGGGGCCGCGGCGCCGATGTGCGGTCCGGCCCGTGATCGCCGTTGCTGCGCGAGGTCGTCATCGTCCTGTCTCGGGTTCGCGGTCGGAAGGCCCACCCCCAGGCTCGCGGGGCGGCACGGTGTGTGTGCGGATCTCTCGTGCGCCGCCGCGCGGAGGTACGCCGGTGACGACGTGCCCCCGCGCGCCGGTGGTGCCTCGGACGGTTCAGGAGGGACGGTTGGCGTCGGGGATCTCCAGGCGGATGCCCTCTCCCTCGGAGAGGAAGAGCAGGACGAACTTACGGAGGGCCTCCTCCACTGTCCAGGCCGCCTCGGGGACCAGCGGCAGGGGGATGAGGCCCTCGCGGAACGCCACCAGCAGTGGCCAGGCGGCACTGATCAGCGGCTGCCAGAACGGCTCCCGGTCCAGTCCGATCAGGTCACCGGTCCGGTCGCCGAGCGTGTACCTGCTGAAGGCGTTGATCAGGGGCCGGGTGAGGCCGGCGTCGAGTTCGGCGACGATGTCGAGGAGGATGTCGGTCAGCTCGATCCCCTCGGGTGTGGAGGCCAGGACGGGGTCGAGGACCTGCCGGGACTGCGCTTCGGCCTCGGCCCAGGAGGCCGGTATGTACTCGTCCGGAACGCCGAGCATGTGCGCGGTGACCTGCCACACGTGCAGGAAGCCGTCCGACTCGGCGGAGTTGATCGGAACCCTCCAGTCTTTTAGCTTGCGCATGACAAACGTGGAGAGGCTGTGCCAGGTGACCATGATGTCGGCCTGGCTGATGGGGATCGTCTGGCCGCCGCTGGTCCGGGACCAGCCCGGCGACTGCGGCAGCAGATGCCGCACGGCGGCGTGCACCAGCCGGGTCTTCACCGCGGTCACGATCATCCCGCCCTGGGGCAGGTAGGCGTCCAGGTCACCGACGTCGTACCCGAGCCGGGCGGTCTTGGCGATGCGGTCCTTCATGTCCGCGCCGCCCTTGGAGTAGTACACGGCGCGGGCCTCACGCGGGATGGCGGTGCTCATCAGGCCGCTGCCCAGCCCGTACAGGGCGCCGGTGTAGATGCCCCTCTTCTTGGTGAACCGGGCCGCGGCGTCGAGCTTGCGCGTATCCGCCCAGGAGGGGAGCCGGCGTGCCTCCTCCATGAAGTCGCGCAGGTCCGCGGGGAGACCGGCCGGCAGCGGCTGGTCGTTGCGGGTCCACTTGCGCAGCGCTTCGTTGGCCTTGGCCACGTCACCGCGTTCGATGACGGCGGCGAGCACCGGGTCGGCCTGCTCGTCCCACACCCACTCCGGGTCGAGTCCCGCCCCCTTGCCCGCCACCGAACCACTCGGTGCCCACGTCCACAGGGACCGGGCGCCGGCCGGCGACGCCGCTCCCAGTACGCCGAGCGCACCCAGCGCCCCTCCCGTGAACAGCATTTTGCGCCTGCTGAGTTCGTCCATCGCTTCGAACTCCTCCTTGAGTTCCGCTGATGCCTCAGTGGTGTGAATGACTGTGCTGTGGATGAGCCGTGCGGTGGTTCCCCGCGGTCACCGGCGCTCAGCCGGGGCGGTTGGTCTCGGGGATCTCGATGCGCGTGCCCCGGCCCTTGGTGAGGTAGAAGAGGATGTACTGCCGGGCCGCCTCGTCGATCGTCCAGGCGAGCGGCGGCACGAGCGGGAGCGGGATCAGCTTCTCGCGGAACGCCACGAGCTTGGGCCAGGCGGTCGCGATCGCCCGCTCCCAGAACGGCTCGCGCGGGATGCCGTCCCAGTCGGCGACCTCGTCACCGACCAGGTACCGGGCGAGCGCGTTGACGAGCGGACGGTCGACGCCGCCGGGACTGGTCTGTTCGGCGAGCTGGCCCAGCAGGATGTCGGTCAGTTCGACGCCCTCGGGTGTGGGGCCGAGAATCGGGTCGAGGACCTGCCGGTACTGGGCGTCGGCGGCATCCCAGGTGGCCGGGATGTACTCGTCCCGGATGCCGAGCAGGTGCGCGGTCACCTGCCACACGTGCAGATAGCCCTCGGACTCGGCCGGGGTGACCGGCACCTTCCACTCAAGCAGCTTGCGCATGGTGTAGGTGGGCAGGCTGTGCCACGTGACGAGCAGGTCGGCCTGGCTGATGGGGACGGTCTGGCCGCCGCTGGTGCGCGACCAGCCCGGCGACTTCGGCAGCAGGTGCCGTACGGCCGCGTGCACCAGGCGGGTCTTGACGGCCTGCACGATGACGTCGCCGTCGGGCCGGTAGGCGTTCAGGGCCCCGACGGCGAAGCCGAGCAGGCTCGTCTTGGCGACCCGGTCCTCCATGTCGGCCCCGCCCTTGGAGTGGTAGACGGAGCGCGCCTCCCTGGGGATCGCGGTGCTCAGCATCCCCCCGCCCACGCCGTTGAGCAGGTTGAGGTAGAGGCCCCGGGACTTGTTGAACTCGGCCGCCGTCTCCAGTTTCCCCCGGTCCGCCCAGGCCGGAAGCCGGCGCGCCCGCTCCATGAAGTCGCGCAGGTCGGCGGGGAGGCCGGCCGGCGGCGGCTGGTCGTTGCGGGTCCACTCGCGCAGTGCCGCGTTGACCTCGGCCACGCCGCCGCGGTCGAGCACGGCGGCGACGAGCCGGTCGGCCTCCTCGTCCCACACCCACTCCGGGTCGAGCCCGGCGCCCGCTCCCGCCACCGAACCGCTCGGGGCCCACGTCCACAAGGACCGCGCCCCGGCCGGTGACGCCACACTCAGCGCGCCGAAGGCGCCCAACGTCCCGCCCGCGAACAACATCTTGCGCCTGCTGAGTCCGTCCATTGTCCCGACATCCCTCCGAACTCCCTTGGTGGTACCGGCGGTTGCGGCGGCCCCTGACTGTGCGGCCGTCCATTGATACGGTGAAACATCTAGAGGCTCTCTGTATCTTCAGGGGAGCACAATCGAGCCGCGAACGCCAGAGTCCGCACCGAATCACCGTCACCGTCACCGTCACCGGGTGCGGCGGGGGCCAGGGTTTGTCGGACAGGTCCTACAGCGGTGCGGGGGACGAAGCCCCGGCGATCAGCCGCCGCGGGCTGCCCGTACCGTCGGCCGGCACGCTCCACAGGTCGCTGCTGCCGACCTTGCCGTCGGTGGGCAGGGCGTAGGCGAGGGTGTCGTCGTCCAGCCAGGTGGCCTGGTCGTCGACGCTGTGGCGTTCGGCGAGCGGTGTCTCGCGCAGGGTGCGCAGATCGAGGACGTACTCGCGCCACAGGTCGGTGCGGGACAGCACCCGTTTCTTGAAGGCGACACGGGTTCCGTCGGGGGAGAGCGAGGGGCACTCCACGTTCTCGGTCAGGGTGGTGACCGAGCGCCCGGAGACCGAACCGCGCACCAGATAGGTCTTGTCGTCGGTGTTGAGGGTGGCGTAGAAGGTGTCGTCGTCGGCCGCGAAGGTGACACCCCAGAAGTTGACGTCCGCGGCGCGGTAGGGCTTGCCGTCCCGCACGACGGAGAAGGTCTCCAGGCTCGGGATCAGCCGCATGGTGCGGGTGTCCAGGATCGAGGTCCGGGTGGAGAAGAAGGTCGACGCGTAGGACTCGCCGGAGACGAAGACGGTCCAGGCGGCGAAGCGGCCGCTGGGGGAGACCCGGGCCCGGCTGGGCGTGCCCGCGAGCGCGAAGGTGCGCTTGGTGCGCAGGCGGGAGTCGAGCAGCAGGGCGCGGTTGCTCTGTTTGAGCACCCCGGGGTCGGACTGGAGGCAGACGCCGGTGCCGGCCGCCGCGTAGAAGCGCACGCACTTGAGCTCCGAGGCGGTCCGGCCGCCCCCGGGGTTCTCGGCCGGCACCGTGGCGACCGCCGTGCGATGCGGGCCGGCGGCGCCGTTGACGAACGCCAGCCGGTCCGGCTGCCGCAGTGTCACCACACCTCCGCGCACGGTGGGGTCGCCCGCCCGGGGCCGGTCGGCGCGGTCCGCGCGGTCGGCGGCGTGCAGCACCATGCCGGTCGCCGCGCCCGCGAGCACCAGGACCGCCGCGACGAGGAGGAACAGGCGGCGGCGTAGCGAGGTCATGGGGGTCCCTGTCACTTGTCGAAAGACGCTTCTCGGATCGGGTGCCGGGGGGCGGTCGCCCCCCCGACGGCGACGGCGACAGCGACGGCGACGGCAACGGTCGCGGCCGCGGTGCCGGTCATCGGAGCCGGCGGTTCGGGCGCAGCAGCAGGGCGGCGACGGCCGCGCAGCACAGCAGGCCGACCGCCGAACCGGCCAGCGCCGGGCCGTCCCCCCACATGGTCCAGGCGGCACCGAACCCCAGCGAGCAGCAGAACCTGGCCAGGGCCTGGCCGGTGCCGACGAGGGCGAGGCCGCTGGCGCGCAGGTGCTCGGGCACGATACCGGCCAGCGCGGCCGGAAGCACCCCGTCGGTGGCCGCGTAGAACGTGCCGTGCAGGGCGAGGACCAGCGGGACGAGCAGCGGGGTGGCCGGGGCCCACAGCAGAAGCGCGTAGGCGAGGAGCAGGCCCAGGTGCCCGGCGAGGAAGACGACGCGCCGGCCGACCCGGTCGGCCAGCGCGCCCAGGGGCACGGCCAGCAGCAGGAAGACCGCGGCGGTGCCCAGCGGCAGCAGCGGGAACCACTCCTCGGCGATGCCCGCCCGGCGCTGCAGGAGCAGATGGACGAACGCGTCGCTGACGGTGGTCAGACCGAGCAGCGCGGCACAGCAGACGAGGGCCCGCAGCCGCGGCAGCCGCAGCAGGGCGAGTGCCTCGCGCACCCGGACCGGCGGCGTCCCGGCACCGTTCGCGCCCGTCCCGGCCGAGGTGTCCGTCCTGGCCGAGATGCCCGTCCCGGCGGAGGTGCCGGCCCCGGCGGAGGCACCCGTCCCGGCCGCGGTGTCGGCCCCGGCCGAGACGCCCGTCCCCGCCGAAGTGTCCGCCCCGGCCGAGACGCCCGTCCCGGCTGAGACGCCCGTCGCGGGCCCCCGCCGCCGTCCGGGCACGAACAGCACCAGTACGATCACGCCGAGCACGGCGACGCACGCGCTCACGCCGAACACCGCGTCGTAGCCGTCGGCGGCCGCGCCGAGGATGAGGAACGCGGCCAGCGGGCCGAGCATCGCGCCGGTCGTGTCCATCGCCCGGTGCACACCGAAGGCCCGGCCCTGGTGCGCGGCCGGCGTGGACAGGGAGATCAGCGCGTCGCGCGGGGCGGTGCGCAGGCCCTTGCCGGTCCGCTCCAGCGCCAGGACCGTGCCGAGCGTGCCGATGCCGCCGGCGAACAGGAGCAGCGGTTTGCACAGCGCGGACAGCCCGTAGCCGAGGCCCGCGAGCAGCTTGTGGTTGCGCACCCGGTCGGCGAGATGGCCGCCGGTGAGCTGGACCAGCGCGCTGACGCCGTTGTAGACGCCGTCGAGGGTGCCGAACGCCAGCGGGCTGAAGCCGAGCGTGGTCACCAGGTAGAGCGGGAGGACCGCGGTGACCATCTCCGAGGAGATGTCGGTGATCAGGCTGACCGTGCCGAGGACGAGCACGACCGGCGCGACCCCGGGCCGCGGGCCGCGTCTTCGGCCCGGCCCGGCGTCCGCCGCCGGTGCCGCTGAGCGGTCGGTGAGGTACATGTACGCGAACTCCAGGAGCGGTGGGCTCAGTTCTGCCGGCTGCTGTCGTCCCGCAGCCAGGTGTCGAAGTCCCGGGCCCGGATGGCCCTGTCGGCCCGGCGGCGGGCGACGACCGCGGCGGCGACGAAGACGGCCACGCCCGCGAGGAGTGTCGGCTCCGCACGGAGCACGCCCCTCAGATCGGCGACACTGGTGCGCGCCGAGGCGTCCTGCGGAGCCTGCCGCTGTTCGACCTGGGCGGTGGAGACCGCGGCCCGGACCCGCCGTCTGATCAAGTCCCGCCAGGTGCGCGGTGGTCGCACCACGACCTCGGCGGCGCCGACCACCAGCCGCTCCCGCGGGGCGAACGCCAGGGACGCGGCCAGGTCGTCCGCCATCAGCGGCGGCAGCGCGGCGATACGGGCGTGGCCGGCCTTGGAGACCGCGATGACGCCCCGGCCGAACAGCCCCTCCCGGACGGCGGGCAGGCGCTGCCACACCCGGTAGTACGCCCGCACCCGCCAGGCGCAGCCGGCCAGCGGGATCAGCCGCTCGGGGGCGGTGGCGAGGATGCCGGAGGTGTCGTCGGCCAGGGGCGCGCACAGGGCGCGCACGCCGGCCCCCGTGATCACCACGTCGGCGTCCACATAGAGCCGGGGGAAGCCGGCGGCGTGGTCGTCGCCGGCCCGCAGGGCGGCGTGTTTGGAGGGCACGGGAATCTCCACGACCCGTACACCCGGGCCGCGTCGGGCGGCGATCCGCGCGGTGTCGTCGGTGCAGCCATTGCACACGACCACGATGTCGGTGTCGTCCTCGGCGGGGTCGGCCAGTAGCGAATCGAGGAGCCGGCCGATGACGCGCGCCTCGTTGTGCGCCGGGATCACGATGCTCGTCACCTGGGCAGTATGCCGTCGGCGTCACCCTTGTGAGGTGTGTTTCGTCCAACTGTTCCCGCGACTGCGGTCAATGGTCTAGATTGACGTCCGCCGACCCGGTGACGAGGGAGGGGAACGTGTCGCCGATGGCATGCCAAGGCGCGACCCGGATCACCGGTCGGCAAGTGAGAAGTGAGCAACATGCAGACGCAGTAAGGCGGTTGGGGAACCGCTGACAGCTTTCTCATATGTCGGTGCCGCTGTGTGGAGGAGACACGTCGGCGTCGACCCGGCTCCGGCCGCGGCCGGGTGACCGTACGGTCACCCGCGCTCTCGCGGGCGGAGGTAGCTGCGCGTGTGGTGGGGGGCCATGACCATTGAGGTCACGCACGAGCCGATTGATGTGGAACGCAGGCGTCCGGAACGACGCCGAAGACCCTGGGACCGGAAGTACCGGACGGTTCTGCTGGTCGCGGACGGCCTCGTGGCCGTCGTCGCGGCCCTGTTGATCCACGGAGCGTACGGCCGGTGGGCGGTCGCCCTGGTGCTGCCGCCGACCTGGATAGTGATCATGCTGGTCCATCGTTCCTATGACCGCGGAGCGCTGGGCCTGGGGACCGAGGAGTACCGGCGGGTGCTGCGCGGCGCCGTGGCGCTGCCGGCTCTGGCCGCCGTCGCTCACCTGCTGTTCACCCGCGACGCGGCCCTTCTTCACGACATGACCATGGCCGCGTTACCGGTGGTCGCGATGGGCCTGGCGGTCCGCTGCGCGCTGCGCCGCCGACTGCACCGACGATGGGCGCGGGGCCAGGGCCGCAGCTCGACTCTCCTGGTGGGACCGGCGCGCGACGTCCTGGAACTGGTCGCCGTGGTACGGCGCGGCGGTGCCCAGGAGTTACAGGTCACCGGGGTGTGCCTGACCGATCCGGAGAACGCCACGCTGATACGTCAGGCGGGGCTGCCCGTGCTCGGCGGCGTCGGGGACATGAACGACGTGGTCGGGGCCCTGGGCATCGGCACCGTGGTGGTGTTCCCCGCGCCCGAACTGGACGCCTCGGCGCTGCGCCGGATGTCCTGGACGGCGGCCGCGCAGGGTGTCGACTTCCTGCTGGCGCCGGTGCTCTTCGACGTCTGCGCGGCGCGGCTCGCGGTCCGGCCCGCGGGCGGTGTACCGCTGGTGCGGGTACAGGCGCCCAACCTCTCGCGGGCCGCCCGGCTGCCCAAGGAACTCCTCGACCGTTCCTTCGCCGCCGTGCTCCTGCTGCTGCTGGCACTTCCCATGCTGCTCGTCGCCCTCGTCGTCCGGCTGGACAGCACCGGTCCGGCCCTCTTCCGCCAGCCACGCGTGGGCCGCTACGGCGACCACTTCACCATGCTCAAGTTCCGCACGATGCGGCCGGATTCGGAGGCCCTGCGGGCGGAGCTGGCGCCGCTCAACCAGAACAGCGACGGCCTGCTGTTCAAGGTGAAGAAGGATCCGCGCATCACCCGCGTCGGCTCGGTCCTGCGCCGCAGCTCCCTCGACGAACTCCCGCAGCTCCTCAACGTGGTGCGGGGACACATGTCGCTGGTCGGCCCCCGCCCGCCGCTGCCCGAGGAGGTCGAGGAGTACTCGCCGGACATCAAGCGCCGGCTGCTCGTGAAACCCGGACTCACCGGGTTGTGGCAGGTCAGCGGCCGATCCGACCTGCCCTGGGACGAGGCCGTCCGGCTCGATCTCGGATACGTGGACAACTGGTCGACCAGCCTCGACCTGTCGATCCTGCTGCGCACCGGGTCAGCGGTGGTGCGCGGAACGGGGGCCTACTGATGGACCGAGGAAAGAGGAGAACCGGAACAGTGACACCGCAGCCGTTGGGGGTCGCCGTCGTCGGTGCCGGCTACTGGGGCCCCAACCTCGTGCGCAACTTCCAGGCCGGCGAGCGCTTCCGGCTGCACTGGCTGTGCGACCTCGACGTGGAGCGGGCCCGGCGGGTCCTCGGCGGCTACTCGACCGTCCGGGCCACCTCGGACTACGCGGCCGTCCTCGCCGACCCCGAGGTGACCGCCGTCGCCGTCGCCACACCCGCCGGGACCCACCTCGACATCGCCCTGGCCGCACTGCGCGCCGGCAAGCACGTCCTCGTGGAGAAGCCGCTCGCGGCGACCTACGCCGACGGCATGCGCCTGGTCACCGAGGCGCGGGAACGCGGCCTGACCCTGATGTGCGACCACACCTACTGCTACACGCCCGCCGTGGGCCGGATCCGCGAGGCGGTCCGCTCCGGCGAACTGGGCGAGGTCCACTTCGTCGACTCGGTCCGGATCAACCTCGGGCTGGTCCAGAAGGACATCGACGTCCTGTGGGACCTCGCCCCGCACGACCTGTCGATCCTCGACTTCATCCTCCCCGACCACGTCGAGCCGGTCGCCGTCGCCGCCCACGGCGCCGACCCGATCGGCGCCGGACAGGCATGTGTCGCCTATCTGACGCTCCAGCTCAACACGGGCGCCATCGCGCACGTGCACGTCAACTGGCTCTCGCCGACCAAGGTCCGCACCACCATGGTCGGCGGCGCCAAACGCACCCTGGTCTGGGACGACCTCAACCCCCTGCAGCGGGTGGCGGTCTACGACCGCGGCGTGGAACTCGCCTCGCCCCAGGAGATCGGCGCCGACCAGCGCCGCGACATGCTCGTCTCGTACCGCTCCGGCGACATGGTCGCGCCCGCCCTCGGCGAGAAGGAGGCGCTGCGCTCCATGGTCGAGGAGTTCGCCGACGCCATCGCCGAACGCCGGGCCCCGCTGACCGACGGCCAAGCCGGCCTGCGGGTGCTGGACATCCTGGAGGCGGCCTCCCGCAGCCTGGAGTTCAAGGGCGCGGTCGTCGGCCTGCGCGCCGGGCGCTGACGTTTTTTACCACCGGGACCACCGGACCACCGGGACCACCGGACCACCGGACCACCGGGACCACCGGACCACCGGGATCACAGGGAGAGGGCACCGCAGTTGAGCACCGTACGAGGCAAGAAGATCCTGGTCACCGGGGGAGCGGGCACCATCGGCTCGCACCTCGTCGACCGCCTGGCGGAGGGCGGCGCCCGCGAGATCGTGGTGCTGGACAACTTCGTGCGCGGCCGGCGGGCCAATCTCGCCCAGGCCCTGCCCGGCGGCGTCGTGGAGATCGTCGAGGGCGACATCCGGGACGCCGCCACCGTGCGGAAGGTCACCGAGGGCGCCGACCTGGTGTTCCACCTCGCCGCGATCCGCATCACCCAGTGCGCGGAGGAACCCCGGCTCGCCAACGAGGTCCTGGTCGACGGCACCTTCAACGTCCTGGAGGCGGCGGCCGAGGCCGGCGTCTCCAAAGTCGTCGCCTCCTCCTCGGCCTCCGTCTACGGCATGGCCGAGACCTTCCCCACCACCGAACACCACCACCCGTACCACAACGACACCTTCTACGGCGCGGCCAAGGCGTTCAACGAAGGCGTGCTGCGCAGCTTCCACGCCATGTACGGCCTGGACTACGTGGCACTGCGCTACTTCAACGTCTACGGCCCCCGGATGGACATCCACGGCCTCTACACCGAGGTGCTCATCCGCTGGATGGAACGGATCGAGGCGGGCGAACCGCCGCTGATCCTCGGCGACGGCACCCAGACCATGGACTTCGTCGACGTCCGCGACATCGCCAGAGCCAACATCCTGGCCGTCGAGTCGGACCTCACCGACGAGGTGTTCAACGTCGCCAGCGGTACCGAGACCTCCCTGAAGGAGCTGGCCGAGGGCCTGCTGGAGGCGATGGGCGCCCAGGGCCTGGAGCCGGAGCACGGACCGGCCCGCGCGGTCAACGGTGTGACCCGGCGGCTCGCGGACACCTCACGGGCCGCCGAGCGCCTCGGGTTCACGGCCGGGATCGACCTGCGCACCGGACTGCGCGACCTGGTCCAGTGGTGGCGTGCCGAGCGCGAGGCGGCCAAGTGAGCACCGACCACGCCACCGGGCACACCACCGACCGCGGCTCCGATTCCCCCGCCGGCCGCCCCGCGGACCCCACCGCCGACCGCATCCCGGTGATGATCCCCTGGCTCGGCGAGGAGGAGGCCCGCGCGGCCTCCGACGCCGTACTGTCCGGATGGGTCGCCCAGGGGCCTCGGGTCGCCGCCTTCGAGCGGGCCTTCGCCGAGCGGACGGGCGCCGAGCACGCCGTCGCGGTCAGCTCCTGCACCACCGCCCTGCACCTGTCGCTCGTCGTGCTCGGCATCGGGCCCGGCGACGAGGTGGTGGTGCCCTCACTGTCGTTCATCGCCACCGCCAACGCCGTGCGGTACGCCGGCGCGGAGCCCGTCTTCGCCGACGTCGACCTCGCCACCGGCAACCTCACCACGGCGACCGTGGACGCGGTCCGCACACCCCGCACCAAGGCCGTCCTCGCCGTCCACCAGGGCGGCGTACCGGCCGACGTGCACGCGCTGCGGGCCGCCTGCGCCGACTGGGGCCTGCCTCTGGTGGAGGACGCGGCCTGCGCCATCGGCTCCACCGTCGGCGGCAAGCCCGTCGGCCACGGCGCGCTGCTCGCCGCCTGGTCCTTCCACCCCCGCAAGCTCGTCACCACCGGCGAGGGCGGCATGATCACCACCGACGACGCCGAGTGGGCGGCCCGGCTGCGCCGGCTGCGCGAGCACGGGATGAACGCGTCGGCGGCCCAGCGCCACGCCAGCGACCGGCCCCTCCTGGAGAGCTACCTGGAGGTCGGCTTCAACTACCGGATGACCGACATCCAGGCCGCGGTCGGCCTGGTCCAGCTCGGCAGGCTCGACACGATGATCGCCCGCCGCCGGGAACTGGCCGCCCGCTACGACGAGGCGCTGCGCGACGTGCCCGGCCTCACCCCGGTACGCGACCCCGGGCACGGGCAGAGCAACTTCCAGTCCTACTGGGTCCTCCTCGACGAGGACTTCCCCGGCGGCCGGGACGCCCTGCTCGGCGCGCTCGCCGACGCCGGTGTCTCCGCCCGGCGCGGCATCATGGCCGCGCACCTCGAACCGGCCTACGCCGACCACCCGGGCGGGCCGCTGCCGGTCACCGAGCGGATCAGCCGCGACTCACTGATCCTGCCGCTGTTCCACACCATGACCGAGATCCAGCAGGACCGGGTCGTGGCGGCGCTGCGCGAGCAGGCGGGCGGATGACCGCACTGGTGATCGTCGGCGCGGGGGGATTCGCCCGGGAGACCGCCCAGGCGGCACTCGCCACGGGCGGGTTCAAGCTGCTCGGACACCTGGACGACAACCCGGCCCTGCACGGCACCGAGGTGGACGGCACCCCCGTCCTCGGCGCCTCGGACCTCGTCCACGACCTGCCCGAGGCCCGGGTGGTGGTCTGTGTGGGCAACCCCCGCGACTACGCCGCCCGGGCCCGGCTGGTCCGCCGGCTCGACCTGCCCGAGGAGCGCTACGCCACCGTCGTCCATCCGGCGGCGGCCCGCTCCGCCGGCTCGACGCTCGGGCCGGGCTCGGTCCTCCTCGCGCACTGCGTGCTGACCGCCGCGGTGCGGGTGGGCGCGCATGTCGCGGTGATGCCGCAGACCGTGCTCACCCACGACGACGTGGTCGAGGACTTCGCCACCCTCGCCTCCGGTGTCCGCCTGGGCGGCGGCGCCCGGCTGGAGCGCGGCGCCTACGTGGGGTCCGGGGCCCTGGTCAGGGAAGGGACGACGGTCGGCGCCTGGTCGCAGATCGGCATGGGCAGCAACGTGCTCACCGAGGTGCCGCCGGGCGAGATCTGGGTGGGGAACCCGGCCCGCCGGCTGCGCGCGGCGGCCCCGCCCGCGCTCGCCGAACTCGGCACACCGGACCCGCACCACACGCACGACCCGCACCACACGCACGACCCGCACGACCCGCACGACCCGCACGACACGTAAGACACGCACGACACGTAAGACACGCGAACAACGGGGGGACCTGTCAGATGAACCGGATTCCGCTGGTGGACCTCAAGGCGGCCCACGAGGAGGTCGCCGACGAGGTACGCGCCGGCTTCGAACGGATCCTGGCCGACACCGCGTTCGTCGGCGGCGAGGAGGTCCGCCTCTTCGAGCGCGAGTACGCCGGCTTCGGCGGCGTCGCGCACTGCGTCGGCGTCGCCAACGGCACCGACGCCGTCGAACTCGCCCTGCGCGCCGTCGGAGTGGGGCCGGGCGACGAGGTCGTGCTGCCCGCCAACACCTTCATCGCCACGGCCGGCGCGGTGGCCAGGATCGCCGCCCGTCCGGTCCTCGCGGACTGCCTGCCCGGCAGCCACCTCCTGGACCCCGAGGCGGCCCTCGCGGCGGTCGGCCCGGCCACCCGCGCCGTCCTCCCCGTCCACCTGTACGGACAGATGGCCGACGTCACCGCGCTCGCCGGCCACCTGCCCGGGCACGTCCGGATCGTCGAGGACGCGGCGCAGTGCCAGGGCGCGACCCGCGACGGCCGCCCGCCGGGCAGCGGTCACATCGCGGCGACCAGCTTCTACCCGGGCAAGAACCTCGGCGCCTACGGCGACGCGGGCGCCGTCCTGACCGACGACGAGGAACTCGCCGCCCGGGTGCGGGCCGTCGCCAACCACGGCGGCGTCGCCAAGTACCGCCACGACGTCCCCGGGTTCAACAGCCGCCTCGACGGTCTCCAGGCCGTCGTGCTGCGGGCGAAACTGGCCCGGCTGGCAGCGGCCAACACGGCCCGCCGCGCGGCCGCCGCCCGCTACGACGCGCTGCTCGCCCACCTCGCCGAGGCGGACCGGGCCGTCCTGCCGGTGACGGCACCGGGCAACGTCCACGTATGGCACCTGTACGTCGTCCAGATCACCGGCGCGGACCGCGACGACGTGGTCGGCAAGCTCAACGCCGAGGGCATCGGCGCCGGGGTGCACTACCCCACCCCGGTCCACCTCACGCCCGCCTACCGCCACCTCGGCCACGCCCGGGGCGACTTCCCGCACGCCGAGAGGGCCGCGGACCGGATGCTGTCCCTGCCGCTCTACCCGCAGATCACCCCCGACCAGCAGCGGCGGGTCGTGGACGCACTCGTCCACGCGCTCGCCGGCTGACGGTCCCACCGCTTCACCCCGGCCGCACGGGCCGGCCCTGCGCAGCACCGCTGAGAGGTACACATGAACCGATGGAGGAGACGGATCCGGGGCGCCCGCCTCGCCGTCGTGGCAGCGCTGATCTGGGCGGTGCTCCCGCAGCCCGGTCCCGCGCAGGCCGCGGCCGATCCGTGCGGCACGGGCTCCAACCCGATCGTCTGCGAGAACTCCAAGCCGGGCAGCCCGACGTCCGACTGGTTCGCGCCCAACGCCTACGGTGACATCAAGGGCTTCTCCACCAAGGAGAGCGTGCAGGCCGGTGACACCGTCCAGTTCAAGATCCAGTCCCCGGTCCCGTACCACGTGGAGATCTACCGCCTGGGCTGGTACGGCGGCGACGGCGCACGGCTGCTCTCGACCCCCGCCCAGGCGGCGGTGACGTACCCGGCCAACTACACCACCAGCCCGGCCGCCTGCCGCACCAAGAGCGGCACCGGCCTGGTCGACTGCGGGAACTGGCCGGTCAACGTCACCTGGACGGTGCCCGGCGACGCCGTCTCCGGCCTGTACATCGCCAACCTCGCGCAGACCGACGGCGACGGCATGATGCCGTACCCGTTCGTCGTCCGCGACGACGACAGCACCTCCGACGTCGTCGTGCAGACCAGCGACCAGACCTGGCAGGCGTACAACGACTACGGCGGCCAGGACCTCTACGGCGGCGCCGGACCCGCGCCGGACGGCCGGGCCTACGAGGTCAGCTACAACCGGCCGCTGGACATCGGCGGCGACAACGGCATCTACGGCTCCGAGTTCATGATGCTGTCCTGGCTGGAGCGCAACGGGTACGACGTCAGCTACCTGTCCGGCGTGGACGTCTCCGTCAACGGCGGCACCCTGCTGAAGAAGCACAAGGTGTACCTCTCCTCCGGCCACGACGAGTACTGGACGCAGAGCCAGTACTCCCACGTCCTCGCGGCCCGCAAGGCGGGCGTGCGGCAGGCGTACTTCAGCGGCAACGAGGTTTTCTGGCAGACCCGGCTGACCCCCAGCATCGACGGCACGAGCACGGACAACCGCACCCTGGTCTGCTACAAGATGACCAAGATGGCCCAGAACAACGGCATCGCCGACCCCAGCGGCACCTGGACCGGCACCTGGATGGACCCGGCCAGCACCCGGTACGGCCAGGACTACCAGCCGCCGAACATCCTCACCGGCTCCATGTTCACCGTGAACGGCTACCGGGCCGACGCCATCACCGTCCCCGGCTCGTACGGCAAGAACCGCATCTGGCGCAACACCTCGATCGCCCGTCTGACCGCGAGCCAGACCGCCACCTTCCCGACCGGAACCCTCGGCTACGAGTGGGACAGCGACATCGACAACAGCACCCGGCCCGCCGGGGCGATCAACGTGTCGTCGACCACCGTGGACATCAACGACGGCAAGCTCCGCACGGACTGGGGCAACGTCTACGGCAACGGCACCGCCACCCACAGTCTCGTCCAGTTCCGCGACCAGACCTCCGGGGCCCTGGTGTTCGGCGCCGGGACCGTGCAGTGGTCGTGGGGACTGACCAACATCCCGACGTACGACCCCGAGGACGTCGTGGTCACCGAGGACGCCCGGATGCAGCAGGCGACCGCCAACGTCCTCGCCGACATGGGTGTCCAGCCGCTGACTTTGCAGAGCGGCCTCGTCGCCGCCACCGCCTCCACCGACACCGCCGGTCCGGCCGTCACCGTGACCGCCCCCACCTCCGGCACCACCGTCCCGGCACTGAGACCGGTCACCGTCAAGGGCACCGCCACCGACCCCGGCGGCGGCGCGGTGGCCCGGGTGGAGATCTCCACCGACGGCGGCTCCACCTGGCAGGCCGCCACCGGCCTGACCTCCTGGAGCTACACCTGGACCCCGACCACCCCGGGCCCCGCCTCCCTCAAGGTCCGCGCGGTCGACGACAGCGTCAACATCGGCGCCGTCACCACCATCGCGCTGACCGTCGGCCCCCAGACCTGCCCCTGCACCGTCTGGCCGGCCTCGGCCGTACCCGGCACCGTCAACGCGGGCGACGGCAGCTCGGTGGAACTGGGCGTCAAGTTCCGGGCCACCCGAGCCGGTTCCATCACCGGCGTGCGCTTCTACAAGGCAGCGGCCAACCTCGGCACCCACACCGGCAGCCTGTGGAGCGCCTCCGGCACCCGCCTGGCCACCGGCACCTTCAGCAACGAGACGGCCTCCGGCTGGCAGCAGCTCAACTTCGCCACCCCGGTCACCGTCAAGGCCAACACCACCTACGTGGCCTCCTACTTCGCCCCCCACGGCGGGTACTCCTACGACGCCGGTTACTTCTCCGGCAGCGACGCCGGCCTGGCCCCGCTGACCGCCCTGAAGTCCGGCACCGACGGCGGCAACGGCGTCTTCCGCTACACCTCGGCCAGCGCCTTCCCGTCCACCGCGTCCGACGGCAGCAACTACTGGGTCGACGTGGTGCTGGACACCTCGACGGCCGGCACCACCCCGCCCACCGTCACCTCCACCTCCCCGACCTCCGGGGCGACCGGCGCCTCGATCACGGCCTCGGTGTCCGCCGTGTTCAGCGCGGCCGTCGACTCCGACGGCCTGACGTTCACCGTGCGGGACCCCGACGGCAACACCGTGCCGGGCACGGTGACCGTGCCCGCGGCGGACAAGGCGACCTTCACGCCCTCGACCGAACTGTCGCCGCACACCGCCTACACCGCCTCCGTCCGGGCCTCCGACGTCTGGGGCAACACCATGGCGGAACCGGTGACCTGGTCCTTCACCACCAGCTCCACACCACCGGCGGTCACCTGCCCCTGCACGCTGTGGAGCCCCTCCACCGTGCCGGCCGTCACGGACATGACCGCCGACGGCAACTCCGTGGAACTGGGCACTCGGTTCACCTCCTCGGCGGACGGCTTCATCACCGGCGTCACCTTCTACAAGGCGGCCGCCAACACGGGCACCCACACCGGCAGCCTCTGGTCCGACGACGGCACGCTGCTGGCCGGCGGCACCTTCGTCAACGAGACGGCCTCCGGCTGGCAGACCCTGGTCTTCGCCACTCCGGTGCCGGTCACCGCCGGCACCGCCTACGTCGCCTCGTACCACGCGCCGAACGGCCGGTACGCGGTGAACGGCGGCTACTTCGCCGCCGCCCACCGGTCCTACCCGCTGACCGGCACCGCCGACACCACCGCCCACCACAACGGGCTCTACAAGTACGGCGCCGACCCGGCCTTCCCCAGCGGCTCCTACGGCTCCGCGAACTACTGGGTGGGCCCCGTCTTCACCGCCGACGACCCCGGCGCCTCACTGGCCCCGGCCACCGCCTCGGAACCCACCGCGTCCACGGTGCGGTACACCGCCGACGCGGCGAGCCCGCTGGTGGCGACCGTGCCGGCGAAGGCCGAACCCTCGTCGGTCAAGGCGACCCTGGCCATCCTGCCCGGCCCCGGAGCGGCCGCCGCGAAGAAGCTCCACGTCAAGGCCGTCACCTCCTACGACCGGGCCACCCGCGAGGTGACCGTCCACCTGACCGCGCCGCTGCCGGACGGCACCCGGTTCAAGGTCACGGCCGAGGCGAAGGACCGGCACCGGCACCGGGTGGCGTCCCGGAGCTGGACCCTGACCGCCAAGACCGTCCGGCACAAGAAGAACTGACCCGACCCCACGCACCGGTGGCGGCCCCGCCCGGCAGGGCGCGGGCCACCACCGGGGATTGGCTTTCCCACCGATGAGCAGCGTCAGTGTTGTCATCCCCTGCTACAAGTACGGCCACTTCCTCGCCGACTGCCTGCGCAGTGCCCTCGACGAACAGGACGGCGTCGACGTCCGGGTGCTCGTCATCGACGACGCCTCACCCGACGACTCCGCACAGGTCGCGCGCGAACTGGCCGCCGCCGACCCGCGGATCGAGGTCCGGGTCCACGAGACCAACAAGGGCCACATCGCCACCTACAACGAGGGACTCCTGGAGTGGGCCGACGGCGACTACGTCGCCCTCCTCTCCGCCGACGACCGGCTGGTACCGGGCGCCCTGGTCCGGGCGGCCGCCCTCCTCGACGCCCACCCCGAGGCGGGCTTCGCCTACGGCCGCCCCCTGCGCTTCCGGCACGGCGGACCGCTGCCCAGGGCCCGTACGCGGGGCACCGGTTCGGTGGTCTACCCCGGGCAGTGGTGGCTGGAGCGACGGTTCCGCGAGGGCACCGGCTGCATCACCTCCCCGGAGGTCGTCGTCCGCACCGGCCTCCAGCGCACGGTCGGCGGCTACGACCCGGCCCTGCCGCACGCCGGCGACATCGAGATGTGGATGCGGCTCGCCGCCCACGCCGACGTCGGCCACGTACGCGGTGCGGACCAGGCCTTCTACCGGGTGCACGGCGACAACATGTCGACCACCGACTTCGGCGGCCAGCTCGACGACCTGCGCCAGCGGCTGATCGCCTTCGACTCGGTGCTGGCCAAGTGCGGCGACCGGCTGCCGGACGCCGACCGCCTGGCCGACCAGGTGCACACCCGGCTCGCCCGCTTCGCGCTGCGCCGCGCCTACCGCGCCTACGACCGGGGCCGCACCGGAGTCGTCCCGGTCGAGGAGTGCGTGGCCTTCGCCGAACAGTGCCTGCCCGGATACGCGGCGCTGCCCGAGTACCGCGCGCTCCGGCTGCGCAGGCGGATCGGCCCGAAGGCCATGCCGTACCTCCAGCCGCTGGTCTGGTCGGCCGTGGCCGAGCGCGGGCGGGAGTGGCTCTGGTGGGAATCGTGGAAGCGCCGCGGTATCTGATGAGCGGACAGTTCCACCCGGTGCGCGTCTCAGCGGGCCGCGGCGACCGGACCGGGCTGCCGGCGGCCGTGCCCGGCGGCCGTCCGCCGGCCCACCAGCCACCGGTCGAGCCAGAGCGCGCCGAGCACCCCGCCGGCCGCGCCCAGCAGCGCCGTGCCCGCCAGCGCACGGCTCCGGTCGCCCCGCACCAGGGCCGCGCTCGGAGAGGTCAGCACCGTGGGAGCGATCCGCGACCGGTCCGGCACGCCCTGTGCCGACTGGAGCCGCTCCACATGCGCGGAGTACACGTCGATGACGCGGCGCACCGCCGTCACCGCGGCCCGCGCGTCGGACGCCTGCGACTGCACCTGGAGGGACGGGATCAGATACTGCGGCGTCGCGCTGGTGCCGCTGTTGCGCGGCACGAGACGGTAGGTGTCCCGGACGCCCGCCGCCCGCAGCGCCTCGGTCCCGGCGGGCGACCGCAGTTGCTGGACGACCGCGTAGGAGAGCGCGGCCAGCGGCGGCTGGAGATTGGTGAGCTGGTTGGGCTGGTTGCGCGTCACCGGCGGCTTGAGGACGACCACCGCGGACCCGACGTACTCGGGGGCGGGCCGCACCACCTGATGGGCGCCGGCGGCCGTCAGCAGCAGCGCCACCACCACGACGTACCAGCGGCGCAGCAGCGCGTCGGCGACGTTCCCAGGCGACATTACGAGTTCCTTCCGTCACTCCCGATACTGGCAGGGCGCGCCGCGCGGTGCCAGCGAACGGAGGGGGACAGTACGTGAGCCTTGGTGAGATATGGGCCATTCTGCGCAGGCGTTGGTACTTCATGGTGCCCTTCACCGTGCTCAGTCTGCTCGGCGGCACCTACCTGTACCTGACCGTCCCCGTCTCCTACGAGTCGCAGAGCTCGGTGGCGCTCCTCGACTCCTCGGCCGTGGCCGAACTGGCCCCCACCTTCGGCAACCCCCTCTCGAACGCGGGCGGTTCGCTCATCGTCACGGCCGACGTCCTGATCAGAACGCTCGAATCCAGCGAGGCCGCGGCGGAGTTGCGCGGCCGCGGGGTCACCGACGCCTACACGGCCGGCTTCGCCCCGGGCAGCGAGAGCCCACTGCTCCTGCTCAGCGTCACCGGCACCGACCGCGCGAAGGTGCTCGCGGAGACCGACACCCTGACCACCTTCGCCGGCGAGCAGCTCACCGCCCTCCAGGAGGCCGCCGAGGTCCCGCCCGCCTATCTGGTGGGGACCGCGCCCATCGTGCTGCCGCAGACCCCGGTGGCGGAGCCGAAGAGCCGCTACCAGGGCGTGGCGGCCGTGGTCATCCTCGGTGTCGTCAGCGCGTTCCTGCTGTCGATCCTGATGGAGGGCGTCGCGGTGGTGCGCCGGCGGCACACCCTCCCCCGACCGGGCGGCCCCCGCGCCCCGAAGCGGGCCCGGACCGGACCGCTCGGCCGCCGGATCGACGCCACCGCCGTCCTCACCGGCTACCTGGTGCTGGCCTTCTTCGTCCCCTCCAACCTCGCCCTGCCCGCCCTGGGCGGCGTCGGCACCCCGGCCAACGTCTTCGCCCTGCTGGGGCTGTTGTGGTACCTGGCGACCTGGCTGGGCGGCCGGGTCCTGCCCGCGCCGGGCACCCGGCCGGTACGGCTCGTGATGTGCCTGCTCGGCCTGGCGGTCCTCGCCGCCTACCTCTCCGACGCCCTGCGCGGCAGCTCCCACCAGGAGATCCTCGGCGCCGACCGCGGCCTCATCGGGTTCCTGGTGTGGGTGGCGCTGGTCGTCCTGGTCTCCGCGGGAGTGCAGGAGCGCGCCCGGCTCGACGTCCTGATGCGCCGGATGGTCGTCATGGGGTCGGTGGTCGCCGCGATCGGCTTCTACGACTTCGCCGCCGCCACCAACATCGCCGACTCGATCCACATCCCCGGGCTCCGGGCCAGCGTCGCCCAGGTCTCCGTCATGGACCGCGGCTCCTTCACCCGCCCCCGGTCCACCACCGCCCAGCCGCTGGAGTTCGGCGGCATGCTGGCCATCCTGCTGCCCTTCGCGATCCACCAGGCCCTCGACCCGGTCCGCCGCTCCCTGCACGCGCTGCGCCGCTGGGGACCGGTGATCCTGATCGGCGGCGCGCTGCCCCTGACGGTGTCACGGACCTCGATCATCGGACTGCTGCTGGTCGCCCTGGTGATGGTGCCCCGCTGGAAGCCGGCCCGCCGCTGGGCCGCCATCGGCGTGCTGACGGCCTCCGTCGCCGTGTTCAAGGTGCTCATCCCGGGTCTGCTCGGCACGATCACCGAACTGTTCGCCTCGTTCCTGTCCAACTCCGACAGCAGCACCCAGGCGCGGACCGTCAAGTACAGCGCGATCGTGCCCTACCTGAAAGAACACCCGTTGTTCGGGCGGGGGTTCGGCACCTTCACCCCGGACCTGTACTTCTTCACCGACAACCAGTACATGCTGACCCTGGCCGAACTGGGGCTGCTCGGGATCGTCGCCCTGCTCGCCCTGTTCATCACCGGCATCCACCACGGCGGCGCCGTGCGGCGGCTGGCCCGTACCGAGAGCGACCGGGAACTGGGGCAGGCGTTCTTCGCCTCGTCGCTGGTCGCCCTGGTCATCAGCGCCACCTTCGACTCGCTCAGCTTCCCGATGTTCGCCGGCATCTTCTTCCTGCTGCTCGGAGCGGGCGCCGGCTATCTGGGGTTCGTCCGGCGCGCGGCGGCCACCGCCGACGCCCCCGGGCCCCGCGAAACCGCGGAGACCGCGGAGACCGCCCCGACCGCAGAGATCAAGCTTCCCCGACCAGCGGAGTCCCGATGAGTCCCGTCGCCGTCATCGTCGTCACCTGGAACAGCGCCGCCGTGCTGCCCGGGTTCCTCGCCACGCTGGAGGACGGCATGGCCGGACTCGACTGGCGGCTGGTCGTCGCCGACAACGACTCCGCCGACGACACCGTCGAGGTCCTCGGTACGCTGGCGCCCACCGCCACCGTCGTGCGGACCGGCCGCAACGCCGGGTACGCCGCCGGTATCAACGCGGCGCTGGCCGCCGCCGGTGACTTCGGCGCCGCCCTCGTCTGCAACCCCGACGTACGGATGCGGCCGGGCTGCGCCGGACGCCTGGTCGACCGGCTCGGCGACGGCACCGGGATCGCCGTACCCCTGCTGTACGAGGAGGGCCGGGACACGCCCCACCATTCGCTGCGCCGCGAGTCGAGCGTGACCCGGGCCCTCGGCGAGGCCCTCATCGGCAACCGCCGGGCCGGGCGGTTCCCGTCGCTGAGCGAGATCGTCACCGACCCGGCCGCGTACCGCCGGCCCACCCGCGCGGACTGGGCGACCGGTGCGCTGATGGCCGTCTCGGCCGACTGCCGGGCCGCCTGCGGTCCCTGGGACGAGTCCTTCTTCCTCTACTCCGAGGAGACCGAGTACTGCCTGCGCGCCGGCGACCTGGGATACGCCACGCGACTGGAACCGGCCGCGCGGGCGGTGCATCTCGGCGGCGACTCCCGGGTGTCGCCCCGGCTGTGGACCTTGCTCACGGTCAACCGCGTGCGGCTGTACGAGCGGCGCCACGGGGCTCTCGCCACGGTGTGCTTCCGAGCGGCCGTGTTCCTGCGCGAGGCGTCCCGGGCCGCTCTCGGCAGGAAGGCCAGCCGGGCGGCGGCGGCGGCCCTGCTGCGGCCGGGCGTGCTGAAGGCGACGCCGGGTCCATGAGGCTCAGCCGGACCACGTCGTGTAGAAGCTGGCGGGGTTCACCAGATAGCGCACGGTGGCGTGCGGCACATGCCGCACCCGGTGCCCGCGGCTGTAGCGGTGGATCAGCTCCCAGTCCTCCCGGGGCAGCACCTCCGGCGTGCGGCGCAGCCGGCTGAAGCGCAGGGAGCCGGCGCGCCGCGCGACGAACGCGTTGGTGTCGAGGAAGGACTCCCGCGCGGCCCGGCGACGGTCGAACGGCACCGACAGCACGTCCCGTTCGGTGCCGTCCGGCAGGACCCGGCGCAGTGCCGTGTACACGCCGTCGGGCCCGCCGGGCGCCTGGAGGACCGCCAGCGCCCGTTCCAGATGGTCGGGCTCCCACCGGTTGTCGTCGTCCAGGAACGCCACGTACCGCGAGCGCGTGAGCCGGATGCCCACATTGCGCACCACCCCGGCCACCCCGGTGTTGCGGGACAGCGAGACGGCGAACAGCCGCGGATCGGCGGGGAGGCGGGGGAGTCCGGCACCGTCGTCGACCACGACGACCACCTGGTCGTGAACGGTCTGCGCGAGCGCCGAGCGGACCGCCGCCCGCAGCTCCTCGGGCCGGCGGTGGGTGGCGATGACCGTTGCCACCAGGGCGGCCGGCGGGGGAGCGGTGGCCGCCGCGAGGCGGCGTGTCTCGGCCGTCTCCAGCCGGCGCAGGCGCAGCGCGGAGGGGAACAGCAGGACCTTGTTGCGCAGCTCGAACAGGACGAGCCAGCCGAAGGCGCGCTTGAGCAGCTCCCAGGGGGCGCGGGCGACGCGTCGCATGATCCTCTTCCTCAGCCGGCCGGCTCGGGGGTGACCGGGGTGCCGTCGGAGAGCCGGTTGCCGCGCCAGACGTTGCCGGCGCCGTCGGCGTTCCAGGCCGTGACCGGTCCGTAGAAGCCGCTCTTGGGGTGGTAACGGGTGGAGAAGACGTTGTCGGTCACCGTGATGCCGGTGGCGCCCGCGCCGCCCCCGTACAGGGCGTACGCGCCACCGGCCAGGAGGTTGCCGTCGATCACCGTGTCGGAGACATGGCCGGTGTCCGCGAACAGGCCCACGGCGGCCGACGCGCCGCGGTCCACGGCGACCGGGTTGAGCAGGGTGTTGTGCCGGACGACCAGCCTGCCCCGGCCGCCGCCCCCGCTGATCACCGCGTCGGTGTGCTGCCACTCGCCGCCGTTGTTGCGGAACGGGACGAGACCGTGGACGTAGTTGTCGTGCAGGTGGCCCTGACCCATGGAGAGGGCGTTGCCGAAGACGGAGATGTCGCACCAGCCGACCTCGACGGAGCCGGTGCCCATGTTGGACACGGCGTAGTCGACCCCGCCGTTGTCGGGGCCCTTGCCGGGGATCGCGGTGATGGTGCTGTGCAGCACCCGCAGGCCGTGGTAGCCGGGGCGCAGGTTGACGCCCCACCAGTTGGCCGAGGTGATCCTGGAGTCGATGACGGTGACGTCGTTCGCGTAGACGTCGAGCGAGCCGGTGATGTCCTGCCCCCTGATGACCGTCCCGTCCCTGCGCACGGTCATGTTCCCCGTCGGCTTCGGCGTGAGCCGGACCCGGGGGCCGGTGCTGCCCGCGTCGGGGAAACCGGCCTCCGCGGGCGGAGCGGAGACGGCGGGCGGCGGCGCCGCCGAGGAGGGGCTCGGCGCGGGGGGCGGCGCGGCGGTGGACACCGAGGGGGCCGCCGAGGTGGCGGGCGGCATCCCCGGGGAGGAACCCGGGGCCGGGGACCCGGAGCCGGTCCCCGGGGCCCGGGCCGTAGCGGAACCGGTCCCCGGGGAACCGGTCTCGGAGGTTCCCGCGGAACAGGCGGCGATCAGCAGCAGGGTCAGGCCGGCCGGCAGCCGGCGGAGCCTCGTCATCAGGCCTCCGGGGTCTTGGAGCCGAGCAGGAAGCGCCGGCTGGGCAGCACGCACACCACGTAGCAGGCCGAAGCGGTGGTGGCGACGAGGGACAGGGCGAGGATGCCGTCGCCGAGCAGCCGCCGCTCGGCGAGGACCACCAGGGCCATCACCGTGCCCGCGAGGAACGGCCAGGCGCAGGCTCTGCCGACGTGGACGAGGCCGATCCCGGCGCGGTGCAGGGCGTACAGGAAGACGGGGACGACGAGCACGGCGGCGACCAGGACATGGCCCTGGGAGACACCGACGATGCCATCCAGCCGCGCGCCGACGACGAGGACGGGAACGAGCGCCGCCACCCACAGTCCCTGCACCAGGATGAGGGAACGGCGCTGACCGGCGGCGACCAGGCAGTCGTAGGCGAGTTCGCAGCCGATCCGGATCAGGCCCAGGACCATCAGCCAGGGCAGCGCGGCGGCGGCGGGCACCCAGGTGGAGCCGTAGACGAGTTCGATGAGCGGGGCGGCGAGGCCGCCGAGCAGCACGCAGAGCGGTACGGTGCCCGTCACCAGGACGCCCAGCGCACGGCTGAAGCCCTCGGCGAGGGCTCCCGGCGAGTCGGCGAGCCGGGAGAAACCGGCGAAGGAGACCCGCCGGGCCGCCTCGGAGATGATGCGGACCGGCCACCCGGAGATGTTGAACGCCATCACGTAGAAACCGAGCGAGACCCCGCCGAGGGTGGAGCCCACCACCATGGTGTCCACGTTGACGACGGCCAGGGCGAGCAGACTCGCGCCGGCCAGCGGCAGCCCGAATTTCAGCAGCTCGCGGGCCTGCTCCGGGTCCCAGCCGAACCGCAGGGTCCCGGGGGCGGCCAGCGCGCAGCCGGCCAGAGCGGCGATGTTGCCGGCCACCGCGCCCACGGCGAAGCTCATCGCACCCCAGCCGGCGAAGGCCAGCAGCAGCGTCACCGCGGTGCTCAGCACGAAGTTCAGCGCGTCGATGACCATGCGCCTGCCCTGGGCGAACTCCCGGGTCAGGAAGCCGGCCGGCACCTGCGCCAGCCCGTCGATCACCAGACACAGGCACATCACCCGCAGCACACCGGCGGCGTCCGGCGAGTCCAGCAGCCCGGCCACCGTCGGCGCCGTGACGAACAGGGCGGCGTACAGCAGCACGCTGGAGGCGGCGGACAGGGTCAGCACGGTCGGCGCGAAGCGGCGCGGGTCGCCCTCCCAGCGGACCAGGGCCAGACTGACGCCGAGTTCGTTGGCGGAGAGCAGCACCAGCAGGACCGTCTGGGCGATGCCGTAGACGCCCCACTCCGCCGGACCGAGGGCGAAACGCGCCAGCACGATGCCGGTGGCGAAGTTGCCCAGCCGCATGACCATGGTGTTGACCAGGCTCCAGCGGGCCGCGGTGCGGACCTTCACGCCGAGGGAGGCCGCGGCGGGGGTGGCGCCCGGCTCAGCGGTCCCGCTGTCCGGTGTGCGAACGCTGTCCATGGGTCGGCTCCTCGTCGAGCGGCTCGGCGGCGGGTGTCACGGCCACGCGCCCCGCCTCCGGCTCCGCCTGGGTCTTGTCCGCCCGGGCCCGCCTCCCGGCGGCCCGGGACCACTCGGGCGGGCGCCGCAGGGCGATCGTCCGGTCCGCGCCCTCCTCACCGGTCCCCGGGACGCTCTCCGGCTCCCCGGTGCCCCCCTCGGCCGGCTCCCCGGCCGGGTCCGGGCGCCGGGGCGGCCGCGGGCGGCGGCGCGCCTCCACGTAGAACACGGCGACCAGACTGAGCACCAGGCCCAGCCCGCCGGCCATGACCAGGTACTGGAGCCGTGTCTTGGTCTGCGCCACCGGAGTCTGCGGGGCCACCACGGTGGTCATCCGGATCATGGCCTTCGGGGTGACCGCCTGCTGCTTCTGGAAGTCCTTCAGCCGCTCCTCGGCGTACCCGGTCAGGACCTTCGCGGAGGCCAGCACCGCCTTCTCGTCCGTGCCCGTGACGGTCAGCCACATCAGCGGACCCTGCGCGTTGTCGGCGAGCTTGGCCTCGAACGTGCCGGTCGCACCACGCGACTTCAGCTCCCGTACCGAGCCGTCGGAGTTGAGGTTGCGGGCCAGCCCGTCCGCCATGCCGGTGAGCGAGGTCTGCGTGCTCAGGAAGGGGTTGCCGTCGTAGGCGACGGTGGCCTTCTGCGAGTTGAGCAGGACCACCGTGCTCTGCGACTGGTACGTCACCGGGACCAGCAGGGCCACGGCGGCCATCAGCGCGGCGGTCAGCAGCAGTCCCGGCAGCAGGACGTACCAGCGCCTGCGCATGACCCGGAAGATCTCCGCGAGATCCATGGTGGTCCCCCCTGGCGACACGATGTACGACGAGCAGGTGCGGCAACCGGATCATATGGGGAACTCCGGGCCCGTGGGCCCCGGCCGGTCGGTGGGCCGCGGCCGGGTGCCCGCGGTGCCTGAGCGCAGCAGCACCTCGGCGATACGGTCGCTCGCCCGGCCGTCCCACAACTCGGGCCGGCGCGGCGCGGGAGGGGCGTCCAGCACCTTGTTCACGATGCTCACGATGCGGGCCGGGTCGCGCCCGGCCAGCACATTGGTGCCCTGCTCGACGGTGATGGGCCGCTCGGTGTTGTCCCGTAACGTCACGCACGGCACACCCAGCGCGGTGGTCTCCTCCTGCACCCCGCCCGAGTCGGTCAGCACGACGCGCGCCGCGTCCTGCAGCGCGAGGAAGTCCAGATATCCCGCGGGCGGCACCAGCCGGACGCCCCCGGGGACACCGAGTTCGGCCAGCCTGCCGGCCGCGCGCGGGTGCACCGGCAGCACCAGCGGGCAGCGCCCGGCGATCTCGCCCAGCGCCTTCAGCAGCCCGGCCAGCACCCCGGGGTCGTCCACGTTGGCGGGCCGGTGCAGCGTGACCAGCCCGTACCCGCCCCTGGTCAGGCCGGAGCGTTCCAGGACGTCCGAGGCGCGGGCGCGCTCCAGGCCGGCCAGCAGCGTGTCGATCATGACGTTGCCGACCAGGTGGATCTGGTCCTCCCGGTAGCCCTCGGCGCGCAGGTTCTCCACCGCGTCGGGCGAGGGGGCCAGCAGATAGTCGCTCACCCGGTCGGTGGCGACGCGGTTGACCTCCTCCGGCATGCTCCAGTCGCGGCTGCGCAGACCGGCCTCGACATGTGCCAGCAAGGGGCCCGCCTTCGCGGTGACCAGTGCGCAGGCCAGGGTGGAGTTGATGTCGCCGACCACGACGACGAGGTCCGGGGACACCTCGGTGAGCAGCGGTTCGAACGCGGTCATCACCCGGCCGGTCTGCTCGGCGTGGCTGCCGGAGCCGACGCCGAGGAAGCGGTCCGGCGGCCGGATGCCCAGATCGGCGAAGAACACGTCGTTCATCGCCGGGTCGTAGTGCTGCCCGGTGTGGACGAGGAGCACCTCGGCACCCCGGCGTTCCAGCGCGTCCATCACCGGTTTGATCTTCATGTAGTTGGGGCGGGCCCCGGCGACGCAGATGATGCGCGGCATCTCTCAGAGCACCTCGATCGTGGGTCGGGACGGCAGCCGCCGCCGGCAGTCGAGGACCAGCGGGGCGTGCTCGGCGACGAGTTCGTAGTCGAAGGAGTCGTGGTCGGTGAGCAGGACCACCACATCGGCGGCCGCCAGTTCCTCGGCGTCGAGATCGACCCGCACCAGCCGGGTGTCCATCGGCAGGCTCTCCACGACATGCGGGTCCGCCGCCCTGACCTGCGCTCCCATGTCGAGAAGCAGTTGGGAGATGCGCAGCGCGGGCGACTCGCGGGCGTCGCCGGTGTTCTTCTTGTAGGCGAGCCCGAGCAGCAGGATCCGGGAGCCGTTGACCGACCGGCGCCGGGTGTTGAAGAGGTCGCCGACCCGCCGGGTCACGTACTCGGGCATGTGATTGTTGATGTCGTTGGCCAGCTCCACGAAGCGGAAGCTCTGGCCCAGTTCGCGCTGCACCCGCCAGGACAGGTACGAGGGGTCGATCGGCAGGCAGTGCCCGCCGACACCGGGCCCGGGGGTGAACTTCATGAAGCCGAACGGCTTGCTGGAAGCGGCCTCGATGGCCTGCCAGACGTCGATGTCCAGGTGGTGGGCGAACATCGCGATCTCGTTGACCAGCGCGATGTTCACATGCCGGAAGGTGTTCTCCAGCAGCTTGGCCAGCTCCGCCTCCTTGGGCGAACTCACCGGCACGGTGGTGTCGACGAGCTGCCCGTAGAAGTCCTGGACCGCCCGCAGCGAGGACTCGTCGACCCCGGCGACCACCTTCGGGGTCTCCTTGAAACCCCACACCGCGTTGCCCGGGTCGATCCGCTCCGGGCTGTAGCCGAGCTGGAAGTCGCTGCCCGCGGTGAGACCGGAGCCCTCCTCCAGGAGCGGCGCGAACAGGTCCTGGGTGGTGCCGGGGTAGGTGGTCGACTCCAGGACCACCGTGGCCCCGGGGCGCAGATAGCGGGCGAGGGTGACCGCCGACTCCCGGATGTACCGCAGGTCGGGGGTGCCCTCGTGGAGCGGGGTCGGCACGGTCACGACGGCGACGTCGAAACCGCCGCAGTCGCGCGCCGACTCGCTCGGGCGGTAGGTGCCGTTGTCCAGGGCGGCGCGCAGCCGCTCGGAGGAGACGTCCTCCACGAAGGACTCGCCGGCCGCGAGGCTCTTGATCCGGCGGGCGTCGACGTCGTAGCCGATCACCTCGTGCCCGACCTCGGCGGCCCGGACGGCCAGCGGCAGCCCGACGTAACCCTGTCCGACCACGACGACGCGCATCAGTGACTCCTGTTCGCGGGGACGATCGACGGGCTGAGCCGGAGGCGCTCGCGGGCCGTCATGAGGACGAAGGCCGCGTTGGTGGTGAGATAGCGCCGGCCCAGGCGGCGCGGTTCCTGCAGCGCCCGGTAGAGCCATTCGAGCCCCCGGCGCTGCCAGGACTCGGGGGCCCGCCGGGTGACCCCGGCCAGGATGTCGAAGGAGCCGCCGACCCCGTGCACGACCCGGGCACCGGTACGCGACCCGTGGGCGGCGGTGAAGATCTCCTTCTTCGGCGAGGTCATGCCGAGGAAGAGCATCCGGGCGCCGCTCGCGGCTATCGCGTCCGCGACGGCTTCCTGCTCGGTGTCGTCGAAATAGCCGTGGCGGTGGCCCGCCACCTTCAGCGCCGGGAACCGGTCGGCGACCCGGCGCAGCATCTCCTGGAGCACCTCGTGCCGGGCGCCGAGGAAGTACACCGACATGCCCGCGGACTCCGCCTCCGCCAGCAGCCTCAGGAACAGGTCGATGCCCGCCACCCGCTCCGGCAGCGGAGCCCGCAGCACGCGCCCGGCCCAGACCACGGCCTGTCCGTCGGCGAGGACCAGGTCGCAGCCGGCCACCGCCTCGGCGAGCCGCGGGTCCCGCCGCATGTTGACCAGCTTGGCCGCGTTGACCACGCCGATCTCCAGTTGCCCGCCGTCCCGCACCGCGGCGAGGCAGCGCTCAACGGTCTGGTCCATGGTCAGCGGGTCCAGCTCGATGCCGAACAGCGCACGCCGCTCGCTCATATCCGGCCCCCCAGCCAGGCGTGGAGCATCCAGCCGAACTCGTACGGCCGGCATTCGCGGTCCACGGACAGCGGGCGGTACACCCGGTCCAGCGGCTTCAGCCGCAGGCCCGCGGCGGCCCGGGTGGACAGGCCGCGCGCGGCACGTACGGCCTTCTTCGGATCACCCCGGTAGACCTTGCGCCAGGTGACGCCCAGCTCGTCGAGGATCAACGGCTCCTGGGCGGTCGGGTGTCCGGCCAGTTCCGGCACGTCCGTCAGCCAGCGCAGACCCTTGCGGACCGAGGCGCCGAAGTCGCTGCCGCCGGCGTCGGCGAGATCGAACAGCGCGGTCGGCGCCATCGCGTGCTGGTGGACGCTGTAGACCGGATAGCCCTCCACGACACCGCCGGTGCGCGCGTCGTAGTGCCACCACCACTGGCCGCCCTCGCCCTGGAGCGCGCAGATCCGCTCCGCGCACGCCTCGGCCGCGGCCAGCGCCTCGGGGTCGCCGTCGCCGCCGGCGTGGGCCCGGGCCAGGGCCTGCAGCGGGTACGTCTGGTCGGCGAAGCAGCTCACGTGCGACCGGTACCAGGGCACCAGGCCGGGGCCGGTGGCGTGCGGGAACAGGGGGCTGCCGTCGCTCCTGGAGCGCAGCAGCCGGTCGCGCGCCGCGCGCAGACGGCTCTCCACGTCGGCCGTGTCGCGGGCCGCCGCGAGCGCGGACAGCACCCAGGCCGCCTCGACGGTGTAGCGGGGCCGGCCGGGGTCGTCGTCCAGGGCCTCGACCCGGGCCAGGGCGTCGGACAGCTTGGGATGCCCGGTCTCGGCGGCGGCCCAGGCGATGAGCGCCGCGTCGCCGAGGTTGGTCACCGAGGGCAGGGACTCCACCAGCAGGCCGGTGAACTCCTGGGCGCTGCGGCCCGCGAGCACCGTCCGCTGACGGTCCTCGGGCAGGTGACGGACCCCGAGAGCGGTGATGGCCGCGTACCGGGTACTGGTCCCGCGCCGCTCCAGACGCCAGGAACCGTCGGCGGCCTTCGTCCCGGCCATGGTGAAGGCGAACGCCTCCTTGCCGGGCAGCAGCATCGACGGAAGGCCCGACTCCGCCAAGGTGAGCAGCCGTTGGGCGAGCGGAAGCAGCGACGGTTCCTCACGGCCGAGCCTCGCCAGACGTGAAGTGGTCATCTTTCGGACACACCAACCCCCCTGTGGGTCCTGTGCGGAACAGACTGTGGTCCGTCGGGCCGCGACCGGCCGGACGGAAGAAGACGGACGTCAGACGTCAGACGCCGGAGCGGCGGACGCTCCCGGCTTTGGACGCAGGTGTCCCCGTCACCCCGTAACCCCCCCTGGGCACGACTGATGTGTGTGTGCTCATCGTGCTTGGTCTGCACACTTCGCACACATGTTATGCCGGTAAGTGTTCGAGGATTCGGCCTTTGCGGGAAAGAGCCGAAAACAGCCGGGGACGACGCACGGCCCCCGAGGTCAGACGCGTTCCACCAGGACGCCGTCCCGCTCGTCGTACCGCGTCCCCGTCTCCGGGCACGCCCAGCCGCCGGGCGCGCCCTCGCGTGCGACCAGCCGGACGCCGGCCCGGCCGACCCAGCCGATCCGGCGGGCCGGCACGCCCGCCACGAGGGCGAAGTCGGGCACGTCCCGGGTCACCACGGCGCCCGCCGCGACCAGCGCCCACCGGCCGACGCGCACCGGGGCCACGCAGACCGACCGGGCCCCCAGCGACGCCCCCTCGTCCACCACGACCGCCACCGCCTCCCAGTCGCCGCCCCGCTTCAGCCGGCCCGCCGCATCCACCGACCGCGGGAAGTGGTCGTTGGTGAGCACCGCGGCCGGGCCGACGAACACCCCGTCGCCGAGGACCGCGGGTTCGTAGACCAGCGCGTGGTTCTGGAGCTTCACGTTGTCGCCGATCCGCACCCCGGGGCCGACGTAGGCTCCCCGGCCCACGACGCAGTTGCCGCCGAGCCGCGCGTCCTCCCGGATCTGGGCCAGGTCCCAGACGGCCGTCCCGTCCCCGATCGTGGCCGACTCGTCGACCTGGGCGGTCGGCTGGACTCGGAAGTTCATCTGGTCGGGCCTTTCTGCCAGGTGGTCGCGCGTTCCGTCAGCGGCTCCCACCAGGAGCGGTTGTCGCGGTACCAGCGGACGGTCTCCGCGAGACCCTGTTCGAAGCTCTTGCGCGGGGCGTAACCGAGTTCTTCGCGGATCTTGGCGCAGTCGACGGAGTAGCGCCGGTCGTGGCCCTTGCGGTCGGTGACGTGCTCGACGCTCTCCCAGGTCGCGCCGCATGCTCTCAGCAGCAGGTCGGTGAGGTGCCTGTTGGAGAGTTCGGTGCCGCCGCCGATGTGGTAGACCTCGCCGGCCCGGCCCTTGGTGCGGACCAGTTCGATGCCCTGGACGTGGTCGTCGATGTGCAGCCAGTCGCGGACGTTGCCGCCGTCGCCGTACAGCGGGACCTTGCGGCCGTCGAGGAGGCGGGTGACGAACAGGGGGATGAGCTTCTCGGGGAAGTGGTGGTGCCCGTAGTTGTTGGAGCAGCGGGTGACGCGGACGTCCAGGCCGTGGGTGCGGTGGTAGGACAGTGCGATCAGGTCGCTGGACGCCTTGGTGGAGGAGTACGGCGAAGTGGGCCGCAAGGGGTGCGTCTCGGGCCAGGAGCCCTCGTCGATGGAGCCGTAGACCTCGTCGGTGGAGATGTGCACGAAGGTCTCGACACCGGCCCGGTGGGCGGCGTCGACCAGGGTGTGGGTGCCCATGACGTTGGTGCGGACGAACTCGGCGCCGCCGTCGATGGACCGGTCGACGTGGGACTCGGCGGCGAAGTGCACGACCTGGTCGTGCCCGGCCGTCAGCGCGGCGGCCAGGCCGGGGTCGCAGATGTCGCCGTGCACGAAGGCGAAGCCCGGGTGGGCGCGTACCGGGTCGAGGTTGGCCGGGTTGCCGGCGTAGGTCAGCTTGTCCAGTACGGTCACCGACACCTCGCCCGGACCGTCGGGGCCGAGCAGGGTGCGGACGTAGTGCGAGCCGATGAAACCGGCACCGCCGGTCACCAGTATCCGGGTGGTCACGAGGAGATCTGCACCTTGCTGTGATCACCGAGCACGAGCCGGTGGGCCGACGGGTTGCGGGGCGCGGGCGTGACCTCGACGTCCCGCCCGATGAGGGACGCCTCCACACGGCGCACGCCCGTCACCGACGAGCCGCGCAGCACGATGGAGTACTCGATCTCGCTGTCCACGATCCGGCAGTCCGGCGAGACCGAGGTGAACGGGCCGATGTAGGCGTTCTCGACGACGACGCCGCTGCCGATGACCGCCGGGCCGACTATCCGGCTGCGCACGACACGGGCGCCCGCCTCGATGCGGACCCGGCCGATGATCTCGCTGTCCGCGTCGACCGTGCCCGCCCGGAGCGGCTCCACGGTCTCCAGCACCGACCGGTTGACCTCCAGCATGTCGGTGACGTTGCCGGTGTCCTTCCAGTAGCCGGAGACGGTCGTGGAGCGGACGTCACGCCGTGCGTCGATCAGCCACTGGAGGGCGTCCGTGATCTCCAACTCCCCCCGCGCGGACGGCTTGATGGAGCGGACGGCCTCGTGCACGGCGGGGGTGAAGAGGTAGACGCCGACCAGCGCGAGATCGCTTCTGGGCGTCTGCGGCTTCTCCTCCAGGCCCACCACCCGCCCCTCGGCGTCGAGTTCGGCCACGCCGAACTGGCGGGGGTCGGGCACCTTCGTCAACAGGATCTGCGCGGCGGGGCGTTCGGCGCGGAAGGAGTCCACGAGTGGGGTGATCCCGCCGACCACGAAGTTGTCGCCGAGGTACATCACGAAGTCGTCCTCGGCCAGGAACTCACGGGCGATCAGCACGGCGTGGGCCAGCCCCAGCGGCTCCCGCTGCGGGATGTAGGTGACCTCGACGCCGAACCGCGCACCGTCCCCCACCGCCTCCCGGATCTCCGGCGCGGTGTCCCCGACGATGATCCCCACCTCGGTGATCCCGGCGTCCGCGATCGCCTCCAGGCCGTAGAACAGCACCGGCTTGTTGGCGACCGGGACCAACTGCTTGGCGGAGGTATGGGTGATGGGGCGCAAACGGGTACCGGAGCCGCCAGACAACACAAGTGCCTTCATGCGAGGCACCTTACTCATGCCGGACCGGCCGACGGAGGGATTCCGCACACACCTTCGATCCCTGCCTTCGGTCCGCGCCTTCGACCGCCGACGCGCCCCGGCCGTCCCGGCGGACAGCGAAGACGGCCGGATTCTCCCAACCGAGCGCATCGACACCGAACTTGGCTGGAAACTTCTACAACCCTTCACCTACAAGACGCGTCTGGTTAACAGTTATATGTACAGAGGTTCATGAAGAGGAGTTCAGAACGTGACCGTGCGTTCCTTTGCCCGGCGGATGAAACCACGGGTCGAGCGGAAGGCCGCCGAGCAGGTCTGGCAGCTCCGTACCATGCGACGGCGGCGCAGGGCGGCGGTCACGGACCCGGTCCTGCGTCCGGTGGCGGTGCGGGGCCAGCGGCTCTACGGACGGGTCGTCACCCGGTTCACCGCCGTGGAGGCGGCCGCCGCCAACCTGGGCCTGGTCGTCGCCGCGCTGGAGCAGGAGGGCATCGCCCACTTCCTCGTGCCGGGCTCCCGGACCCGGCACACGGTCGGCGTGAACGCCGTCGACCGGGAACGGTTCCTCGCCGCGCTGGAGACGCGCCACGCGGGCAGCGCGGTCTTCATCGGCCGGCCGCTGCCCGGCGGCAGGCTGTACCGCCCGGCACTGTTCATGGACGGTGTACTGCCCGCCGCCCTGCGCACCGCCCCCGTGCTGCGCATCGGCGAGAACCACCTGGGCCCGGCCGGCCAACTGCTCGCCGGACCGGAACTCGCCTGTGACGTGGAGTTCTGGGAGGACGGGGCGCGGTTGCTGGCCTCCGCCGACGGGGAGCGGCGACTGGCCAAGGTGCAGCCGCAGGCGTCCGCCGACGTCTTCGCCGAGTCCCTGGTCGCCCCCCGGAACAACGGCGTCACCGACGTGCTGCCGACGTCCGACCAGCAACTGGCCACGGTGCGGGTCGGCGACCGGGACCTGCCCACCTTCCGCCCCCTGACCCTGCCGACCGTCAACGCCGTCACCTTCCCCGTCGACGTCGTCTACACCTGGGTGGACGGCGAGGAACCCGCGATGCGCGCCAAACGGGCCCGCTACCAGGAGCGCGGCACCGTCGAGATCCTGGACAAGGAGACCAACGCCTCGCGCTACACCAGCCACGACGAACTGAAGTACTCGCTGCGCTCGCTCGCGATGTACGCCGACTTCGTGCGGCACATCTACCTCGTGACCGACGGGCAGAAGCCGCACTGGCTCGACGACCAGGCCCCGGGCATCACGGTCGTCGACCACCGCGACATCTTCCCGCCGGACGTCCTGCCGGTGTTCAACTCGCACGCGATCGAGACCCGGCTGCACCACATCCCCGGCCTCTCGGACCACTACCTGTACTTCAACGACGACGTGTTCGTCGGCCGCCGGGTCACCGCGGAGCACTTCTTCCACGGCNCCCGGCCTCTCGGACCACTACCTGTACTTCAACGACGACGTGTTCGTCGGCCGCCGGGTCACCGCGGAGCACTTCTTCCACGGCAGCGGCCTGATGAAGATCCCGGTCTCCCCGCTCAAGATCGGCATCGGCAAACCGCACGCCGAGGAGACCGCCACCAACTCCGCCAGCAAGAACGTACGGCGCCTGCTGCTGGAGATGTTCGGACGGATGACCACCAACAACTTCATGCACACCCCCCTGCCGCAGCAGCGCGAGACGCTGGCCAGGCTGGAGGAACTGTTCGCCCAGGACATCCGCCGCACCACCGCGTCCCGGTTCCGCTCACCGCAGGACATCGCCCTGACGGCTCCGCTGCTCTACCAGTACGCGCTGATGACCGGCCACGGCGTGCCGGGCAGATTCAGCTTCCGGTACGTCAACATCAGCCGCCCGGACGCCGAACGACGCCTGGCGGACCTCAGCCGCACCCGCCGCTTCGACTTCTTCTGCCTCAACGACGTCGACGTACCGCCCGAGGAACGCGAGCCGATCAGCGCCCGGATGAACCAGTTCCTGGCGGACTACTTCCCGTTCCCGAGCCCCTTCGAGAAGCAGGACTGACGAGGCCCCGGCATGGACATGCGTCACCGACTCGCCGGGCCGGCGGGCATACGAGCCGCCCGGAACATGCTGACGGGCCTGCGCCGGCGAGGAACCGCCCGGCTCTGGACGCTGCGCGCGTTCCGGGCCCGGCGGAACCTGCGGGCGGCCGTTCCCGGACTGCGCCCGGTCGCCTTCGGGGCCGTGCGGCTGTACGGGCACACGGTCACCGGATACACCGCGGCGGACGCCGCCGCCACCGACCTCGACGGGGTGTGCGCCCTGCTGGAGGCGGTCGGCGCCCCCTACTTCCTGGTCCCCGCCGACCACGGGCGGCAGGCGCCGCGCCAGGTGATCGGCGTCGAGGAGAGCCACCGCGCCGCCGTCCTCACCCAGGCCGCGCGGCGCTTCGCGGACACCGCCGGATACGTCGGTGCCGTCGGACCCGACGGCAGTGTCACCACCGCGGTGCTGTGGGCCGACGGGTCGCTGCCGCCGGCGCTCCGGCGGGCCGGGGTGCTGCGCACCGGCGTGGTGCGCCTCGGCCCCGGCGGGCAGGTGCTCAGCGGCATCGAGGCGGGCTGCGACATCGAGTTCTGGCGCCGCGGCCAGGACCTGGCCGCCCGCCGGGCCGCGGACCCGGCCTGGCTCACCGTCCCCGGCAGCCGCCTCGGGGACGTCTTCGCGACCGCGCTCGTCGCTCCGCGCCGCAACCCCGTCTCCGAGGTGCTGCCGCAGACGGCGCAGCGGCCGGCCGCGGTGGCGGCCCCCGGCCGCAGCGTGCCGACGTTCGCCGCGTTCGCCGAGCCGGGGATCGACACGGTGTGCTTCCCCGTCGACGCCGTCTACACCTGGGTCGACGGGGACGACCCGGAGATGGCCGCCAAACGCCGCTTCCACCAGCAGGGCCGCGAGAACGCCATCGCGCCGCGGGAGACGGGCGCCTCGCGCTACACCAGCCACGACGAACTGCGCTACGCGCTGCGCTCGCTGGAGATGTACGCGGGATTCGTCCGGCACGTCTACCTGGTGACCGACGGGCAGACCCCGGCCTGGCTGGACCCGGACGCGCCGGGCCTGACCGTGGTCGACCACCGGGACATCCTCCCGGCCGACGCGCTGCCCGTCTTCAACTCGCACGCGATCGAGACCCGGCTGCACCACATCCCCGGCCTCTCGGACCACTACCTGTACTTCAACGACGACGTCTTCCTCAACCGCCCGGTGCCGCCCGAGCGCTTCTTCCACGGCAACGGCATCGCCCGGATCCCGCTCTCCCCGCTGAAACTCGGGGTGGGCGACCCGCACCCCCTCGAACCCGCACCGAACTCGGCGGGCAAGAACTCCCGCGAGGTCATCCGGCGCTTCCACGGCAGACAGATCGCGCACAAGGCGTTGCACACCCCCCACCCGCAACTGCGGTCGGTCATGCGCGAGCTGGAGCGCCTCGGCATCGCGGAGCTGGAGCGGACCACCTACTCCCGCTTCCGCTCCACCGCCGACGTCGCCCCGACGTCCACGCTCCACCACCACTGGGCCATGGCGACCGGCCGGGCGGTCCCCGCCGAGTACCGCTTCCGCTACGTGCAGTTGGGCACGCCGGACATGCGAAGGCGCCTGGCCCGCCTCGCGGCCGGTGACGACGTCGACTTCTTCTGCCTCAACGACGTGGACACCGCCCCGGCGGACCGCGCGGCCACCCGGGCGGCCATCCACACCTTCCTGGACCGCAGGTTCCCCTTCCCGAGCCGCTTCGAGGACACCGTGCGGCCCGTGCCGCGCCCCGAGCCGCGCGGCAGGCAGGAGGCCACCCGGGCAGTGGGCCGGTGAGCCGGGGCCGGCCGCACGCTGCCCGGACCGGTCAGCGGGATGGCGCCCAGGTGTGGCGGGCCCAGTCGGCGAAGCCGGTCCAGGGGAGGTCCGGGTGCGCGGCGTGCAGGGCCGGGATGTCCACGCGGTAACCGGGACCGTTCAGGAAGGTCCACATCGCGTGCATGTCGGGGTTGCCGATCACCGTCAGCGGCACCTGCCGATGACGGACCTCCCGCCCCAGCGCGCTGCCGAGCGCGGCGGCCATCCGCACGGGGGTGGGATCATCGCTCGCCAGCTCGATGCGCCGGCCGACGTAGGACGCCCCGTCGAGCAGCACCCGCGCCGCGAACGCGCCGAGATCGGTGCGGGCCAACTGCTGCAGCGGCCGATCGGCGGGCAGCGGCAGGTCGAGGACGCCGCCGAGGACGCGGTCCGCTCCGCCCAGCGCGTTGTCGAAGAAGTAGGTGGGCCCGAGGATCGTGTACGGCACGTCACCGGCGGTCAGCTCGGCCTCGACGCGGGCCTTGCTCTCGAAGTGCGGCACGCCGCTGTCCTGGTCGGCGCCGGCCACGGAGCTGAACACGAGATGCGGGACGCGCTGCCGGGTGGCGGCGGCGAGGATGGCCCGTCCCTGGCCGACCTCCGCCTCCACGCCCGCCTCGAAGGGCGTGGTGAAGGCGAAGACGCTCCGCACCCCGCGCATGGCCCCGGCGAGCGAGTCGGGGTCGCTCAGCGAACCCGCCACCACGTCGACGCCCCGCTCGGCCAGCTCCCGCGCGCTCTCGCGGGCCGGGTCGCGGACCAGGGCGCGGACCGGGGCGCCGCGCCCGAGCAGTGCCTCCGTCACGGCCCCGCCCTGCCCGCCGGTCGCCGCGAGCACAAGGATCGGCTCGTCAGTCACTGGCATACTCCCGTCGTCCCAAGCCGGAGGCCGACAGCCGGCCCCGACGGCCATCATCCGCCCCGGGAACCCGCCCGGACGGCACGGCACGGCCCGGCGGCGGGAAAAGGACACGGAGAGACTCGCACCGTGCGCCCCCGGACAACCCGGGGGCGCCGCGGTACGCCGCGTCAGTCCAGTGCCCGCACCCGGATGTCGCGGAACCGGACGGTGTTGCCGTGGTCCTGCAACCGGATGGCTCCCGCGGCCGGGGTCTCGGACCTCCCGGAGGCCGTGGGACCGTCGAGGGCCACGTCGTCGTGGACCTTCTCGCCGTTCCACACCACCGTCACCCGGGCGTCGGCGGTCTTGCTCCCGTCGGCGTCGAACCGGGCCGCCCGGAAGACGATGTCGTACGTCTGCCAGGTCTGCGGCGCGGTGGCCGCGTTCACGTCGGGCGCCTTCTTGAGGTAGAGCGCCCCGGCCTCGTTCGAGTCCGGCGAGGTGTCACCGTAGGAGTCGAGTATCTGCAGCTCGTAGCGGTCCTGGAGGAAGATCCCGCTGTTGCCGCGGTCCTGCCCGGTCACCTCCGGCGGCAGCAGCGGCACCCGGAACTCCACATGCAGCGCGAAGTCCTGGTAGGCGTCCTTGGTGCGCAGGTCACCGCAGCACACCTCCATGGAGCGCTCCTCGGCCAGCGGCCAGGCCACCGGCCGCCCGTCGGTGTGCTGCCACTGGGTCTGCGAGGCGGCGGTGCCGTCGAAGAGCGCGACGCGGCTGCCGGGCGGGCGCACGGTGATCAGGTCGAGGTTGACATGTCCGGTGTCGCCGGGATCGTACCGGTACGAGATCGTGTTGTGCCCGGCCCGCAGGGACAGCCGCTCGGTGCGGGTGGACCAGGTGTCCCAGTCACCGGTGGAGGGGAGCGCCGTCTGCCGCACCTTCTGGCCGTTCGCGTACAGGGAGAGGGACTTGGGCCCGTCGAACGGGTCGGGGCCGTTGGAGTAGCGCAGGCCCACGTCGTAGGCGCCCGCCTTCGGGACCGTCACGTCGAAGGCCGTCCCGACCTTGCCCTCGGTGGCGTAGCGGTCGACGAAACCGCTGCCGGAGTAGCCGGTGTGATCGGTGTTCACCCCGGCCGTACCGGTCAGCGTGGCCTCCTCGGCCTCGTACCGGGCCGGGGGAGCGGGCTGCTTGCCGGGCATCTCGTTGAGCGTGTACCAGGCCTCCGTGCTCCACAGCGACTCGCCGGAGGCGGCGGAGAAGGGGCGCGGGGAGCGCACGTGCACCACCCGGTCCGGCTTCAGGCCGTCCAGCCGCAGCCGTACGGTACGCCCGTCCCGCGAGAGCGTCGCCGAGCTGACGGAGAGCTGCTCCTCGGCGATCTTCGGGCCGCCGTAGTCGGCGGTCGGGGTGTAGCGCCACTGCTCGGCCCGGTAGCTCTCCGCGAGCCGCCCGGCGGTCTCGGCCGACACCGGCTGGGTGTACGTGAGGTCGAAGCCGCCCGGTACGGCACGCATGGTCTTGATGTCGAAGGTGTTGCCGCCGTTGGGTGTCAGCTTCTGCAGCCCGAACTTGAGCTTGCCCTCCTGGCCCCAGTTGCCGTCGGCCCCCAGACCGCCCGCGTAGATCGCGCCGTCGGGGCCGAGGGTGATCCGGTTGACCCCGGCCTCCAGGCCCTGCGTGTAGCGGAAGACGGCGCCCTGGTACTGGCCCTTCACCTTCTCCAGGTAGGCGCGCTGCAGACCGCCGTAGGTGACGTCACCGATCAGCATCTGCCCCGCGTACCGGCCCTTCCTCAAGTACAGCGGCGTGGACGGCGAGTTGCCGATCTCGTTCTGCGGGAACCACAGCACCGGGTCGGTGACGGGAGAGTCCTCGAAGGGGCCGGCGGGCTCGGTGTAGTGGTTGAAGAAGCGGTCCTGTTTGATCTGCACGAGTTTCGAGGCCGGGAGCCAGCCGCCCTGGTTGTCCGTGGCGAACAGGCCGTTGTCCGGTCCCCAGCCGATGCCGTTGGGGGTGCGCAGCCCGCCGGCGACCGGACTGATCCGGCCGGTCTTCCTGCTCACCTTGTAGGTGACCCCGCGGTCGGGCGCGGGCTGCGGGACGGTGGTGGCGCCGCCGAGGTCGATGGCGACGGAGAGGTTCACGTAGAAGTAGCCGTCGCGGTAGAGCAGGCCGAAGGCGAACTCGTGGAAGTTGCCGCCGTACGGCCAGGTGGCGACCGTGCGGTACTCGTCCGTCACCTCGTCGCCGTCCTCGTCGACGAGCCGGGTCAGCTCGTGCTTCTGCGAGACGTACAGGGCGCCGTCGACGTACTTGACGCCCATCGGCTCGCGCAGGCCGCTCGCCACCTTCTTCACGGTGACCTCGGCGCCGCTGGTCGCTCCGGTGACGTTGTCCAGCAGGTACACCTCGCCGGCCACGTTGTCGGTGCCGCCCCAGGTGCTGATCGCGAGGCGTCCGTCGGGCAGCCAGTCCATGCCGCTGACCTGCGGCTCGAAACCGTCGGGGCGCAGGTCGGTGAGGGTCAGGTCGGGACGTACGGAGGTCAGGGGCAGGCCGTCGCCGGGGGTGTCGCCGCTCGCCTCGCACTCCTTGCGGCCCGGCGCCGTCACCCGGACGACGCCGGCGTCGGTGCTCAGCGCCTCCTGGGGTACGACGCTGAAGCCGTCCGCGCCCGGCGGCTTCCAGGAGAGCTGGAGGCGCTGCCCGCCGTCGCGTTCGAAGTGGTCGACGCGCAGCGGGTGCGGTCCGGCGGTGAGGTGGACCGTGCCGTCCTTCGGTTCGGCGCCGTGCAGGCCGTCGTGGTCGATCACCGTCGCGTCGTCGAGGGTGAGCTTCGAGCCGTCGTCGCTGGTCAGGCGGAAGACGTAACTCCCCTCGCGCGGAGCGACCAGGTAACCGGACACCTCGGTCACGAAGTTGTCCGCGAATCCGCCGAAGTCGGCGTCCGTGGTCCAGTCGACCGTCGGCATCAGCTTGTCGTGGTTGGGGGTCTGCCCCGGTTTGAGGGTGCACAGTTCGTCCAGCGGCGTCTGCACGTCGAACACCCGCAGGGTGACGCCGGGTTCCTGGGGCGGGACGGCCGCGGGCGCGGCGAGGGCGGCCGGGGCGGCGGACACCCCGGTGGCGAGGATGCTCGACGTCAGCAGGAGGACGACGCGTCTGCGCAGACGCGGCAGCAGGCGTTGTCGTTGGCGTGGGTGCATTGGTCCTCCGGGGGGTGGGGACCGGACCGTGCCGGAAAATCGCTCCGGTCGTGAGCGGAGTGGCTGCAGTTCCGCCGTCAAGGTAGGAGACTTCTGCTTGACATGTCCATACTTTGTCATCGATGTGTTCAAAGTCGGGGCCGCCGGGAGGCATGCCGCGGCGGGCAGGTTCGAAACACGCCCTATTCCCGCGACGGTTCCCGTTCCGACCGGTGGGCAGGTGTCAGGGGCTGCCGTGGTCCCGGGGCGAGTTCGGCGACCAGGGCGGCGACCTGCTCCACCTCGATGAGGAAGCCGTCGTGGCCGTGTGGGGACTCGATCAGCCGGAGGCGGTCGGCGGTGGTGATGCCCGACGCCAGCTCGGCCTGCTGGGAGGGCGGGTAGAGACGGTCGGAGTCGACGCCGGCCACCAGGGCGGGGGCGCGGACCCGGCGCAGGGCGGCGGCCACCCCGCCGCGGCCGCGGCCGACGTCGTGGGCGTTCATCGCCTCGGTCAGCACCACGTAACTGCCCGCGTCGAAACGGCGTACCAGCTTGGCGGCGTGGTGGTCGAGATAGGACTCGACCTGGTACCTGCCGCCGGTCAACGGCTTCTCCGTGCCCTGGGGCGCGCGGCCGAAGCGGGTCTGGAGCTCCGGCTCGCTGCGGTAGGTGACGTGGGCCAGCCGCCGGGCCAGACCGAGCCCGGCGTGCGGCCCCCGGCCCGTGTCGTGGTAGTGCCCGCCGTGCCAGTGCGGGTCGCAGCGGACGGCACGCACCTGAATGTCGGCCCAGGCGATCTGCTCGGCACTCGCCGCGGCGGTCGTGGCGAGCAGCAGCAGCGCACCCGTCCGCTCCGGATACGACACGGCCCATTCCAGCGCCCGCATCCCGCCCATGGAGCCGCCCGCCACCAGGGCCCAGCGTGCGATCCCCAGCGCGTCGGCGAGACCGGCCTCGGCGGCGACCTGGTCGCGCTGGGTCAGGAACGGGAAGTCGCCGCCCCAGCGTCGTCCGCCGGGCCGCGGGGAGGACGGCCCGGTGCTGCCCTGGCAGCCGCCCAGTACGTTCGGGGCGACGACGAAGAAGCGGTCCGTGTCGAGCGCGAGGCCGGGCCCCACGAGCCCGTCCCACCAGCCGGGGGTGGGGTGACCCGGCCCGGCCGGGCCGGCGACATGGCTGTCGCCGGTCAGGGCGTGCAGGACCAGCACGGCGTTGGACCGGTCCGGCGCGAGCGACCCCCACGTCTCGTACGCGATCCGCGCGCCCCGCAGCTCCCCGCCCGCCTCCAGCGGCAGCGGCTCCCCGAGGTCGTGCCACCGGCGGCGCCCGGGCGGGTCACCCTCCCGCCAGGCACCGGTGGCCGGCGGGAGGAAGGCCCCGGAGGGCGGCGGCACGGGGCTCAGGACGCGCCCTTCGCCGCCCGGAAACCGGCCTCCAGATCCGCCTTGAGATCGGCGAGGCTCTCCAGCCCCACCGACAGGCGCACCAGGCCGGGGGAGGCGCCGGTGGCCGCCAGTTGCTCCTCGTCGAGCTGACTGTGGGTGGTGGAGGCCGGGTGGATGATCAGACTGCGGACGTCGCCGATGTTGGCGAGATGGCTGAACAGCTCGACGGCGTCCACGAACCGTTTGCCCGCCTCGACGCCGTCCCGCAGCTCGAAGGAGACGATCGCGCCCGCGCCGCGCGGCAGATACCGCTGCCCCGCCTCGTACCACTGGCTGGACCGGAGTCCCGGATAGTGGACGGCGGCGACCTCGTCGCGCCGCTCCAGCCACTCGGCGAGCGTCAGCGCGTTCGCCGAGTGCCGCTCGATCCGCAGGCTGAGCGTCTCCACGCCCTGCAGCAGCAGGAACGCGGAGTGCGGCGCGAGGGCGGGCCCGAGGTCGCGCAGCAACTGCACGCGCAGCTTGGCGGCGAACGCGCCCGGGCCGAGCGCCGGCCAGAACCGCAGGCCGTGGTAGCTGGGGTCGGGCTCGGTGAAGTCGGGGAACCGCTCGGCGTGCGCCCCGAAGTCGAACGTGCCGCCGTCCACGACCACACCCGCGATGACCGTGCCGTGCCCGCCCAGGAACTTGGTCGCCGAGTGCACGACGATGTCGGCCCCGTGCTCGATCGGCCGCAGCAGATAGGGCGTCGGCACCGTGTTGTCCACGATCAGCGGTACGCCCGCCGCGTGGGCGACGTCCGCGACCGCCCGCACGTCGAGAACGTTGCCGCGCGGATTGCCCAGCGTCTCCGCGAAGAGCGCCTTGGTGTTCGGCCGGATCGCCGCTCGCCAGGCCGCGAGGTCGTCCGGGTCCTCGACGAAGGACACCTCGATGCCCAGCCTCGGCAGCGTGTGCCGGAACAGGTTGTACGTGCCGCCGTACAGCGAGGCGCTGGAGACGATGTGGTCGCCGCTGCCCGCCAGGGTGAGGAGGGCCAGTGTCTCCGCCGCCTGTCCGGAGGCCAGCGCCACGGCCGCGACGCCGCCCTCCAGGGCGGCGACGCGCTGTTCGAAGACGTCCTGGGTCGGGTTGTGCAGGCGGGTGTAGATGTTGCCGGGTTCGGCCAGCGAGAACAGGTCGGCGGCGTGCTGGGTGTCCCGGAACACGAACGACGTCGTCTGGTAGATCGGGGTCGCCCGGGCTCCCGTCGTCGGGTCGGGTACGGCACCCGCGTGGATCTGCTTGGTCTCGAAGGACCAGGCGGAGGTGTCGGGTCCGGCGGGCTCGTCCTCGGGGGTGTGGCCGGCGGTGACGGAGTCGATGGGCTGCGACATGGTTCTCCCTCGTGCGAGTGCGAGTGCGACTGCCGGTGCGGGCGGGCGCGGTGTGGCCAGGCGGAGAGGAGCGGAGCGGAGCGTGGGAATCAGCCGCGGAACCGCATGCCGCACCCGGACCAGGGCAGCGGTGGGCATGCGGCGGGGCAGAGAGGAGAGGCCGATCGCGGCGCGGACTCAGCTCACGACGGAACAGCCCGTGGTGGTGACACGCACGTAGTCGACGTGGCGGCGGGTCACGAGCACGGTCATGAACCCAGGGTAACCACACGCGGGCGGTATGCACCAGCACTCCCGGGGGAGTTGGCCTGGCGCGAGCCGCACCAGCACCGCCGCGGCACCGGCATCGCCGCCGCGGTCAGGGCACCTTCACCCAGTCGAGGGTGCGTTCCACGGCCTTCTTCCAGCCCGCGCGGCCCTCGGCGCGCTGCTCGTCGGACCACTGCGGCGACCACCGCTTGGACTCGTGCCAGTGGGTGCGCAGTTCGTCGGTGTCCCGCCAGAAGCCGGTGGCGAGTCCCGCCGCGTAGGCGGCGCCGAGCGCGGTCGTCTCGGCGACCACGGGACGGCTGACCGGGACCCCGAGGATGTCGGCCTGGATCTGCATGCACAGGTCGTTGGCGGTGACGCCGCCGTCGACCTTGAGCACGTCGAGGTGGACGCCGGAGTCCTGTTCCATGGCCTCGACGACGTCCCGGCTCTGGTGGCAGATGGCTTCCAGGGTGGCCCGCGCGAGATGGGCGTTGTCGTTGTAGCGGGCCAGGCCGACGATGGCTCCCCGGGCGTCGGAGCGCCAGTAGGGCGCGAACAGCCCCGAGAAGGCGGGCACGAAGTAGATGCCGCCGTTGTCGGCGACGGTCCGGGCGAGGTCCTCGCTCTCGGCCGCGCTGCTGATGATCTTGAGCTGGTCGCGCAGCCACTGCACCGCGGAGCCCGTCACGGCGATGGAGCCCTCCAGCGCGTAGACCGGCGGCTCCTCACCGAACCGGTAGGCGACGGTGGTGAGCAGCCCGGCTTGCGAACGGACCAGTTCCGTACCGGTGTTGAGCAGCAGGAAGTTGCCCGTGCCGTAGGTGTTCTTCGCCTCGCCGGGCGCGAAGCAGACCTGGCCCACGGTCGCCGCCTGCTGGTCGCCGAGGACCCCGCCGATCGGGATGGGGGCGCGCAGCGGCCGGGTGGTGCGGGTCACCCCGTACGCGTCGGGGTGCGAGGAGGGGTTGACGGTGGGCAGCATCGCGCGGGGGATGCCGAAGAAGCCCAGCAGCTCGTCGTCCCAGTCGAGGGTCTCCAGGTCCATCAGCATCGTGCGGGCGGCGTTGGTCACGTCGGTGGCGTGGATGCCGCCGTCCGGACCGCCGGTGAGGTTCCACAGGACCCAGGCGTCGGTGTTGCCGAAGACGGCATGTCCCTTCTCCGCCGCCTCGCGGACCCCGTCGACGTTCTCCAGGATCCACTGGATCTTGCCCCCGGAGAAGTACGTCGCCGGCGGCAGCCCGGCCTTGCGGCGGATGACCTCGCCGCGTCCCGAACGCTCCAGCTCCGCCGCGATGCCGTCGGTACGGGTGTCCTGCCAGACGATGGCGTTGTAGTACGGGCGCCCGGTGCGCGGGTCCCAGACCACCGTGGTCTCCCGCTGGTTGGTGATGCCGATGGCCGCCAGATCGGTCGCGGACAGCCCCCCGTAGCGCAGGGCGGTCTGCATCACCGAGTTGGTGCGCTCCCAGATCTCGACCGGGTCGTGCTCCACCCATCCGGAGCGCGGCATGATCTGCTCGTGTTCGAGCTGGTGCTTGGCCACCTCGTTGCCGTCGTGGTCGAAGACCATGAAGCGGGTGCTGGTGGTCCCCTGGTCCACCGCGCCGACGAAATCCGTCATGATGGGCTGCCTCTCAGGCCGGTGCTGTCAGTCCTCGGGCGTCGGGACACGTCCCGTCGGCTCGGGCTCGGCGGAGGGCAGGAACCGTCCGATGAGACCCTTGTACAGACCGGCTCCGAGCAGGCCGCCGACCAGCGGCCCGACGATCGGCACCCAGAAGTACAGATTGCCGTACTGATCCCGCCAGGCTCCGCCGTACCCGGTGAGGTAACTCGCCAGCCGCGGACCGAAGTCGCGGGCCGGGTTGATCGCGTATCCCGCGTTGCTGCCCCACGCCATGCCGATCGCGACCACGACCAGGCCGATGACGAAGGGCGCCAGATTGCCGCCCGGCGGAGTGTTCAGCAGGTCCGTGATGGCCATGATCAGCAGCAGCAGGATCGCGGTGCCGATGACCTGGTCGCGCAGCGCGCCCCATTCGTGGACGGGCAGGGCGGTGTTGCCGTTGGCGGGGAGGGTGGAGAAGACGCCCTGGGTCTTGACGGTGTGGCCGGGGTCCGCCCGCGCCAGTGCCTCGCTGTAGTTCCAGCGCACCAGGAGGGCGGCGACGAACGCGCCGGCCGTCTGGGCCAGGACGTACGGTGCCACCTTGCGCCAGGGGAACCCCTTGAACGCGGCCAGGGCGACGGTCACCGCCGGGTTCAGATGGGCGCCGCTGAGCCGGGCCGCGACGTAGACGCCCAGGGTGACACCGAGACCCCACGCCCACGCGATGCTGTCGTGGTCGCCGAGACCGCCCGCCGGATCGGTGAGCGCGCCGGCCGCGGACACCTGCGCGACGACAGCGCAGCCGAAGAGGATGACGATCATCGTGCCGACGAACTCGGCCGACAGCTCGCCGGTCAGCTCCCGCGCCGTGCGCCGCTCAGCCATGGAAGTCGTCCTCCGCCGTTCGCCTCGGCCCTCGCCCGCCGAGCCATACCCGTCAGGCTAGGACGCCTTGCCGAAGTGCGCATATCGCGCGTATCCGGGCGAAGCGGCCGCACTGTCCAGGATCGGGCCGGGTATGCGCCGAACGGGGGATTCCCTTCCTTCGTGTGCATGGACCCGCTTCTTCCCGCCCGGGCCGCGGAAACGGGCGGACAGTGGTCGGGCCGCCGGTGCTCGGGCCCGGCGCGCCCAGACCGAAAGCGGAGGTGCACCACCATGCCGACCACCGAGGCGACCGACCGTGTCCAGCTCGTCTTCTCCCTCTTCGACGCCGACGGGAACGGCTACCTCGACCCCGACGACTTCACCCTGATGGGCAGCCGGGTCGTGGCGGCGGTACCGGCGGCCGAGAGCGCGGTGCGGGACCGGCTCCTCGACGCCTTCCGCCGGTACGGGGACACGCTCGTCTCCGAACTGGACACCGACGGGGACGGGAGGGTGAGCCCCGAGGAGTTCACCTCCGTCGTGCTCGACCCCGAGCGGTTCGGTGCCGCCGTGGACGAGTTCGCGCAGGCCCTCTCCGCGATGGGCGACCCGGACGACGACGGTTACGTCACCCGCCCCGACTTCCTCGCCCTGATGACCGCCATCGGCTTCGAGCCGCGCAACATCGAGGCCCTGTTCGACGCCTTCGGCCCGGTGGAGGGCGACCGCGTCTCCGCGGCCGTCTGGGCGGACGGCATCCGTGACTACTACCGGCCCGACAAGTCCGGCATCGCCGGGGACCACCTGACCGCGGCCCGCTGACACCGGGCCGCAAACCGGAGAGGACGCCCGCCGGGAACAGGCGCCCCACCGCCTCGATCCCGCTCACGCCCTGGAGCCTGTCCGCCCCCACTCTCGGCTCCGCTCGGGCGGGGGGACCCCCATCGCGGGCGCTCCGGCGCCTTGCGATCGCACGCACCAGACGCCGCGCGGCCCGCCCTCCGGGCGGACGACGCGGATTTGTCAGACAGGCCCTAGCACGATGGAGTGACGAGCGGCAACTCCCGCCACGCGAGCGGCCCATGCCGCCTACGGTGTGGTGTCCCGGAGAATCGGAACAGCGGGAGAGAGCCATGCTTGTCGAGATGCGTATGGGCGACGGATCCGGCCTCGCGGCGGCGGACCTGCACCGCTGGCTGCGCCAGGACCCCCGGATGCGGCAGCACGCGGAGGTGAGTCTGCGCTCCTCGCGCCCCGACCTCCCCACCATGGGCTCCTGGGACGTGGTCGACGTCGTCCTCGGTCAGGGGATCGCCGCACTGAACCTCGCGCTCTCCTACGCCGCCTGGCGCGCGACCCGTCCCGCCGCCCCCGCCGTGACCCTCACCGTGGACGGGAGGTCGGTCACGGTGAGCGGCCGCTGCGACGACGCGGCGGTCCGCCGGATCGTGGAGCTGCTCGGCACCGGGCCGGACGGGACCGCCCGGCCGGAGAGCGGCTCGACGGACGACATGGAGCCCGCGTAGTGCACCAGGCCGATCCCCGCGCCTCCCGCGCCGTGCTCATCGGCGTGGGCGGGTACCAGGAGTTGTCCCGGCTGCCGACGGTGGGCCCGGGAGCACGCAGACTGAAACGGCTGCTCACCGATCCCGCGCTCTGGGGACTGCCCGACAAACACTGCGTCGTCCTGTCCGACCCGGTCTCGTCGGATCAGGTCCTGAAGGCGGTGCGGGCGGCCGCGCGGGCCGCGACCGACACGCTCGTCGTCTACTTCGCCGGCCACGGCACGCTGGCCGCCGACGGCGACCTGTGTCTCATGCTGCCGAAAGCCCCCGCGGACGGGCTCTACGGCGTGGTGCGGTACCGCGACCTCAGAGAGATCCTGCTGAGCGACCGCCGGGCGCGGAACCAGGTGATGGTCCTCGACTGCTGCCACTCGGGAGCCGTCGTCACCGGGTACATGGGCCCCGGCTCCATGGCGGAGCTGGCGGATCGTACGGTGATCGACCGCACGTATCTGATGACGGCGTGCACGAAGTACGAGTCCTCCTACGCCCCGCCCGACGAGAGCTATCCCGCGTTCACCGGCGAACTGATCAGGACCCTGGAACGCGGCGTCCCGGGTGCCCCGGACCCGATGCCCATGGCGGACGTGTTCGCCCCGGTGCGGGAGGCCCTGCGCGCCAAGAACCGGCCGGACCCGCAGGACCGGGCCACCGGCCTCGGGCACGAGATCGCCCTCCTGCGCAACCGCGCGGCCGGCCCGACGCCGGCCGGCGTCCGCGCCGCCGCCCCGGCGCGGCCCGCCCCGCCCGGACCGCCGGTGTCCGACAGGCGGCACGGCCACCGGATGCGGAGCCCGCGCGGTCCCCTCGGTCCGTGGCGGCTGCCGCGACGCGGAACCCGGTGGCGGTGGGCGGCCCTCGTCGCCGTCGTCGTACCGGCGGCCGCCATGACCTCCGTATGGCTGGAGCACACACCGGACACCGGGTCCCGTTTCGGGGACCACCGCGACGCCGACCCCTGCGCCCTGACCTCGCCGGCCGCCCTGGAACGGTTCGGACCCGCCGAGCAGGACGCCGCCTACGGCAACTTCGACCGGTGCGACGTCCTCGTGCGGCGGCCGGGAGGCGACGAGGTCGACGTGCTGGTCGACCTCGACAGCGGTCAGGAGCCGGTGACGGCCGCCGCGAGAACCGAGGGCCGGGTCAAGGTGGTGGAGAAACCCGCGGAGAGCGACGCCTGCGTACGGCTGCTGCTGCCGGCCGACGACGATGACGTCACCGTGGCGGTCGTGTCGAAGACGGAGGACGACGAGTCGGCGCCGTTGTGCGAGATCGCCGACGCCGCGGCCGACCATGCGGTCGCCGTCCTCAACAAGGGAAAGCTGCCCCGGCGTACGACCGCGTTCCCCGAGGACTCGACGTTCCACAGCGACGCGTGCGCGCTGCTCGACGCGGAAGCCCTGGAAGCGGTGCCCGGAGTCGACGCGAGCGCGCCGACGCCGGACTTCGGCAACTGGAACTGCAAGTTCTGGAGCACCACCAGCCACCTCCAGGTCGACCTGCGCTTCGACCGCGGCCCGTCGCCCACGGCCGCCGACGGCACGCCCACCCGCATCCGGGGCCGCCAGGCGTTCGTCCAGCCGGAGGCGGACGGCGAGAACACGGTGCGGGTGCGGGTGGTGCAGCGGACGTACTCCGCGGGCCCGCAGCGCTCCCTGGCCGAGACCCTGGACGTGACCGTCAGAGGGGACGGGGACCAGCCCGTCGACCGGCTCCGCACCCTGGCCACCCGGCTGGCCGACTCGGCGGCGGCCGAACTGCCCACGCCACGCTGAGGCGAGAGAACCCCGCGGCGGCGACGCGCCGAGACCGGCGGCGGGTGGCGGCGCGCGGGGTCAGCCGGCGCGGCGGATCCGGATCGGGCCGCGGGCCCGCTCCGGATCGACGGGGCGGCCACCCTGGGTGATCTCCACCTCTCCGGCGGCGACCAGCCGCCGGGCCGCACGGCGGGCCGGTTCCATGAGCGCCCGCCAGCCGTCGTCGTCCCCCGCGTACACCGCCCGCGCGGCGTCGGACGGGCAGATCGTCGCGGCCGGGGCCCGCCGCTCCAGCAGCTCCAGGATGGCTCGCTCCAGGCGCCGGTCCCACTGTCGTTCGACATTCGTCACCCCACCACTGTCGCACCGGCCGGCCCGGCGGCCCGGCTGATCCGTACGTGGTCGCCCCGGTGGGGGAGCGTACGGTTCTCCGGGGCGCCCCTCGGTCCCGGCACGGCTGGGGCGACACCGTTCTGCGCACGACGCACGACCCCTCAGGAGCAGCTCGATGAACCGACGTACCCGCCTCGCCGCACTCGTGCTGGCCCTGGGCGGACTGCTGTGCGGATGCGGCTCGTCCCCGGCGGACACCCGCTCGTCCCCGGCGCGGACCGGCTCCTCCCCGGCCGGGGAGACACCCTTCTGGCAGGCCGAGTTCGACGGACCGGAGGCCACCCGCCCGTCGGAGAAGTCCTGGAACACCGAAACCGGGAACCGGGACGCCGAGGGATGGGGCAACAACGAACTGCAGTACTACACGGACGACGCGGCCAACTCCGCTCTCGACGGCGCGGGCCATCTCCGGATATCGGCCCGACCGGCGCCCGCCGGAGCCGAACTTCCCTGCTACACGCAGGAGTTCTGCCCCTGGACGTCGGCCCGTCTGACCACCGAGGGCAAGGTCGCGCTCACCCACGGACGCGCGGAGATCCGCGCGAAGCTGCCCACCGGCACGGGACTGCTGCCGGCCATCTGGATGCTGGGCGACAACGGGGTCGAATGGCCCGGACAGGGCGAGATCGACATCTGCGAGGTGGTCGGCGCGGAACCCCGGACGGTGTACGGCACCGCACACGGCCCGACCTACTTCAACGAGAACGGACTCGGCGGCTCCGCCACCCTTCCCGCCGACGCCTCAGCGGCCTTTCACACCTACGCCGTCGACAAGGAGCCGCGCCGCGTCACCTGGTCCGTCGACGGGAAGCCGTACTTCACGCTGACTCCGGCGGAGCTGCCCGCACCCCGCGACTGGGTCTTCGAACAGGACATGCACCTGCTCCTCAACGTCGCCGTCGGGGGCGACTGGCCCGGCCCTCCCGACACCTCGACACCGTCCCCCGCGACGATGACGGTCGACTACGTCCGCTTCTACGGCACGGGCCGTGGGTGACACCGGCGTCAGCCTGCCGTGAGCAGCGCGGACCCCGCGCCCAGGGCGGTCAGGAACCCGTCGGCGAGTCGCGCGACGTGGTCCGCGTCCGCGGTGCCGTAGACGAAGAAGTCCGGCCGGACCAGGACCGCGTGCGCGCCCAGTTCGTCCAGCCAGGCGGTGTACGTGCCGTCGACGTCGTCGACGACCACCACGCCGGGCACCGCCGTGCCGGTCAGGGCGACCCGGCTGACGCCGAGGCGGTCCAGCGCCCGGACCGTGTCCGCGCAGAGCGCGGCCTGCGCCGCGCCGGACCGCGCGATCAGTGCCGCGGGGCCGTGGAAGACGTCGTCGAAGCGGGCCGGGGGAGCGCCGCCCACCGACACCCGGCCCTGCCGGGCGAGCGACCCGCCCGCGGGCCCGGTGTGGACGCCGGAGCCGAGGCCGGGCCGCGGCGGGGCGGGCGGCTTCATCCCGGCGTTCCGGTCGGCCAGCATCCGGGTGTCGCGCCGCGCGGCCTCCTCGGGGTCGGTGAGGCAGATGATCCGGCCCAGTTCGGTGGAGAACCGGACGAACGCCACCGCGTGCCGCAGCCGCTCCTCCCCGTAGGTGTCCAGCAGGCCGTCACCGGCGAGCCCGCCGAGGACCGCGTCGAGTTTCCAGCCGAGGTTCATGGCGTCGCGGGCACCGGCTCCCAGGCCCTGTCCGGCGAACGGCGGCATGAGGTGGGCGGCGTCCCCGGCCAGCAGTACCCGGCCCGCCCGCCAGCGGGTCGCCCAGCAAGCCTGGAACGTGTACACGGAGTGCCGCTCCAGGACGGCGTTTCGCGGGGTCAGCCCGTACGGCTCCAGCAGCCTCCAGGCCGTCTCGGCGCTGTCCAGGGACTCCCTGCTCTCCCCGGGCAGGCGCATGAACTCCCAGCGCCGCCGCCCCGGCCCGCCCGGCACCATGGTCGACGGGCGTCGCACGTCGCAGCTCTGGGTCGCCACGTGGGGGAAGTCCAGCCCCGGATCCGGTTTCACGTCGACGACGAGCCAGTCGTAGAAGTAACCCTCGTCGTGCCACTCGATGCCGGCCCACTCGCGGACCGCGCTGTGGGCGCCGTCCGCGCCGATCACCCAGGACGAGGTGACCGCGGCCCGCTCACCGGTGCCGGTGTGCCGTACGGTGACGGTCGCCGTGCGCGCGTCCTGGTCCAGGCGGACGGCCTCCCAGCCTCGTCGGACGCACACCGAGGGCAGTTCGGCCAGGAGGCCGTCGAGGGCGTCCTCCAGGGCCGGCTGGTGGAAGAAGTAGGTGTTGTACCAGCCCGATTCGCCCAGTCCGCTCCAGTCCACCTCGACGAGGGTCCGCCCGGTGCCGTCGCGCCACACGTACATGTCGTCGTACGGCTGGGTGATGAGCGGGATGCGGTCCGGGGCCAGTCCGACGGACTGCAGGATGCGCGCGAAGTCCGAGCAGTGGGTCACCGCGCGGGGCAGGGGATAGGCCGCCCGGTTGCGGTCGATGACGAGGACGGAGTGCCCGCGCCGGCCGAGCATGAGGGCGAGCAGCTTCCCGACCGGGCCGTGTCCCACCAGGGTGACGTCGGCCGTACCGGGGAACGTGTCGTCGTTGACTACGTGCACTGCGGGCTCCGTTCTGTGGGGCGTTCTCCGTGGTGTCGGTGCCGGCGGCTCCCGGTGAGCGGGTCCGGCACGGTGGTGGCCGGGCCGTGGCCCGTCATCCTCCGCCTTCCGTCCAGGTCCGGGTGACCGTCAGGGCCGCGATCCTCCACTCCGGTTCCGCCGCCGCGGGCTCCGCCACCGTCAGTTCGTACTCGCCCAGCGTGTGCGGGCGGGGCACGGGAGCGAGGAGCCACCTCGTGTAATGGGCCCGCGCGACCCAGCGGCCCGCCCGGGTGCCCGGCTCGACGATCAGGTTGGAGACGTCATGGCGGTGCGGCACGGGAGAGGCCCACAGCCGGGTGAAGAACGGCGCCGCCGCCGCGGGCTCGTCGAACCCGTCGGCGGGGAACCGTACCCGGGCCCGGGCCAAGAGGCCCACGGCGGCGGCGACGTCCTTGCGGTCCGCGATGTCCGTATAGGTGTGCAGGACGTTGGCGATCTCGTGCCGGGCCGTCGCTCCCGGCGTGCCGGTGCCGCTCACCGGGACCGGTCCCGCCGCCACTGGCGTACGTAGGCGCGCCCGTAGTCGTTGCCGTGCGGGGTGCGCAGGACCGTGTGGACGTGGAAGGGCCGCGGGGTGTCGTGGTCGAGGAAGACGCCGCAGTGGTGGTCGAGTTCCGCGATGAGCACCGGGGACTGGACGCGGTAGTAGAACACGTCACCGGGCCGGTGGCCGCCGATCCAGGAGAACCAGGTCTCGTCGAGGTGCTCGCGGACCTCCCGCAGCCGCGCCGCCCGCGGCCCCGCGGGCAGCGGCAGGACGAACTGTTCGACGACCGCCATGACCGCCTCCCGTGCCTCTGACGAGAGTTCGCCGGCACACACTCCCTCGAAGGGGATGACGCGGTTGTCCTGGAAGGCACCGGCGAGGTGCCGCTCGTCACCTGGGTGGACACGGCCGGGCGGCATCGCGTCGTCCACCATCTCCCGGTACACGGTGGCCGTCCGCCGCTGGTCGGGGGTGAGCGCGGCCATGAGCGCCGTGCCGAGGGAGATCCGCTCGGTGAAGGCGCGCAGCCCGGCGTGCGGGCCCGTGTCGATCTCGTTGGGCTCGGCCCCGAGGAACAGCGGACTGAGCACCATGCGGCCCTCGACGACCAGACAGCTCACCGCGCAGTGATGACCGAACAGTTGCCAGCCCCAGGGCGCGGTGAGGTCCGGCTCGCCGTACAGGGCGAAGTGGTAGCTGAACTCGTTGAGCAGTGTCTCCAGGCCGACGACCTCTCCGAGGAAGCCGTTGACCAGCATCATGCCGTGCGCCAGCTCGTACCCCTGCGGGCTGAGCGAGGCCGCCATCAGGGCGAGCGCCCGCGCCCGTACCTCGGGGGACTGGAACTCCAGGCGCAGACCGGTGTCGAACTGCATGAACTCCGGATTGGCCCAGGTCTGCCACTCGGCTGCGTCGACCGCGTGACGGATGCGGTGCCGGCCGTCCTCGTCGAGCGCGTCCAGCAGCTCCCGGGCCGCCCCGGCCATGGCGGTGACCGGCGCCTCCTCGCCGGGACGGGCGGGGGCGAAGGGGTGCGCGTCCGCCCGCAGGGTGCCGTCCTCGGTCACGCCCCGGAACTCGTTCAGGTGGAGCGGGCGCCACCCCTCGATCAGGCCGCCGGTGAAGGTTCCCGCGCGCCGGGCGAACTCCCGGTAGGCGTAGGGGTCCATGCCTTTCAGTCCGGCGATGCGCGGGTGGCCGGGAGGGAAGAGGTACTGGCGGAACTCGGCTGCGGACATGGGCGGCTCTCCCCGTCTTCAGGCAGTGGTGCTTTCAGGCAGTGGTGTTGTGCCGGGCGACCGCGGCGCGCACGGCGGCCTCGTCCCCGGCGGCGATCGCCTCGACCAGCTCGCGGTGGACGCGATGACGCTCGGCCCGGTAGGCGGCGAACCCCGGATCACCGTCGGCGAACCGGGACGTGGCACCGCTGAGGTGCCCGAGCGTCCCGGCGTAGACGGCCGCGGCCATGCGGTTCGGACCTATCCGCGCGATCCGCTCGTGCAACGCCCAGTTGGCCCGCATGAATCCGTCCCAGTCCGCGGCCGAGCCCATGGTTCCCAGGTGGGCCCGCAACTCGGCGACGTCGTCTGCGGTACGGCAGCGCGCGGCGCCGACGTCGACGAGGACCTCCAGGTGATCGCGCAACTCGATGGCGTCCGCCACGGTGGCCGGCTCGTCCTGGACCTCCAGCAGGGTGTGGCGCAGCCGCACCACCGGTCCCCGGTCGGCGACGAACAGCCCGCCGCCGCGCCCCGGCCGGATCTGCACCACCCCGCGGTCCCTGAGCAGCCGGACCGCCTCGCTGACCGTCGAGTAGGCGTAACCGGTCTCCGCGCGCAGCGACTCCAGCGTGCCGACCGGATCCCCGGCCGCCAGACCACCGGAGCGGATGCGGGCGTCCAGCGCCTCGGCCAGCAGCTCCGCCCGGGTCCGCGCACCACCGGCGCGCAGCCCGTCGGCCGGGCGCCCGGCACCGGGAGAACCGTCCGGCGGCCCAGCGCCTTGTCCGTCACCGCTGATCTGAGGCATAGTCGCCATCGAAGCATAAACCTCCGAACCTTTAAAGGGTTTTCTCCGGAAGGGGACGGCACATGCGCGTGGTCGGCATCCGAGGGCAGGGTGGCGGGGTCGAGGTCGGAGCCCTCTCACCCGACGGACGGGAGGTCACGGTGGTGGCGGCGCTGGCGGACTTCTGGGCCGACGCGGCCGGTCACCTGGCAGGCCACCGGGACGGGCCGGTCCTCGCGGTGGCGTCGGTGGAACTGGTTCCGCCCGTGCTGCCCGACGCCCGGGTGATCTGCGTCGGCCTGAACTATCTGGACCACGTCGCCGAGGGCTCGTTCCGCGACCGGGAACTCCCCGCGCACCCGACGCTGTTCGCCCGCTGGACGCGGTCGCTCACCGTGGACGGCGCTCAGGTGCCCGTCCCCTCGGACGAGGACGGCCTCGACTGGGAGGGCGAGATCGTCGCCTGGGTCGGCGCGCCCCTGGTGGACGCCACCCCGGAGGAGGCGACGGCCGCGGTCGTCGGCTACTCGGCCTTCAACGACCTCACCTCCCGCAGGGCACAGAAGCTCACCTCGCAGTGGATCCTCGGCAAGAACGGCGACCGGTCCGGTCCGCTCGGCCCGCTGGTCCCCGCCGCAGAGGTCGGCGACCTGCGGGCCGGACTGCGGGTGCGCACCTACGTCAACGGCGAGGTGGTCCAGGACGGCAGCACCGCCGACATGGTCTACGGCGTCGGCGACACGCTCGCGCACATCTCGCGCACCTTCACCCTGCACCCCGGCGACCTGCTGGCGACCGGCACGCCGTCCGGCGTCGGCTACGCCCGCACCCCGCCGTGGCTGCTGCGGCCCGGCGACACCGTCGAGGTGGAGGTGGAACGCCTCGGCCGGCTGCGCAACACCGTCGTCTCCAACGAGGCGCGTCGGCCGGCGACATCTTGACGCGGTCGCCAGGGTGCGGCCGGCGCCGGGACCGTCACGACTTGGTGAGGGACCGGAACTCGGTCGGGGTCATGCCCGTGTGGTGGCGGAAGAAGGCGCTGAAGACGGTGGCGTAGGCGAAGCCGATGCGTTCGCCGATGGCGGCTGGCGGCAGCGAGGTGTGGATGAGCAGCCGTTTGGCCTCCAGCAGCACCCGGTCGTCGACGAACCGCTTGGCCCCGCAGCCGAGGGCGGCCTGCGTGGCGCGGGTGAGCGTACGCGGGTTGTAGCCGAGCCGGGCGGCGTAGTCCTCGACCCGGTGCGTCCGGTGGAAGTCCTCCTCGACGGCTCTGCGGAAGCGGTGGAACGTCTCGTTGTCGGAGGAGGAGGAGGAGGCGGCGGAGGCGGAGGAAGACGAGGAGGACGAGGAGGACGAGGACCGGCGGCGCGGGTCGGCGAGGTGGACGAGCCTGACGAGGATCACCGAGAGCAGGTTGCGCAGGGTCTCGGTGTACGCCTCCAGCGACAGGTCGGTCATGCAGGCGTGCTCTTCGGCGAGGGCGTCGAGAACACGGAGCAAGGCCGTCTGACGTGCGGCGTCCGGGGTGACGAGACGGTGCGGGACGTGCTCGCCGTCCCGGATCAGGGCGTCGGTGGCGGCGCTGGGGAAACCCGAGGGGAAGACCAGCACGGTGCCCTCCCCCTCCGCGTGCCCGTCGGGGAACTGGAGCACCTGCCCGGGCCACACCCACAGCCAGTCGCCGGCGGCGAGCGTGTACGAGGTGAAGTCCACGGAGCACGTCAGCCGCCCGCCGCGCAACGCGACGATCAGGTGGAAGGCGGGCCGCGCGGGCGCCGAGAGGGGACGGGCACGCTCCTCGGCGCGGGCGGCGAGACCGACCAGGTCGAGAATCTCCAGGCCCGGCTGTCTCCCGGGCGTCGGACGGTAGCTGACGGCCGGGATACCGGGCCCGCGGTGGTCGGCGGAAATCTGTCCGTTTCCCTTCATCGCGTGCCCGAGTGTACTCCGACCCCCCGCGCGGACCGGTTCTAGGTTGGTGGGACCGGCAGACAGACAGAGCCAGTCGGACAGAGCCAGCCGGACTGGCAGTCGGACGCAGACAGACCGAGAGGGTTACCGATGACCATCGAGTTCGCCACCCGCTACCGCGAGCGTTCCCACATTCCGCCGGAGCCGGGCAAGCCCTACTTCATCGAGAAGGGCCAGGGCGACCGCGCCCACCTCTTCACGGACATGTTCACCATCTACGCCGGCGGTGAGCAGACCGAGAACACGTTCAACTTCTTCACCTGCGAGGGGCCCAAGGGCGACATCATCCCCGCCCACTCCCACCCGGACACCTACGAGGTCTTCTTCATCACCGACGGCGCGGTGCGCCTGTTCGTGGAGGACCTGGAGGGTGAACAGCACGAGAAGCTGCTGACGGTGGGTGACTTCGGCTTCGTGCCGAAGAACTGCCCGCACGCCTACCGCATCGAGCGGCACCACAGCCGGATCGTCGGCGTCGCGGCCGGCCCCGGCGGCACCTTCGAGCGGTTCTTCGAGAACCTCGGCACCCCCACCGACGAACTCACCATGCCGCGGCGCCCGTACATCCCCGAGCCGCGGAAGTTCGGGACCGTACCGCAGGAGTACGACGTGAACTTCCTGCCCGACCACAAGTGGCGCACCGAAAGCTGAGCGGTTCCCCGCCCGTCGCCCGCCACAGACAAGGACAACACCCCGTGCCCATCGACGCTCCCGGTTATCTCGACGTCCACGCCCATTTCGTGACCGACTCCTATGTCCGTCAGGCCCGAGCGGCCGGGCACGAGCTGCCGGACGGGGTGCCCGCCTGGCCGTCGTGGTCGGCCGAGGCCCATCTGGAGCTGATGGACCGCTGTTCCATCGAGACGTCGATGCTGTCGATCTCCTCGCCGGGCATCCACTTCGGCGACGACACCGCCGCCCGCCGGCTGGCCCGCGAGGTCAACGAGGACGGCGCCGACACCGTCCGCGCGCACCCGGGCCGCTTCGGTCTCTTCGCCTCCCTGCCCCTCCCGGACGTGGACGGCGCCCTCGCGGAGATCGCCCACGCCTACGACCACCTGGACGCCGACGGTGTGGTCCTGGAGACCAACACCCACGGCACCTACCTCGGCAACCCGGATCTGGAGCCGGTCTGGGCCGAGCTGGACCGGCGCGCCGCGGTCGTCTTCCTGCATCCCACCTCGCCCGTGTGCTGGGAGCAGTCCGCGCTCGGCCGCCCGCGTCCGATGGTCGAGTTCATCTTCGACACCGCCCGTACCGTCACCGACCTGCTGATGTCCGGCACGCTGGACCGGTACCGGAACCTGACGGTGATCGTGCCGCACTGCGGCGGCGCGCTGCCGGTTCTCGCGGACCGCATCGACGGCTTCATGAAGATGTTCATGCCCGCGGGCACCGAGGTGCCCGGCGCCGTCGAACAGCTCGGCCGGCTGTATTACGACCTCGCGGGCCCGGCGCTGCCCCGCCAGCTCCCCGCCCTGCTGAGCCTTGTCGGTGCCGACCGCCTCCTGTACGGCAGCGACCACTGCTGGACCCCGGCCGCCGGTGTCGAGGCCCACGTCGCGGGTCTGGACGCCGCTGCCGCCCCGGACGGTACGGGGAGCTGGCGGGCGCTCACCACCGCCAACGCCCACCGCGTCCTGCCCCGCACCGCCCGCTGACGTAACCGCCCGCGACGTAACCGCCCGCTGATGTAAAGGGCCCACACCGTGACCTTCCCGTTCCACCTGCTGGCCCCGCCGGATCCGGCGACCCTGCCCCTGCCGCGCCCGGCCCGGCCGGCCGACGGCGTGACACTCCTGCGCGGCGCCGTCTACGCCGTCCCCGACGGCAGCCGCCCGCTGGCCGTCGACGTGTGGCTGCCCGAGGACGCCACCGGCCCGGTGCCGGTCGTCGTCTTCGTCCACGGCGGTGGCTGGCGCACCGGCCTGCGTGACGACCTCGGCCCCCGCTTCCGCGACTGGCGGCCCGGCCCGTTCGCCCGCCTCGCCCAGGCCGGGTTCGCCGTGGCCTGCCCGGACTACCGCCTCAGTGGTGAAGCTCCGCACCCCGCCCAGCGCGACGACCTGGCCGCCCTGCTGGACTGGCTGCGTACCCGCGCCGCCGACCTCGGCCTGGACACCGGACGGACCGTCCTGTGGGGCGAGTCCGCCGGCGGACACCTCGCCGCCCTGACCGCCCTCACCCAGCCCACCGGCACGATCTCCGGCTGCGTCACCTGGTACGCCCCCACCGATCTGCCCGCACTCGCCGAGGACCGCCCCGAGGGCACGTACGACCCCCGGGATGCGACCGGCTTCGAGGCGCTGCTGCTCGGCGGTGCCCCGGCCGACCTGCCCGAGGCGGCCCGCGACGCCAGCCCGGTCGCCCATGCCGGCGCCGATTCCCCGCCCTTCCTCCTCCTGCACGGCACCGACGACGTGCTGATCCCGGCCCGGCAGTCCGTCCGCCTCGCTGAAGCCCTGCGCGCGGCCGGCCACCACCCCGACCTGCGCCTGCTCAGCGGCGGCAACCACCTGTGGGTGGGACTCTCCGACGCGGACGTGGCGGAGTGCTACACCCGCACGGTCGAGTTCGCCCGCCGCTGCACGGCGGCCGACGGGGAGGTCACAGGCGCTCCTCCAGGTCGAGGATGAGCGGTCGCAGATCGCCGGCCAGCCGGCGGCGCCGGTCGAGGTCCAGGGCGCGCAGCAGGTCCGACTCGAACGCGTAGTGGTCCTCCAGGTCCCGGTCCAGGTCGGCGACGCCCTCCGGGGTGAGCCGGACGATGGAGGACCGGCCGTCGTCCGGGGAGGTCTCACGGGTGATCCACCCCTCCTTCTGCAGCCGGTTCAGCCGCCCGCTGAGCCCGGCCCCCGACACCAGCATCGCCTGTCGCAGGCGGGTGGGGGTGAGGGCGTACGGGGGGCCGACGCGGCGCAGGGCCCGCAGCACGTCGAAGTCGCCCAGGTTGTTCACGACCATGCCGGTGCGGCGGCGGAGCCGACGGTTCTGCGCCTCTTCGATGAGCTGGGCGAGGCGTTGGATCCGCGCCAGGACGTCCCCGGGCGCGACGTCCAGGCGTGGGCAGGCCGCGGCCCACTGCTCCGCCGCGACATCGATGGCGTCTGCTCCAGACATGTAGTTCGTTCCCTTTCTTCTGTGCTCTGTCTCCACGTTAGCAAGGGACAGGAAAGGGATTCGTCTCTCGTCACTCGTAGATTTGCTTCGTTCGCGAACTACTTTTATCGTGGAAGCATGCGCAGCGACACTCCCTCAACCATGGCAGCGGAAACGCCGTCGGACGCCGGGGCCGCGGCCCGCGCCGCGGTGGCGCCCCGGCGCCGGTCACCCGGCCTGGTCCTGGCCGCCACCAGCCTCGGCACCCTGCTGGTGATCCTCCTGACCTCCGGACTCAACATCGCGTCCCCCGCGATCCGCTCCACCTTCGGCGCCGGTGACACGGCCATCGGCTGGGTGCTCTCCGGCTACACCCTGGCCTTCGCGATGCTGTCGCTCACCGGCGGGGCGCTGACCGACAGATTCGGGGCGCGCCGGATCTTCCTGCTGGGCCTGGCCGTCTTCACCGTGTTCAGCCTCGTGGCGGCGGCCGCGCCCACCGTGTCCCTCGTGGTCGTCGGCACCTTCGGTGAAGGCGTGGGAGCGGCCCTCGTCCTGCCGTCCGCCCTCGCCCTGATCCAGTTCGTGTACCAGGACGTGCCGGGGCGACTGTCCTGGGCCATCGGCATCTGGGCCGGCGCGAACGCGCTGGGCGCCGCTCTCGGACCGGTGCTCTGCGGGGCGCTGGTCTCGGTCTCCTCCTGGCGCGCCATGTTCGTGGCGGTGGCCGTGCTCGCCGTCGTCTTCGCCCTGATCGGCAGGCCCGTACTGCCGCTGCTGCGCGGCGGCGGGGCACGGCTCGACCTCCCCGGGCTGCTCGTCATGGTCGTCCTGCTCGGCCTCGTCGCCTTCCTGGCGCACGACTGGCGGGAGCTGTCGGCGGGCGTCCTCGCGGGCGGCGTGGTGGCCGTCGCCGCGGCCGTCCTGGTGTTCGCCCGGGTGGAGCGGCGCGCACCGTCGCCGATGCTGCCACTGAGCCAGTTGCGGGACGTCCCCTTCAGCGCCAACGCCGTGGTCACGGTCGTCGGCACCGCCGCGTTCTTCGGCGCCCTCTACATCGTCAGCATGGGCTTCCAGGACCGACTGGGCATGTCGGCGTTCGTGGCGGGGGTGGCGCTGCTCCCCCTGGCCGGCGGCAACATCGTCTCGGCGCTCGCGGCCGGCCGGATCATCGGCCGCCTCGGCGTGCGGGGAGCGATGATCCTCGGTTCCGTCCTGGTGGCGGGCGTCCTGGCCGTACTGCCGCTGCTGTTCGACACCTACCGCGCGCTGGTCGTTCCACTGGTCCTGCTGGGCGCGGGCTGGGGCCTGCTGGTGCCGACGACGTCCGCGGCCGGCCTGGCCCGCGCCCGCAGCGGGAAGGAGGGCGTCGCCTCGGGTGTCACCGCCGGAGGCCGGGAACTCGGCGCCGCGCTCGCCGCCGCGGTACTGCTCCCGCTCGGTGTCCGGGCGGGCATCTGGGGAGCGGCGGCCGTGGGCGTCGTCTCGCTCGCCGTGGTGCTGCTCGGCGTCCGCTCCCGGGAGCTGCGGCGACCAAGCCGTTGACGTGCGCGGCGCCGAGGACGTCGTCGGTCCAGGGCGTCCCCGGTGAACGCGCCGATACCGACGCCCGCCGCCCGGCACCGGTCGAGCAGGCGTTCCGCCGTATCGCCGAGGAACGTCAGCATCAAGGACTGCGGCCGCAGCGGCTCTTGCGTGGTCACGCGGCCCACCGTACGCCTGGGCCGATCAGCGGGGCCCGGCCGGGCGCCGGGGTACCGGTTCGGGGCGGGTGCCGCCGCGGGTGAGGGCGAGCAGCGCGGCGTGATCGGGGGAGCGGGAACACGCCGGGTCCGTTCGGGCCGCGTCCCCCGTGAGCGCGTGCGCCTGACAGCGGCAGCCGCCGAAGTCCTCGGTGCGGCGCTCGCAGGTCCGGCACGGAGCGGGCATCCAGTCGGTGCCGCGGTAGGCGTTGAACGCCGGCGACTCCTCCCAGATCCAGCGCAGCGACCGCTCGGTGACCCGCGGCGGGTCGAGACCGGGCAGGGCCGCCGCCGCGGGACAGGGCAGGACCGTACCGTCGGGGGCGACGGTCAGCGACACCGCCCCCCAGCCGCCCATGCAGGGTTTGGGCGTGCCGGAGAAGTAGTCGGGCACCACCCAGGTGATGTCCACCGTGCCGGCCAGGCGCGCTCGCCACCGCTCCACCACCTCGGTGGCGGCCGCGAGCTGCGCCCGGTCGGGCATGAGCGCCGCGCGGTTCAGCAGCCCCCAGCCGTAGAACTGCGCGTTGGCCAGCTCGACGCGGTCCGCTCCCCACTCGACCGCCAGGCGCAGCAGGCCGTCGACGGCGTCCAGGTTGTGCCGGTGCAGGACGACGTTGACGCCGAGCGGAAGTCCTCGTCGCTTCACGAGCCGGGCCGCCCGGCGTTTGGCGTCGAAGGACCGGCGGCCGGCGATCTCGTCGGACCGGCCGGGATCGGCGTGCTGCACGGAGAGCTGCACACTGTGCAGCCCGGCCGCCACCAGCGCGTCCAGCCGCCTCTCCGACAGCCCCACCCCGCTGGTGACCAACTGGGTGTACAGCCCGGCCTCCGCCGCCCCCCGGGTGATGTCCGCGAGGTCGCGGCGGAGCAGGGGTTCGCCGCCGGAGAGATGGGTGTGGAGCACGCCGAGGTCCGCCGCCTGACGGAAGACGTCGGTCCAGCGCGCCGCGCTGAGTTCCGCCGCGCGCCGCGTCAGCTCCAGCGGGTTGGAACAGTAACCGCAGTGCAGGGGACAGGCGTGGGTGAGTTCGGAGAGCAGGGCCCAGGGGGGAGCCGTCATCGCAGAGCGCCTTCCGTGCGCAGCCGGTGCAGGAACGAGGTGACCTCGCGGCGTACGCGGCCCTCCGGACCGTCGTCCGGCGCGAGCAGGCCGGCGATCTCCTCGACGCCGCGGTGGCCGTCGCACAGGTCCAGCACGGCGCGTCCCGAGCCGTGCAGGACGACGACGCGCTCGGGGAGCAGCAGGACATCGGCCCCCCGCGTCCGGTCGTGGCGGAGCAGCGCCCCGACGGGGACGCGGGGGCACCAGACGGGGTCGCCGCTCACCGGTGGGTCTCCCGCCGGGCCGGCTCTCGCGCGCCGGCGAGTTCCACGCTGTCCAGCAGGCTCCACAGGACGTCGCACTTGAAGGAGAGGGCCGCCAGGGCCCGGTCCTGCTGGTCACGGGTGACGGCCCAGGCCCTGACCCAGGCCAGCGCCTCACCACCGTCCCGGCGCCCCTCGGGGACCCGGGCACGGAAGTACGACAGGCCGTCGGGGTCGATCCAGGGGTAGTGGACCGGGAACGTCTCCAGCCGGGTCAGCATGATCGAGGGGGCGCACAGCTCGGTCAGGGAGGAGGCCACCGCTTCGAGTGCGCTGCCGTTGCGGCAGAAGTTGACGTAGCCGTCCACCGCAAGGCGGACACCGGGCAGCAGCCTCCGGTGCGCGAGCAGTTCCCCGCGGTCGAGTCCCACCGCCTCGCCCAGCCGCAGCCACCTCTCGATGCCGCCCTCCCGGTCGGTGCGGCCGTCGTGGTCCTGGATGCGCCGGAGCCAGGCGCGGCGCTGGGCCGGCTGGTGCAGCTTGGCCAGGATGTGGGCGTCCTTGAGGGGGATGTTGCACTGGTAGTAGAAGCGGTTCGCCACCCAGGTGCGCAGTTCGGCGGGGCTCAGAGCGCCCTCGTGCATGCGCCGGTTGAACGGGTGCCGGTCGTGGTAGCGGGCGGTGGCCAGCTCGCGCAGCCGGGTCTCCAGTTCCTGTTCGCTCCACGGGACGGACTCCGGCCCGCCGGGGTCCGACGAGAGGGCCCCGGTGGCGGCGGCCCCGGTGGCCCCGGTGCTCCCGTCGGTTTCGGCGGGTTCGGCTGCTTTGACGGTTTCGGCGGTCACAGGGGTCACAGTGACACCACCATCCTGTCCTCGGCCACGCGCGGGCCGAGGCCGGCGAGCCGTTCGTGTGCCCGGTCGCCGGGGTCGGTCAGCGGGTTGGTGTTGTTGAGATGGGTGTAGAGGACGCGTGCGCCCGCACCGCCCAGGCGCCGCGCCGTGCCCTCGGGGCCCTCGATCGGCAGGTGTCCCATGCCGGAGGCGGTGCGCCGGGAGATGCCGGTGCGGCGGGGTTCCTCCTCGTCGAGGAAGGTGCCGTCGAGCAGGACGCGGTCGGCCTCCGCGATCTCCGTACCGAGCCGGTCGCTCCACGCGGCGACCGCCGGCGCGTACAGGGCGCGGGTGCCGGGACCCGGATCGCGCACCTTCAGCGCCACGCTCCAGGCGGGGTGCGAGGGTTCGTCCGCCGCGTAGCGGGGCCGCTTGTCCGACAGCGGCAGCGCGCTCACCTCCAGGCCGGCCACCTCGGCGTACCGCCCCGAGCCGGCCAGGGGAAGATCGTGCCAGGTCAAGGTGGTGTACGGGGTGAGGATGTCGGTGAGGGGCAGGCGGGCGCCGAGAGCCCCGCGCACGGGTTCGGTGCACCAGATGTCGATCCTGGCGGCCTCGCGCAGCCGCAGCAGACCGAGGGTGTGGTCGAGTTCCGCGTCGGTGAGGACGACCCGTACGACGGGGGTGCGGTCCTCTCCCGTGCCCGGCCGCAGACCGGGGTGGCTCTCCAGTTGTTCGGCGACGTCCGGGGTGGCGTTGGCGAGGAACCAGCCGCCCGCGCCGCCTCCGTGGACGGCCAGACCGTCGTGGAGGCGGCGGCGGGCGGGGTGGAGACGTGCCCCGGCACAGCCGGGGCACGCGCAGTTCCACTGGGGGAGGCCACCACCGGCTGCTGTCCCGAGGATGCGCAGCAGCACGGCGGGCGCCTACTTCCCGCGCAGCGAGTAGGCGGTGACCTCAAGGGCGGTGTCGACCACCGTGAAGTCGGGGGTCTGCCAGCCGGCCGCCGTCCGCCGCTCGGACGGCTCGGGGCGGCACTGGACGCGCGGTTCGGCGTACCCGGTGTCGTCGTACCTGGTGTCGGCGTACGTGGTGACCTCGTCGTACATGGTGACCTTGCCTTTCGTGGTGGGTGGGGAGCGGCCGCGAGGAGTCCCGCGGCCCCGGCCGGCCGGAGCCGGACGTCACTGGCGAATACGGCTTCACCCGCAGAACGGCTTCTTGCCCATCGCCGACTCGATGCCGCCGAGGAGGAGCCGCTGGAACTCGGCGGCGCCCGGGAACGAACCGTCGGTGGCGAAGTCCTTCGCGTCGTGCCCGAGGGTGGTCAGCCAGGCACGTCCGCCGTCGTAGTACTGGCACCAGGCGACCGGGTGGTCCTCGCCGTGCCCGGGGTGGTGGTAGTTGCCCGTCACGCCCCTGGCGAGGGTGGTCTCGTCGACCTCGGCGAGGACCCGGACCCGGGTCGGTCCGGGGACGAGGTTGTACCACTCGTCGGAGATCGTCCACCGCGGCGGCAGGGACTTGGTGGAGATGTCCTTGCGGTTCACGGTGCGGACCGTGCCGGGCTGGGCCGGGCCGTGGTCGTAGAAGTTGGCGTTGCCGAGCAGGCCCTCGTACCAGGGCCAGTTGTACTCGGTGCCGAAGGCGTTGTGGACACCGACGAAACCACCGCCGCCGCGGATGTACTGGCGCAGCGAGGTCTGCGCGGCGTCGTCGAGGGTGTCCCGGCTGGTCGAGTAGAAGATGACCGCGTTGTACCTGAACAGGTTCGCCGGCGAGGCGAGTTGTGCGACGTCCTCGGTGTGGTCGACCTGGAAGCCGTGCTCGGCGCCCAGCTTGCGTACGCCGTTCTGCACGACGTTGGCGTCGGTGAGCGGCGGGTTCAGACCGGCCGGCAGGGCGGGGCCGAGGTTGGCGTGACGCGGGCCCGGGGTGCGGGTGTACAGCAGGACCTTGAAGCCCTCGGACGGATCGAAGTTGCCCCAGTCGTGGTAGCAGCGGGCGTCCACGCCGCGGCACACCCCGTAGTCGGGATCGCCGAGCTGCTGGGCCCCGGCGCCGGCCCGGCCCTGGGCCACGCTCAGGGTGCCGGTCGCCAGCAGGGCGACGGCGATGCCGAGGGTGCCGGCGGCACCGGTCAGCGCCGCGGTGAGCGGGCGGACGCGGCTCCTCGGCCGGGGTACGGGTCCGGCCCCGGGTTCGGGTGTGCTCGTCGTGGGGCGTGGTCCGGGTTCGGTCGTCATGGAGCGGGCCTCCGGAGGGGTGCGCGGTGCGGCGGGGGAGTACGGGGGACACGCGGGAGGTGCGGGGTGGTGAGGCGTCCGGTGGTCCGCTACTCGACGACGATCTTGCCGGTGCTCTGCGGGGCGACCGGGTCGTTGTAGAAGAACTCGCCGGCGGTGTCGAAGGTGTGGGAGAAGGACTGGCCCGGCATGAGCAGACCGGAGTCGAACTCCGCCTCGAAGAAGGAGACCGCGCCGTGCGCGGAGCTGTTGTCCGCCGGGTTGACGAAGGTGAGGGTGGTGCCCTTGGCGATGCGCAGGTGCTGCGGTGCCATGGCGTTCTGCGCCACCAGGTTCTCGGTGGCCCCCGGGACGCCGCGGCCGGTGTCCCAGATCCGGCCGAGGGTGACGGTGTTCTTCGCGGTGGCCCCGGTCACCGCCGCGGCGCGGATCTGGTTGCGCCGGGACGGCGGAGTGGGCGCCGCGGCCGGCCGCACCCGGCCGCCCAGCTTGAAGGCCCACAGGTGGTCGCCCTTGGGGATGTCCGGGTAGGGCAGGCCGTTCCCGCCGGCCAGGACCGCCACGTACTGCTCGCCGTCGACCTCGTACGTCAGCGGGCTGGTGTTGACGCCCGCGCCGCACTGCCACGTCCACAGCTCGGTGCCGTCCCGGTCGTCCAGGGCGGTGAGCACCCCGTCGGGACGGCCCTGGAAGAGCACACCCCCGGCCGTGCTGAGGATGCCGTTGCCGTGGGCGAGCGACCAGTCGCCCTCCTGCCGCCAGGCGACGGTGTTGGTGCGCGGGTCGACCGCGGCGAGCCCCCCGGCGAAGTACTCGCCCAGCGGGCGGGCGGTGTTGACCCGGCCGCCGTGGGTGTTGGAGTAGGCCGAGTTGATCAGGCCGTAGCCGACGTAGACCAGGCCGGTGCGGTGGCTGAAGGAGGGGAAGGACCAGTCGGCGCCGCCGCCCGCCCCCGGGTAGAGGATCGTGGCGCGGTCCCAGTGGACCTCGAAGAGGCCGCCGGTGGGGTAGAACGGCACCGGCCGGGTGGCCTTGTCCAGGCGCGGCTCGGTCTCCACGAAGGGCTCGCCGCCGGGGAAGGGCTGGGTGGGAGAGGTCTTCTGCGCCGCGTGCTGCGGCACCGGCCGCTCCTCCATGCCGTGCACCGGATCGCCGGTGCGGCGGTCGAGGATGTAGTACATGCCGGTCTTGCTGCCGTAGACGACGACCCGGTGCTTCCTTCCCTCGATCAGCAGGTCGGCGAGGACCGGGGACATGACGCCGTCGTAGTCCCAGATGTCGTGGTGGACGGACTGGAAGTGCCAGCGCCGCTCGCCGGTCTTGGCGTCCAGGGCGACCAGGCAGTTGGCGAAGAGGTTGTCGCCGCCGCGCGACGAGCCGTCGGTGCGCGGATAGGGGTTGCCGAACGTCCAGTAGACCAGCCCGAGTTCGGGATCGACCGCGGGGTGGATCCAGCAGACGGCGCCACCGGTCTTCCAGGTGTCACCCTCCCAGGTGTCATGGCCGTACTCGCCGGGGCCCGGCGTGCCCCAGAAGACCCAGGAGACCTCACCGGTGGCGGCGTCGAGCGCGTAGGCGCGGCCCCGGGCACCGGCGGTGCTGCCCTGGGTGCCGATGTAGACCAGCCCGTCCCAGTGGACGACGGCGCCCGCCAGACCGCCCCGGCTGCCGCCGCACTGACCGGAGGCGGGGTCGCAGTCCGGGTCGCCCTGGTCCTCGACCAGCAGCTCGCGGGTCCAGACGACGGCACCGGTCCGCTGGTCCAGGGCGTGGACCTTGTTGTCACCGGCGATGGTGAACGCCAGGCCCCCGCCGAGGGCCAGCCCGCGCATGTTGGTGGTCTCGGTGCCGATGTTCGTCTTCCACTTGACCCGGCCGGTGCGGCCGTCGACGGCGAAGACGTTCTGCTGGGTGGTGGCGAGGTAGAGGACGCCGTCCTGGGCGATGACGGCGCACTGCTGGTGGGCGGCGGTGGAACCGTCCTCCAGGTTGAGGTGCCAGGCGCCGCCGAGCCGACCGACGTTGGCGGCGGTGATCCGCTTGAGCGAGGAGTGGTTCTGGTTGCCGAGGTTGCCGCCGGCCTTGGGGAAGTCCTTGCCGGTGGCGGCGTGCGCCTGAGCGGGAACCGGCCGCGCCAGGCCGTCGGCCGGGGCGGCCTCGGCCGCGGTGCCGTTCAGCAGCGCGACGGTGGTGGCCGTCCCGGCGGCGGTCGAGGTGAGGAAGCTGCGTCTGTCCATGGTCCCTCTTTCGTGACGGTTCCTGACGGATGCGTCCAGGACGGGAGGTGACGGGAGGTGACGGGAGGTGACGGGAGGTGACGAGGGTCACGGGGGGCGGGGGTGACGGGGGTGACGGGGTGCGGGAGTGACGGAGGGTGCGGCGCCGGGGGAGGAGGGTCCCGGCAGGCGAGACGAGAGGGGAGGAGCGGGGCGGATCAAGGTCCGCTGTACGGTTCGTGAGGTCCGTACCGTGGGTGCCGATCGGCGGAAAGCTACGTTAGGGAGGCGGTCGGGGTGTGGCAAGGGGTGCGACGCGGATTGGTCACGCGTCTTCCGGCTGGGGGAGCCGGGCCGGCAGGACGCCGCGGGGGAGGGGGCCCTTGTTGCGCCGGCCCTGTCCGGTCTCCTCCCAGGCGTGGGCGAGGATGCCCACGGAACGGCTGAGCACGAACAGGCCGCGGGCGAGCGGCGCGGAGAAGCCCAGTTCCGCGTAGATGACGGCGGTGGCTCCGTCGATGTTCATCGGGACCGGCCGGCGGCCCTCCCGGCGGCGGCGCAGGACCTCCTCGACGGCCAGGGCGGCGTGCAGGAAGTCGCCGCCGACCTCGCCGTCGGCCACCGCCCGCCGCACCAGGTCCAGCAGCGGGCCGCGCCGGGGGTCCACGGGGTGGAAGCGGTGCCCGAACCCCGGCAGATAGCGCGAGCGGCTCTGCCAGTCGGCCATCACCTCGCGCGCCGCCCGGTCCCAGTCGTGGCCGGCCGCGTGCAGCGCGGTCACGTCGGTGAGCATCTCCACGCACTGCTGACCCGCTCCGCCGTGGGCGTCCCCCAGCATGTTGACGCCGGTGGCGACGGCGTTGTTGAGGCCGACCCCGCAGGTCGCCGCCATCCGCGCGGCCGCGATGGAGGGAGCCTGCGGGCCGTGGTCGACGCCCGCGACCAGCGCGGCCTCCAGGAGCGCGGCGTGGCGCGGCGCGGGCAGGGAACCGCGCAGCAGCAGCCAGATGACGTCCACCAGGCTCGCACTGCCGATCAGGTCCTGGACCGGCCGGTCCCGCAGTTCGATGCTGCCGGGCTCGATGTGACTGACCGCGGTCGCCCACCAGCGGGCCGCCTCGTCCTCGGCGCCGGTCATGACGCGGTGGCCTCGCCGGCCACGGCGGCGGACTCCCCGGCCCGCGCCGCCGACCAGCGCCGCGCGAGGGCCCGGCGCTCGGTGTTGTGCTCGCCCAGCAGCGGCGGGGCGGACGGCGGCCCGAACGCCTCCCCGTCCACCAGCACCCCGTTGCCCACCACGCGCAGCGGACGCCCGGCGCGTACCGGGTGGTCCAGCTCGGTGACGAAGCGGCGGTGCGCCAACTGCGGCTGCTCCAGCGCCTGAGGCACCGTCAGCACGCGGGCCGCGGGCACCCCGGCGGCGTTCAGCTCACGCTCCCAGTCGGCGGCCGGGCGGGCGGCCAGGGCCCGGTCCAGAGCGGCGTTCAGCTCGGCGCGGTGAGCCTTGCGCTGCTCCCGCTCCCCGAAGCGCGGGTCGGTGATCAGCTCGGGCACCCGCGCCAGCCGGCACAGGGTCTCGAACTGCCGCTGCTGGTTGGCGGCGATGTTCAGCGGACCGTCCGAGGCGTGGAAGGTGCCGGACGGGGCGGCGGTGGGGTTCTGGTCGCCCAGAGGCTCCGGCGGGACACCGCTCACCAGGTAGTTGGAGACCGCCCAGCCCATGGTGGACAGGGACGCCTCCAGCATCGAGACGTCGAGCCGGCAACCCCTGCCGGTCCGCTCCCGGCGCAGCAGCGCCGCGCTGATGGCGAACGCCGCCATCAGCCCGCCGGTGGTGTCGCAGACCGGGAAGCCGATCCGCTGCGGCGCCGTCTCCGGGGTGCCGGTGACGCTCATCATCCCGGCCAGGCCTTGGACGATCTGGTCGTAGGCGGGTGCCTCGCTCATCGGGCCGGTGTGCCCGAAGCCGGAGATGGAGCAGTAGACGAGGCGTTCGTTGAGCCGCTCCAGGCGGTCGGCGCCGTAACCCATCCGTTCCAGGACCCCCGCCCGGAAGTTCTCCAGCAGGACGTCGGCGCCGGTCAGGAGTTCCTCGAAGACGGCCCGGTCGGCGGTGTCCCCGAGGTCGAGTTCGAGTGACTTCTTGCCCGCGTTCTGGGCGAGGAACGACGCCCCCGCGCCGTCCCGGTTCAGCGCGGCGTCGGGGCCCAGGCTGCGGGCGAGGTCCCCCTGCCCGGGACGCTCGACCTTGACCACCTCGGCGCCCATGAGCATGAGCTGATAGCTGCAGTAGGGTCCGGCGAGCACGTTCGTGAGATCCAGAACGCGTACTGCGTCGAGTGGGCGGACGTGCATACGGGTCTCCTTCCAGCGGCGCCGCGGACCGGCGCCGCTGCCGTATTCATTGGGTGCGCGGCCCCAAGGGGTGCTGGAAGCCGTGCGACGCGATGCGGGCGGCCGTCTCCAGCAGGTCGCCCGCGAACTCCTCGGTGGCCGGCTCCTGGATGCGCGCGCTCGGACCGCTGAGCGAGAGCGAGGCGACGACCACACCCGACTGGGTGCGGATGGGCACCGCCACGGCTGTGAGCCCCACATCGCGTTCGCCGTGACTGACGGCGTAACCGCGGGCGGTGGCCTCGTCCGCCCACAGGCGCAGTTGCTGGACGTGCGCCCCACCGTGCGGCGACTCGGCGGCGACCCGCCGCAGCAGCCCGTCCGTGGCGCCGATGAGCAGCACTTTGGAGGAGGCCCCCGCCCACAGCGGCAGTTCGTCGCCCACCCGGACCACGTGCCGCAGCGGCTGCGGGCTCTCCTGCTGGGCGACGCAGACGCGGTGGACGTCCCGGCGGATCATCAGATTCGCCGTCTCACCGCGCCGGTCGACCAGTTCGCGCAGGAGCTTTTGCGTGTCGGGCGGCAACTCCCAGCTCGTGTGCGCCAGATGGGCCCACCGCCACAGTCCGGGCCCGGCCGTGTAGCCGCCCGGCGTCGCCCACAGCAGTCCGTACTGCTCCAGCGTCTGCACCAGGCGCACCACGGTCGTCTTGGGCAGCCCGGTGGCGTCGACCATGTCCTTCAGGGGGACGGTGGGCTGATCCTCGGTCAGCAGCGACAGGATGTCCAGAGCCCGGCGCACACTGCGTACCCCGCCGCCCGGTCCTTGCTCCGCGTCCACGCCTTCTCCTTCGTGAGGGTTCGTGAGGGGCGGACACCGCCCGCCCGGCGGGTGCGGCATCCGGGGCGTCAGCTTCCACCAGTGCGGCTCCGTTCGGAAAATCGGCGGCCGCAACTTCCTCGCGCCGACCTATTGCCACGGCCTTCCGGCGCCCGTACGTTACACGCCAGTCCACAGAGCAGTCCACGGAAACCACTAGATGGTTTTTTCTGGAGACGTGATGCTGCAAGACCTGCTCAAGGCCGCCGACGAGAACGAGGTCGTCGAGGCCCCCGCCTTCCTCTCCGGCTCCTGGGGCGGCGACGGCCCGCCCCAGGACCGCACCGGTCCCTACCTGCGACGCACCGTCAGCCGCGCACCCACCGCGACGACCGGGGAGATCGGCGCCGCCGTGTCGCGGGCGGCCCGCTACGCGAAGCGGACCGCCGAGCTGGCCCCCGCCGTCCGCGCAGACGTCCTGGAGGCCGCCGCGCGAGCCGCCGCCGTCCACCGGGACCGGCTCGCCCGCCTCCTCGCCCTCGAACTGGGCAAACCGCTCAGGGACAGCCGCACCGAGATCGACCGGGTGGCCGCCACCTTCGCCGTCTGCGCGGCCGAGGCCCGCCGCGTCGGCGGCGAGACGCTGCCCGTCGCCGGCTGGGACACCGGCATCGGCAACACCGCCTTCACCTACCGGGCGCCGGCCGGCGTCGCCCTCGCCATCACCCCCTTCAACGCCCCCGCCAACCTCCTCGCCCACAAACTGGGCGCCTCCTTCGCCGCGGGCAACACCACCCTGGTCAAGGCGCCGCCCCAGGCCCCCGCCACCTCCGCCGCCGTCGTCGCCCTGCTCCTGGACAGCGGCATGCCCCACCAGGCGGTCCAGCTCCTGCACGGCGGCGGCGAGGTGGGTGCCGCCCTGTGCGGGGCCGAGGAGGTGAGCGTCATCAGCTTCACCGGCAGCGCCACCACCGGTGCGGCGGTGGCCCGCGCGGCCGGTGCCAAACGGCTCGCGCTGGAACTGGGCGGGAACGCCGCCACCCTCGTCTGCGAGGACGCCGACCCCGCCGCCGCGGCCGCGGTCTGCGCGCGCACCGGCTACAGCAACTCCGGCCAGAGCTGCATCTCCGTCCAGCGCGTCTACGTCCACCGCAGCCGCTACGCCGAGTTCCTCGACGCCTTCACCGCGGCGGTCGACGCCCTGGTCGTGGGCGACCCGCTGCGGGAGACCACCGACATCGGCGCCATGGTCGACGAGAACGCCGCCGAACGCGTGGTGACCTGGGCCGAGGAGGCCCGGCGGCTGGGCGCGAGCGTGCTCCGCGGCGGTACCCGCGACGGAGCCACCGCCGCCCCGACCATCGTCGCCGACCCGCCGGCCCACGCCTCGGTCGTGCTGCACGAGGTGTTCGGCGCGCTGGTGGCCGTCCTGCCCTACGACGACTTCGACACCGTGCTCGACCAGTGCAACACCAGCCGCTACGGACTCCAGGCCGGCCTCTTCACCCACGACCTGACCCGGATCGTCACCGCCTGGCGCAAGCTGGAGGTCGGCGGACTCATCGTGAACGGCTCGTCCAACTTCCGCCTCGACCACGTGCCCTTCGGCGGGGTGAAGGACTCCGGCTTCGGCCGGGAGTCCCCCCGCTGGCTCATCGACGACTACACGGTCGTCAAGACCCTCATGCTGCGCGGGCTGTCCGTCTGGGGCGACAGCCGAGAGCTGCCCAAGGAGAACCCGTGACCACCGTGACCGCCGCCGAGGCCCTCGTCGCCCAACTGGAGTCCTACGGTGTCGAGTACGTCTTCGGCACCTGTGGACACACCAACATCGCCCTCCTCGACGCCCTGGGCCCGAGCCCGGTCGAGTTCGTCATCGCCCGCCACGAACAGGCCGCCGCCCACGCCGCCGACGGCTACGCCCGCGCCACCGGCCGCCCCGGCGTCCTGCTCACCCACGTCGGCCCCGGCATGATGAACGCCGTCACCGGCGTCGCCACCGCCGCACTCGACTCCGTCCCCCTGATCGTCCTCACCGGCGACGTCCCCTCCTACTACTACGGCCGCCACCCGCACCAGGAGGTCAACCTCCACAGCGACGCCGACCAGACGGCCGTCTACCGCCCGTTCTGCAAGCGCACCTGGCAGGTCCAGCGGGCGGCCGACCTGCCCCGCGTCACCGAACGGGCCTTCTTCACCGCCACCGGCGGGCGCCCCGGCGCCGTCCTGGTCAACATCCCCATGGACCTGCTCAACCGGCCCGTGCCGCCCTACGCCGGCGACCACCCCCTCCCCGGCCACCTCGGCCGGCCGGGCCTGGACGAGCCCACCGCCGGGCGGATCGCCGACGCCCTGCTGGCGGCGGAGCGCCCGCTGATCTACTTCGGCGGCGGCCTGCGCGGCCCCCGCGCCCGCGCCGAACTGCTCGCTCTCGCCGAACACCTCGACATCCCCCTCGCCCACTCCCTGATGGCCAAGGGCACCGTCCCCGACCGGCACCCCCTGCTGCTGGGCATGCCCGGCTTCTGGGGGCTGGCCAAGACCCACGAGCACACCCTGGGCGCCGACGTCGTCCTCGCCCTCGCCACCCGGTTCGCCGAGACCGACGCCAGTTCCTGGGACGCCACGTACACCTGGAACTTCCCCCCGAGCCGACTCCTCCAGATCGACATCGACCCCGCCGAGATCGGCCGCAACTACCCCGTCCACATCGGCGCCGTCGCCGACGTGGAACTCGCGCTCCGCGAGATCGGCGCCGCCGTCCGCGCCCGGCGGAGCACCTCTCTGACCCGCCCCGGACTGCGCGAGGGCATCGCCGCCGCCCGCGGCGCCGTCTTCGACACGGCCCGCGAGGCCGGCCGCAGCGACGCCTTCCCGCTGCGGCCCCAGCGCATCCTGGCCGACCTGCGCGACGCCCTCCCCGACGACGCCGTCCTCGTCACCGACGTCGGCTGGAACAAGAACGGCGTCGCCCAGTGCTACGACCTGCCCGAACAGGGCCGGTTCATCACCCCCGGAGGCGCCTCGACGATGGGCTTCGGCCCGGCCGCCGCGGTGGGCGTCCAACTCGCCCGGCCCGAGGCCGTGGTGGTCGCGCTCATCGGGGACGGCGGCATGAGCGCCCAGCTCCCCGCGGTGCCGATGGCCGTGGAACAGGGCGCGCCCGTCCTCTTCGTGGTCATGAACAACCGCGCCCACGGCACCATCGCCGACCTCCAGGAATCCTCCTTCGGACGATCCTACGGCTGCGAGTTCACCGACGCGTCGGGCCGCCCCTACAGCCCCGACTTCGCCCGCTACGGCGAGTCCTGCGGCGCCGACGGCTACACCGTGAGCGCCCCCGGCGACCTGCGCAAGGCACTGACGGACGCCCTGGCCCGCCGCCGCCCCGCTGTCCTGGACGTCCCCATGGTCAACGAACCGGTCCCCACCCCCGGCCACTGGAACATCAAGGACATCTACGCCGGCCGCTTCCCGGCCGACACCTGACCGGCCGGCCCGATCCACCCGCCCCGCCCGACCCACCGCCCGGCCCCCCACGCCCCGTCACCGCCCACCCATCGTCTGCCACGAGGTGACCCTCATGCCCCGTTCCCCGCGCACCCGCCTGCCGCGCACCGCACTGGCCGGAGCCGTCGCGCTCGCCGCCGCGCTGACCGCCTGCAGCGCCCCCGGCGAGTCCGACAACGACACCGGATCCGACTCCGGACCCATCAAGATCGCAGTCGTCAACGCCCGCAGCGGCCAGCTCTCCTCGCTGGGCGAGTGGGAGTACAAGGGCGCCAAGCTCGCCATCGACGAGTGGAACGAGAAGGGCGGAGTCGACGGCCGCGAGATCCAGGTGAAGTCCTTCGACGACCAAGGCGACCCGACCACCGGGACCAACCTCGCGCGCAAGATCGACAGCGAGAACTACGTCGCGATGATCGGCACCGCGGAGAGCGCGGTCACCATCGCCATGGCCCCCGTCCTGCGGCAGGCCGGCATACCGAACATCACCTCCGGCCAGGCCGACGGCCTCGTCGACCTCAAGAGCCCCTTCCTCTTCCTCAACGGCCCCACCAGCACCACCTACGACACCACGCTGGCCAAGTACCTCATCGAGGACAAGGGCTACCAGAAGATCGCCATGATCACCAACAACGGTTCCTTCGGCAAGGGCGAGCACGACGCCTTCGCCGAGGCGGCGAAGGACCTCGGTGTCAGCGCCGTCACCGACCAGGTCGTCACCACCGACCAGAAGGACTTCAGCGCCGCGCTCACCGCGATCCGCGCCAAGAAGCCCGAGGTCGTCTTCATCGGCTCCGAGGAGGTCGAGGCGGGCCTCATCGTCAAGCAGGCCCGCGACCTCGGCATCACCGTGCCCTTCGCCGGCGCCGCCCCCCAGGGCACCCCCGTCTTCATCGACACCGCCGGCGAGAAGGCCGCCGAGGGCACCATCGTCAGCTCCCCCTACCTCGGCAACGACATCAGCCCCGCGGCCCGGAAGTTCGCCGACGCCTACCGGAACGCCTACGGCGAGGAGGCCGAACTGCACGGGGCGAAGGCCTACGACGGCACCAACATCCTCCTCACCGCGCTGAAGAACAGCGACGCCGCCACCGGTGAGAAGCTCGCCGACGCCATCCGCGCGACCCGCTACGACGGACTGCTCGGCACGTTCCGTTACGGTCCCGACGGCGTCGGCATCACCCGGACGGCCATCGGCGTCATCCAGGACGGCAAGCTCGTCGAGCAGAAGTGAGACCGACGTGCAGGACACCCTTCAGACCCTCGTCGGCGGCCTCAGCCTGGGCGCGGTCTACGCCCTGGTCGCCATGGGCTTCTCCCTCGTCTACCGCACCATGGGCCTGGTCAACTTCGCCCACGCCGACATCGCCATGATCGGCGCCTACGCCGCCTCCACCTTCTACCTCACCTCCCACCTGCCCTTCGCCGTCGCCATGGTGCTGGCCATCGTCATCACCGGCGCCATCGGCCTCGTCATCGAACGCGTCCTGCGCCCCCTGGAGAACAAGGACTTCGACCTGATGCTGATCGGCACGATCGGCTTCGGCATCGTGCTGCAGGCCCTCGCCGTCCTCATCTGGGGCACCACGGGGCGGGCCGTCCCCTCCCCGCTGGACGCCGCGCCGCTGGACCTCCTCGGCATCCGCGTGCGCACCTACGACCTCCTGGTCATGGCCGTCGCCGCGCTCGCCGTCGTCGGACTCGCCTTCTTCCTCTCCCGTACCAAACGGGGCGCCGCCATGCAGGCCGTCGCCATGGACCACGAGGCGGCCACCGCGGTCGGCATCGACGTCGGCCGCAGCAACGCCCTGGCCTTCGCCATCGGCGCGGGACTCGCCGCCCTCGCCGGCGGCCTGGTCGGCCCCATGCTGTACGTCGACGCCTCACTCGGCGGCGCCCTGGGCATCAAGGGCTTCGCCGCCGCGATGCTCGGCGGCTTCGGCTCCATCCCCGGCGCCGTGGTCGGCGGCATCGCCATCGGGGTCCTCGACTCCTACGCCGCGGGGCACTTCCAGGGCTACTCGGTACTGGTCACCTTCCTCGTCTTCACCGCGGCGATCATGATCCGGCCCATGGGCATCTTCGGTGAAAGGACGGTCAGCCGCGCATGAAGTCCCGCCTCACCGCCGCCGGCGTCGTCGTCCTCGCCGCCTGGGCGCTCCCGTACGGCCTGGGCGGCTACACCGTCCACGTCGTCAACATCGCCCTCATCTACGCCCTGCTCGCCATCGGAATGGGCCTGGCCATGGGGGTCTCCGGGCAGATCAACCTCGCCCAGGTCGCCTTCTTCGGGGTGGGCGCCTACACCGTCGCCATCCTCACCACCCACTACGGCCACGGCTTCTGGACGTCCGCGCTGCTCGCCGTCCTCGCCACCGTCGTCACCGGCCTGCTCGTCGGCATCCCCGCCCTGCGCATGCAGTCCCACTACCTGGGCATCGTCACCCTCGGCCTCGCCCTGGGCTTCATCAACTGGATCACCAACGCCGACCTCACCGGCGGCGCCGACGGCATCTCCGGCATCCCGGTGCCCACCCTGCCCGGCGTGGACCTCTCCAGCGAGTACCTCTACTACTACCTGGAAGCCGTCGTCTTCGGCCTCGCGCTGCTCTTCGGCCTCTTCGTCGTCCACACCTCGCTCGGCCGCCGGCTGCGCGCCATGCGGGACGACGCCCTGGCGGCGGGGGCCATGGGCGCCGAGATCCCGCTCCTGCGCATGACGGCCTTCCTCCTGGCCAGCCTCTACGGCGGACTGGCCGGCGTCCTCTACGCCGGTCTCATCCGCTACGTGGCCCCCGAGACCTTCTCCATCGGCAACATGTTCATCCTGCTCGCCATGGTCATCATCGGCGGCCGCCGCTCACTGGTCGGCTGCGTGGTCGGCGCCGTCGGCCTCACCCTGGTACGGGAGTGGCTCTCCGACTTCTCCACCTACGCCCAGCTCGGTTACGGCGTCGTCGTCGTCCTCATGGTCGTCTTCGCGCCGACCGGCCTGGCCGGCGTCCCCGCCCGGCTGCGCGCCCTCGCCACACGGCGCCGGGGGGAGCGCACCGCCCGCGCCGAACTCCGCCCGTTCACCCCGTACCCGGCCGCCGAGCAGCCCGCGGCCGCGCGGGAGGGCGTGCTGCTCTCCGTGGCGGGCGTCACCAAGCAGTTCCGCGGTCTGCGGGCCCTGGACGAGGTGACGCTCGCCGTGGACTCCGGGGAGATCCGCGGCATCGTGGGCCCCAACGGCTCCGGCAAGACCACCCTGTTCAACGTCATCAGCGGCTTCTACCGGGCGACCGCGGGCGCGGTGAGCTTCGCCGGCGCCGACACCACCACCGCCCGCCCCTACACACTCTCCCTGGCCGGCCTGGCCCGCACCTTCCAGAACCTCCGCCTGTTCGGGCAGCTCACCGTCGCCGAGAACATCCTCGTCGCCCTCGACCGCTCCCGCACCCGCTCACTGTGGCAGTACGCCCTCTGGCAGCCGGGCGTCCTCGCCCGCGAACGCCGGCTGCGCGCCCGCGCGGACGAGGTCCTCGCCCGCTACGGCCTCACCGACTTCGCCGAAGCCGACCCCTCCTCCCTGCCCTACGGCATCCAGCGCCGGATCGAGATCGCGCGGGCCATGGCGGCCCGGCCGCGGCTGCTCCTGCTCGACGAGCCGGCCGCCGGCCTCAACGGCGAAGAGGTGCGCCAGCTCATCGGGATCGTCCGTTCCATCCGCGACAGCGGAACCACCGTCGTCCTCATCGAACACAACATGGGTCTGGTCATGTCCCTGTGCGAGAAGGTCACCGTGCTCTCCAGCGGCAAGGTCATCGCGGAGGGCACCCCCCGGGAGGTGGTGTCCGCTCCGGAGGTCATCGAGGCCTACCTCGGCGACTCCGACCTGGCCGACCTCGCCCCGGACGGACCCGACGCCGAGCGGCCCGACCGCGCGAAGGAGGCGACCTCATGAAGGTCACCGGAGCCGACACCGTCCAGCGGCTGAGCGTCGAGGACCTGAGCGTGCACTACGGCGGTGTCCGCGCGGTCGGTTCCGTCGGCTTCACCGTCGAACCCGGCGAGTCCGTCGGCATCATCGGCGCCAACGGAGCCGGCAAGACCTCCACCCTCAAGGCGCTCATGGGCCTGGTCCCGCGCAGCGCCGGCCGCATCCGCCTGGGCGAGCACGACCTGACCCGGGTCAAGGCCCGCGACATGGTCCGCCACGGCATCGGCTACGTGCCGGAAGGCAGGCACGTCTTCCCCGGACTCCCGGTGGAGAAGAACCTGCTCCTCGGCGCCTACTCCCGGCCCTGGGACAAGGACACCCACCGGCAGCTCGAAGAGGTCTATGCCCTGTTCCCCGTCCTGCGGGAGATGCGCGAGCGCCTCGCCGGGGCGCTGTCCGGCGGGCAGCAGCAGATGCTCGCGATCGGCCGCGCCCTGATGACCCGGCCTCGCCTGCTGGTCCTGGACGAACCGTCGATGGGTCTCTCCCCGAAACTGGTGGGCAGCATCCTCGACGTCCTGCGCAAGCTGCGCGAGGAGGGCCTCAGCCTGCTCCTCGTGGAACAGAACGCCACCCTGACCTTCGGCGTGACGAGCCACTGCATCGTCATGGAGAACGGCGAGATCGCCATGAGCGGCACCTCCGCTCAGCTCAGCCACGACCCCCGGGTCAGAGAGGTGTATCTGGGGCTGTGACCACCGGTGACGACAGCGCCCGGCGTCTGCTGGGCACTCCCTTGAATCTGGGCCCGCTGCGCCTGCGCAACCGTTTCGTGGCCGCGCCGATGGAACGCAACTACTGCACCGAGGACGGCTCCGTCACCGAGGCGTACCGCGGGTACCTCACGGCGCGGGCGGCGGGCGGCGCGGCCCTGGTCCACACCGAGGCCGGATACGTCCGGGCCGACGGCCGGGGCCGGCCCCGGCAGTTGGCCCTGGACCACGACCGGCACCTCCCCGGCCTGCGCGCCCTCGCCGACGCCGTCCACGCGCACGGCGCGCACCTCGGCGCGGAACTGAACCACGGAGGCCGGACCGCGCGCAGCGCCGTCAGCGGACACCGTCCCGTCGCCCCCTCCCCGGTCCCCTGCGCGGTGACCGGCGGAGAGGTGCCGCACGCACCGGACGCGGCCGGCGTCCGGGCCCTCGTCCGGGCCTACGGCGACGCCGCCCGCCGCTGCCGGGAAGCGGGCGTCGACGCCCTGACCGTCCACGGCGGACACGGCTACCTCATCCACCAGTTCCTGTCGGGGGCGACCAACCACCGCACCGACGAGTACGCCGACCCCACCCTGTTCCTGCGCCAGGTCCTCGACGCCGTACTGGCCGAGGCGGGCCCCGGCCAGGCCGTGGGCCTGCGCATCTCCGCCCACGAGGGGTACGCCGGGGGGCTCACCGAGGACGCCACCTTCGCCCTCATGAGGTCCGTCCCGCTGGAGCGCCTGCACTTCCTCGACGTCTCCGCCGGTTCGTACGAGGCGGGCGAGTGGATCGTGCAGCCCGGCGAGTGGCGGCCGGGCGTACTGGCGCCCTACGCCGCGCGCTACCGGCGGGCGTACGGTCTGCCGGTGGGCGTGGCCGGGCGGCTGAACACCGGAGCGGCCGCGGCGGAGGTGCTCCGGTCGGGCCGGGCCGACTTCGTCTCCCTGGCCAGGACGCTCCACGCCGACCCCGACTTCCCCCGCCGGGTCCTGGCCGGCACCCCCTACCGCCCCTGCATCGCCTGCAACGCGTGCGTCGACGAACTCCACCGGGGCCGTCCCGTCGGATGCAGCGTCAACCCGGCGGTGCCGGTACCCGTGACGCTCACGGAACGCCCGCCGAAGAGGCCGGGGGCGGGCGCGCGGGTGCTGGTCGTCGGCGCCGGGCCGGCCGGCCTGGAGACGGCACGGCTGCTCGCCGAACGGGGTCACGACGTGGAGGTGCGGGAGGCGGCGGACCGGGTCGGCGGCGCCTTCCGGCTGGCCGCGGGACTCCGCCAGCACCCCGAGTACGCCCGGTTCCTCCACTGGACGCGCACGGAGCTGGAACGGCTGGGCGTGCGCCTGCGGACCGGGGTGCCGGTCGGCGAGGCCCTGCTCGCGGACCGGGACGAGGACGTCTTCGTCCTGGCGACCGGTGCGCGCGGCCGGCCGATCGCGGCACCGGTCCGGTCCGGAGCCGGCCGGCGCGAGGTGGTGGACGTCCGTGACTGGCTGGCCGGGGACCGGGCGGCGGAGCAGTGCGTCATCTGGGGTGCGGACCGGGACGGGGTGGCGGCGGCCGACCACCTGGCCGCGTCCGGTACCCGGCTCGTGCTCGTCGGCGCCCAGGACCGGCTGGCCCCGGAGGTCGGCCGCCGGGCCAAGATCCTCACCGTCCCGCGGCTGATGAACGACCCGGACGTCCGGATCGTCCTCGACGCCGCGCTGCTCGCGGTGGACGAGCACCGGGTGCGGGTGGGTACGGGGGCGGGGGAGCGGTGGCTCGACGCGCCGGGCCCGCTGCTCGTCTCCCAGGGCGTCTCGCCGGACACCCGGCTGCTCGCCGCGAGCCGGCGGCGCGCACCGCGCGCGGGGGTCTTCACCACCGGTGGAGCCGACGGCCGCGGCGGCACCCTGCGGCAGAGCCTCGCCTCGGCCGCGCGCACCGCCGACGCGGTGTGCGCGGCCGTCGCCGACCGGTGAGCGGCCGCGGCCCCCGCTCCGGATCTCGCCACGCCCTTCCCGGGGCGCACACCTGCCTGGTATTCATAACGAACCGGTTCGTACATTGACGCGTGGAGCCGCCGTGACCCAGTACTCGTACCTCGTAGGGCTCGTCGGACCGGGCACCGGCCGCTTCCTGGGCTTCGAACTGCACGAGCGGGAGGCGGACCGGCACGGGGTGCGCTACCTCTGCCGGCGGGTGAACACCGACACGTACTCCTCGCCCCGGCGGGACCTCGGCGCCCTGCTGAGGACCTGCCGGGACTTCGGCTTCTCCGGCCTCGGCATCGCCCCTTCCCACCGCCGCCTCGTCGTCCCCCACGTCGACGAACTGTCCGAGGCGGCCGCCCGCGCGGACTCGGTCGACGTCGTCGTCTTCACCCGGGACGGCCGGACGGCCGGGCACAGCACGGACGTCGCCGGCTGCACGGCGGCCTTCGCCAGAGGACTGCCCGGGGTCCCGCCGGGCCGCGTGGTGCAGCTCGGGGCGGGCGGCACCGGCCTCGCCGCCGCGCTCGCCCTGCGCGACCGGGGCGCGGAACACCTCGCCGTGCTGGACTCCGACCTCGAACGGGCCGAGGCACTGGTGGCGAGGGTCAACAAGGGCGCCGGCGACGGATGGGCGCAGGCGTTCCCCCTCGCCTCCCTCGCCGCGCGCCTGAGGCGGGCGGACGGCCTCGTCCACTGTCTGCCCTCCGGAAGCGACGCGCGGGGGGACACGGCGCTGACCGGAGCCCTCCACCGCGACCTGTGGATCTTCGACCTGCGGTACCGCCCGGTCCCGACCCCGCTGCTGCGCGCGGGCCACGCCCTGGGGTGCCGGGTCCTGCACGGCGGCGGCGTCCTCGTGAACGAGGCGGCCGACGCCTTCCGGCTGGTCACCGGCCTGCCGCCGCACACCTCGCACATGTTCGCCGACTTCGCCGAGCTGACGGCCGGCCCGCAGGCGCACACCTGAGGGGCCGGCGGGCGGCGCCCCGCCGGCCGTCGTGCGCGCAAGGGCAGCACCCGATGCGCGAGCGGGCAACGCGCGCGGCCCGTCCTGGGTTCACCTGAGGTCTCCGAAGCGCATCAGGCGACGAGCAGGGAGATCCGATGAGCACACCCGAGGGAATCGACACGGCCGTCGCGCCGAGCGGTCCCGGCTGCGTCGAGTGCGAGGCCACCGGCAGTTGGTGGTTCCACCTGCGGCGCTGCGCCGCCTGCGGCCACGTCGGATGCTGCGACGACTCGCTCGGCCGGCACGCCACCGCGCACGCCGGGACGAGCGGCCATCCCTTCGTCCAGAGTTTCGAACCCGGCGAGAGCTGGTTCTGGGACTACGGCACGTCCACCCTGTTCGAGAAGGGGCCGGAACTGGCCCCGCCGCACAGCCACCCCGACGACCAGCCCGTCCCCGGCCCCGCGGAACGGGTCCCGGCCGACTGGGCCGACCGCCTGGGCTGACCGACCGCCCCGGCTGACCGAACGCCCCGGCTGACCTGCCGCCCCGGACCGGACGGGCGACGGCCGGCAGGGCGCACGAAGGTGCCGCAGGCGGGGGGCGGGACCGGGGAATGCGGTGCCCCACCCTCTTGTTGTAGGGGGCAACTGACATGTTCGAGCCAAGCAGTCCGCTCGACGGCACCACCGAGGAGGCACCTTCCATGAGGCCCGGCATCCACCCCGTCTCCCGTCCCGTCGTCTTCCGCGACCGCGCGTCCGGGTTCGAGCTGCTCACCCGGTCCACCCTCGACGCGGCGCGCACGGTGGAGCGGGCGGACGGCAGCACGTATCCGGTCGTCGACGTCGAGGTCTCGTCGGCGAGCCACCCGTTCTACACCGGCACCTCGCGGGTCATGGACACCGCGGGCCGGGTGGAGCGCTTCGAGCGGCGCTACGGCCGTACCGCTCCCGTCCGCCCCTGACGGCGAGTCCGCCAGGGACCGCGAGTCCGCCAGGGACCGCGAGTCCGCCGCGGACCGCGAGCAGAACCCGTTCCGATTCCTCTGGGAGGAGACCGAGATGAAGGTGCGCAAGTCGTTGCGTTCGTTGAAGGCGAAGCCCGGTGCCCAGGTGGTGCGCCGGCGGGGTGTGACCTTCGTGCTGAACAAGAAGGACCCCCGCTTCAAGGCCCGCCAGGGCTGACGGCCCGCCCGGCACCGCGTTCACGGTGCCGGGCTCTTCGCCGTCGCCCCGCGGCGGCGGCACCCGGTCGGCCGATCCGTCACCACCACGCCTGCGCACCGGGCCGCTCGCCCGCCTCCGCACGCCCCGCGTCGAGCCGCGCGGTACGCCATTCGCGGGGCGAGAGGCCGTAGGTGCTCCGGAACACCCGGCTGAAGTGGGTCGGATTGACGAACCCCCACCGCTGGGCGACGGCCGACACCGTCGGCGTCGTCCGGCCGCGGCGGGCCAGTTCGTGCGCGCACTCCTCGAGCCGGCGCCGCTGGATCAGCCGGCCGACCGTGACGCCCTCGTCCTCGAAGAGCCGGTGCAGATAGCGCACCGATATGTGGTGGGCCCTGGCCACGGTCTCCGGGGAGAGCGCCGGGTCGCCCAGATTCCGGTCGATGTGCTCCCGCACGCGCTGCACGAGCTGGTTCCGGGCGGGTCCGGTTCCCGCCGCCGTCTCCTCGTTCCGTTCGGCCACCAGGGTCGCGAAGAGATTGATCAGGCCGTCCGCCAGCCCCTCCGCCGCGGACGGCGAGTACCGGTGGGCGGCGGCGACCATCGTGGTGATGAAGGGCCTCAGCACCGCCGCGCACCCCCGGTCCGTGTCGAACACGCTGCCCGCGACGCCTTCGACGTCCTCGTCCGACAGGGCCAGCAGGCGGCGGGGGATGCGCACCACCCGCAGCGAGAACCGTTCCGGGTGGTCGAGGAAGTACGGGCGCGCGGTGTCGTAGACGAAGAGGCCGCCCTCCTGCGCCGTTGCCTCGCGGTCGTTCTGCACGAGCACGGTCCGGCCCGTCAGTTGGACGCCGACGGCCACGAACGGCTCCGGCGACGCCGCGATGTGGGCCGCCCTGCGCCGCACGCGCTGCGCGTCGGCCTCGACGGAGGCGACCCGCAGGGCCCCGACGCGTCCGGTGACCAGCCGCCCGGTGAACGGGCCCTCCCACCGCGGGACGACGGTCATGGGCAGCAGTGTCCTGTCCACCGCGTCGCGCCAGTAGGCGAGTGCCTGCTCGGCCGGGGCCAGCGAAGTCATCAGCACCGGGCTCATCCGGGTCGTCCTCTCCATCCATCCACGTGGGGCCGGCGGGGAGCGGAAGTCCGCAGCACCTCGGGCTCCCCACCCCGACCAGCCAAGCAGCCGGCCGTTTCGGACTCCAGGCACTCATCAGGCAGAAAGGCGGGCAATACTCCCGCCGGCCCGGCGGACACCGGCTGGCCGGGAACCGTTCTTCCACAAGCAACGGTGCATGCACTGCGCGACAACGCGTGGGGTCCAGGCATTCCTAAGGTCACGTCACGTAACGAAACCCACTCCGTCGTGACCTTTTCCTCTGGGGGACTCCATGCACCAACGAACCACCTCGGTCATGCGCGCCGTCATGGTGTTCGTCAGCGTTCCGGGGGAGCGCCGGGTGCCGCTGCCCGCGCAATGGCACTACGACAAGAACGACCCCTACGCCGTCCGCCTCTCCCTCGGCGCACCCGCGGCGGGACCGGTCACCTGGGTTTTCGCCCGCGACCTGCTCACCGAGGGACTGCGCCGCCCGGCGGGTACCGGGGACGTGCTGGTCTTCCCCCGGCACGGCTGCCTCCCCGGCACCATGCGGATCGTCCTGCGGTCCGACGCCGACGCCGCGCTGATCGAGATCGCGGTGCAGGAGGTCACCGGTTTCCTGGCGAGCACCCGCGCCCTGGTGCCGACGGGGAGCGAGAGCCGGTACGTCGACATCGAGAGCGGACTGGCGCAGCTCACGGGCCGCGGCGACTGAGCCGGACAGGCCGGGGCCCGGTCGACCCAGAGTGCACAGCTCCTCGTCCCGGAGCGCACCGGGCGGGCCGGGTGAGGCACCGGTCACGCTGGACGCCAGGACTTCGGCGTACCGTTTCCTCACGAGTCGAGAGAAGCAGCCGAAGCAAGGGACGGACAGCGGGTGAGCGGCGGGGGACAGGTGTTCGGGGCGCTGCTGCGGCAGCTCAGGCTGGACGCGCTGCTGACCATCGAGGGTCTCGCCGAACGCTCGGGAGTGAGCGTCCGGGGGATCGGCGACCTGGAGCGGGGGCGGCGCGCGGCCCCGCAGCGACGCACCGTGGCCGCCCTCGCCGACGGCCTCGGCCTGGACGACCACCGGCGGGAGCGCCTCCTCGCGGCGGCCCGGGCCGGCCGCGGCGGCGACCAGGTGCCCATGGCCGTCCGCACGTTTCCCCGCGGCATAGCCGACTTCGTCGGACGCGAGGACGAACTGGTCTCCCTGGCGATGCTGGCCGCCGGGAAGGAACTGCCCGCAGCGCCCGCCGGAGCCGGAACCGACCCCGGAACCGACCCCGGAACCGGGGCCCACGCCGAGGGCGACGGGGCCCGGCCCGTCGTGGTGGCCGTGTCGGGGCCGCCCGGCATGGGCAAGACCGCCCTCGCCCTGCACGCCGCGCAGCAACTGGTGGACCGGTTCCCCGACGGTCAGATGGTGCTGGAGCTGCGCGGCACGGACCGGAACCCGCCCGCCGCGGCCGAGATCATGCTGAGCGTCCTCAAGGCGTTCCACGTCGCGGACTCCGAACTGGTCGGCGCGGGCCCGCACGGGCACGCCGCGCTCTACCAGGCCCTGCTCGCGGACCGGCGCTGCCTGCTGGTCCTCGACGACGCCCACGACGAGGCCCAGGTGCGGCCGCTGCTGCCGGACCGCGGCCGGACCATGGTGGTGGTCACCAGCCGAAGGGTGCTCACCGGACTGCGCGACGTGCACCGGCTCGCGCTGGGTGAACTCGCCCACCAGGAGGCTCTCGCGTTCCTCGCCCGGATGATCGGGGAGGAACGCGCCGCCACCGATCCGCTCGCGCTCAGCGACGTGGCCCGGCACTGCGGCTATCTTCCGCTGGCGCTGCGGATGGCCGGGAGCTGGCTGGCGACCCGGACCGGCTGGACCGTCCGCCGCCTGGCCGGCCGGCTCGCCGTGGAGGAGCGCCGCCTGGACGCCCTGGTGGCCGGCGACCGAAAGGTGTCGGCCGCCTTCGACCTCTCCTACCGCCGGCTCACCCCCGACGCCGCCCGGCTGTTCAGGCGCCTCTCGGTGGTGCCCGGCCCGGACGCGGGGGTGGCCTGCGCCGCACACCTGCTGGGGCGGGACCTGCCGGCGGCGCAGGACGTCCTCGACGAACTGGTCGAGGCGGGGCTGCTCGGCACCCACGGCGACCGGTTCCGGCTGCACGACCTGCTGCGCCTGTACGCGCACGGCCGCCTCGAAGCCGACGAGGGGCCCGAGGCGGCCGAGCGGGTACGGGCCGGCCTGTACCGCTGGCTGCTGGAGACCACCGTCGTCGCCGGCCGGTGGTTCGAACCCGGCCGCGGCGGGCCCGAGGGAGGCTGGTCGGGGCTGGTGGATCTGTCCACCGCCGAACTGGCCCGGCAGTGGCTGCGCAGCCAGGGCATCAACTGGCTGGCCGCGCTGCGCGCCGCCGCGGCGGCCGGGGACCACGCCATGGTGGTGGAGGTGGCCGAGGCCCTGCACTGGTTCTCCGACCAGTGGATCTTCTGGGGGCACTGGACCGAGGTGTTCCGCACGGCCGCCCGCAGTGCCGAGGCGCTGGGCGACGAGGTCCTGCGAGCCACCCACCTCAACTACTACGCCTGGACCCTCATCGTCTGCGAGAGCCGTCCCGACGACGGTCTGCCCGTCGCCGCTCAGGCGCTCGCGGCGGCGGTGCGCGCGGGCGACGCGGCGCAACAGGCGTGGGCCCACTTCTACCAGAGCTGGGCCTACCGGCACCTGGAGCGCTTCGCGGACGCCACCCACTGCTACGGCCGCGCGGCCGACCTGTTCGCGGCGGCGGGCGATCCGCACGGCAGCCTGCAGGCCCAGCACGGCCGCGCCCTCAACCTCCTGTCGCAGGGCGAGGGCGCGGCCGCACTGGACGCGTACCGGCGGACCCTGGCGTTCCTGGACGAAGCGGGGGCGCTCATCGAGCCGCACATCGCCCGGGTGGCCCGCATCGGCCTCACCTCGGGGATCGGCCGGAGTCTCGCCCTGCTGGCGAGATGGGACGAGGCCATCGCCTGCATGCACGCCGCGGTGCGCCTCTGCGATGGTCTCGACAACCCCTCGTTGCGCAGCACCCAGCTCCACATCCTCGGGGAGGCGCTCGTCTCCGCCGGCCGGAAGGCCGAGGCACGGGAGGCCTTCCGCACCTGCGTCACCCTCGGCCCCGGCACCGAGCCGTGGCGGGTCCCGGACGCGCACGCGCGGCTCGCCGAACTGGAGGCCGGGACCTGAGCCGCGGCCGGGCCCGCCTCCGGCACGAGGGCGCGCAGGGAACCGAGCACATGCGTCCCCGGACAAGCCGGGCCTCCCGAACGCGTCCAGACTGGGACCTGGCCCGTGACTTCCGCCCGGGCCGCCCGGTCCGTTCCCCTGTTCCTCCGAGATCTGTGAGTCGCCAATGACCGTTCCGACGGAGATCACGCACCACACAGCGGTGCTCAACGGAATCAACCAGCACTGGGTCAGCGCCGGCCAGGGCCCGCCGGTGTACCTGCTGCACGGGTTCCCCGAGACCTGGTACGGCTGGCGCAAGCAGATCCCGGCCCTGGCGGAGAAGTACACGGTCATCGCGCCGGATCTGCGCGGGTACGGGGACACCGAGAAGCCCGCGTCCGGTTACGACAAGCGCACGATGGCCCAGGACACCCTCGCCCTGATGGACCACCTCGGCCACGAGCGGATCGCGCTGATCGGCCACGACCGCGGCGCCCGGGTGGGCACGCGCTTCGCGAAGGACCACCGCGGGCGCATCGACCGCTTCGTCGCCATGGACAACATCCCGACCCGGGTCATCGCCGACACCTACGACGTGGCCATGGCACGGCAGGGCTACTGGTTCTTCACCTTCCTCCAGGTCCCCGACCTGCCCGAAGCGCTGATCGCCGGCAACGAGGAGGTGTGGCTGACGCACTTCTACCGCAGTTGGTCGTACAACCCGGACATGCTGACGGCCGAGGAGATCGACGTCTACGTCCGCGCCTACCGGCAGCCCGGGGCCGTCCGCGGCTCCTGCATGGACTACCGCGCGGCCCCCCAGGACGTCGCCCAGGACCGTGAGGACGAGGACCAGCTCATCGACTGCCCCGTCCTGACCATGTGGGGCGAGGACTTCAGCGCCGTCGGCAAGGCGTACGACGTGCTGGACGTCTGGAAGGGCCTGGCCCGCGACGTCCGCGGCGTCGCCATCCCGCGGTGCGGACACCTCTGTCAGGAGGAGCGGCCCGAGATCGTCAACGCGGAGGTGCTGGCGTTCCTCGACGGCTGGAACGGCTGAGAGCGGGCGGGCGGACCGAAGGCGGCGGCGGCGCGACTGCGGCCGCCGCCTTCCGGGTCAGTAGGTGTCGGCGTCAGGGATCACGTGCATCGCGGCCTCCTCCGCGGAAGCCGCCGCACCGTCCAGGCCCACGTCGGCGGCGAACAGGTCCGACTCGGTGTTCTCGTGACTGCCCTCGTCCGGCGCGAGGAGCCGTCCGGCCCGCGCGTCACCGACCTCCAGGTCGATCGGCTCACCGTCGGTGTCCCAGGTGTCGCCGACACCGTCGCCCTCCGGGACCCCGACCTCGGGCAGCTCCTCGGAGAGACGCTCGTCCAGCGTCTCCCCGTGCAGCCGCTCCGACGCGGTGACCCCGGTGTGCTCCACGCCCCAGGGCCGCTCCGGGGGCGAGTAGCCCTCGTCCAGGGCCTCGTCGCCCGCCCGGTCGTCCAGGGTGTCCGACGCGTCCAGCAGACCGGCGTCGTCCCGCACCTCCGACCCGTCCGGCTGGTAGACCTCGTCGCCCATCGTCTCGTCAGTCAACTGCGCTCCCACATCGTCCCGGGGCGGGCGGCGGCTGCCGCCCACGACCGGGTCCTTGCCCTCGCCGATGCCCGTTCGGCAACGGCGACGAGGCACAAGTATCCGTGCGGTGTCCACCGGCCACGACCACCGCACGGCACATCGTGCGCTGCCGGTCGACAGATGTGCGCGCAGGGAGCACAGCCGGAACAGATCGACCCCCGGGTGTGGTTCATGCTGGTGATCGAACAAGTTCCACCCCTGCCAGTGCCCAGAGAGACGGAAGCTCATGTTCCAGCGCATCCTCGTCGCCGTCGACGCCAGCCCCGCCCGCCACTCCGCCGTGCGGATGGCGGGTGAGATGGCCCGGCTGACCGGCGGCAAGGTCAGTGTGCTGCACGTCGTCGCTTCCGCGGCCACGCTCGCCGCCGTGGTCCCGCTGGAGGACGACAGCGAGGCGACGACCGTTCTCGACGAGGCCGTCGCCGTGCTGCGGGCGGCCGGCGTGGACGCCGAGGGCCGCATCGCCGACGCCCTGACGACGCAGACAGCCACCACCATCGCCGCCGCGGCCGAGGAGTTCGAGGCCGATCTCCTGGTCCTCAGCCCCCACCGGCACGGATGGCTGGAGACCCTGGTCAACCCGCGCGTCAGCGACACCGTGGCGCACATCGGCCGCACGGCCGTCCTCCTGGCACCCCACGACGAGGCCGCCGGCCGGAGCTGAACCGGCACTGACCGGCTGAACCGGCACTGACCGGTGCCGGCGCCGAGGACGGCGGCGGGCGCGGGCGGCACGGCACCGTACGCGCCACCGCGTCGCCCGGCGGGTGCGCTGTCGATCTCCGGCCGGTGCGCGCAGAGGCAATCGGGACGCCCGAGCCCTCATAGGTTCGGGCCATGTCCAAGTTCCTGATCAGAACGCGCACCGGTCTGCTCGCCTCGGCGCTGGCCGCGGCCCTCGCCGTCACCGCGGCGGGTCCCATGTCCACGGCCACCGCCGCGCCGCGGCAGAGCGTGCGCTTCGTGGCCCACCTCGACATGGCCGGCGGGCAGCGGCCGGAGAACATCACCCTGGAGCCCGGCGGCGGCGCCGTCGTCACCTTCGCCTACAGCCGGCAGATCGCCCGGATCTCCCGCGCCGGCAAGGTGACCGTCCTCGCCACACTGCCCGAACCCCCGGCCGGCTCCACCACGCCCGCCCTGTCGAATCCGTTCCTCGGCGGCATCGTCCGCGCCCACGACGGAACCCTGTACTTCCTCTACGCCACCGGCAGCGCCGACCTGACCGGCGTGTGGCGGCTGCGCCCCGGCGGCACCCCGCACCGCATCGCCGCCCTGCCCGCCGAGGGCCTGCCCAACGGACTCGCCCTCGACGGGGGCGGACGGAGCCTGTACGTGGCCGACTCCGTCCTCGGCACCGTCTGGCGGGTCCCTGTGACCGGCTCCACGCCCACCCGGTGGAGCACCGCGCCCGAGCTGGCCGCCGACGGCTTCCTCGGCGCCAACGGCCTCAAGTTCCACGACGGCGCGGTCTGGGTCTCCAACCTCGACAAGGGCACCGTGCTCCGCATCCCGGTCACCGCGCGCGGCACCGCCGGCCCGGTCCGGACCCGGGCCGGCGGACTGACGAACATCGACGACTTCGCCTTCACCGGCCGCGGCGACACCCTCCTCGCCGCGATCAACGCGGACAACGAGATCGCCCGGGTCGAGCCGAACGGCACCCACACCACGGTGCTGACGGGCGCGGACGGCCTGGAGAACCCGACCTCGCTCGCGGTACGCGGCACCACCGCCTACATCGCCAGCGGCGCGTACTTCACCGACAGCGACCCCAACCTGCTCGCCGCGCGCATCGCGCCCGCGAGCAGGCCGCTCCACGTCACCCACCGCGCAGCGCACGAGAGGACAGCCTGATGGCACAGCCCGGCACCGGGTCGGCGGCACCGGAGGCGTTCGATCCCGACGCCTTCCAGGTCGTCCCCGCCAGGACCTTCGAGGACCTCCGGGTCGGCGAGGTCTTCCGCGCCCCCAGCCGTACCCTGACCGACGCCCACGCCGCCGCTTTCCAGACGGTCTCCGCGGACAACCACCCGGTGCACTACGACGCGGAGTACGCGCGCCGGCACGGGCACCCCGCACCGGTCGTCCACGGTCTGCAGGTACTCGCCTTCACCGCCCCGGGCGCCACCTTGTTCCCGCACTTCATCGGCGAGGTGTTCATCGCCTTCCTGGAGCTCTCCTGCACCTTCCTGAAGGAGGTCCACTCCGGGGACACCCTGTACCCGGCGCTCACCGTCACCGCCCTGGAACCCCGGGACGAGAACGGCGTCGTGGTCACCGCGGCCACCATCCACAACCAGCGCGGTGAACTGGTGCTGTCCGGTCAGCACAAGTACCTGCTGCGCCGGTCCGGGTGACCTGAGGACGGTTCTGCCGGGGAGCGAGCGCGGAGCCCGACTTGACATAGGTATGACTACATAGCCATCCTGGTGGGGTGCCCGAGATCAACGCGTCCTCGCAGGACATCGACCACGTGGCCGCACGGCTCGTGGCGTGTCTGCCGGGGCTCGCTCGGGCCCTCGACCGTCAGGTCGCGCGGGACTACGCGCACCCCAAGCCGCCCGAGGCGCAGCTCGCACTGCTGCGGCACGTCGAGGACCACGACGGTGTCACGGTGCGCGCGGCGGCCGACGCCCTGCTGATGAAGCCGAACAACGTCAGCGCGCTGGTCACCCAGCTCACCGAGCAGGGACTGCTGGAACGCCGGTCGGACCCGGCGGACAAACGGGTCGCGCACCTGCATCTGACCGGGACCGCCCGGGAGCAGCTCGCCGCCGTCGAACGCCTGATGAGCGCGCACCTCGGCACCGCGCTCAGGGCCATGACGGAAGGCGAGCTGGGCGCCCTCGGCGCGGCTCTGACCGCGCTCGCCGCCCTCGACGGGCACCTGCGCCCCCGCCACTGACCGGACCCGGGCCCCCGCGGCCCGGCGCCCTCGTGGCGGGCCGCCCGCGTCCCGGGCCCCCGCGGTCCGGCGCGTCGGCCGGTGCCGTCGCCTTCCCGCGCAACGGGCCGGTCCCACCGGTGCCGTCCCCGGAAAACCACCTCTCCGAACCATCGAAGGACACGCTCAGTCATGCCCTCCGCCACCACCGACCGTTCCGCTCCACCGACCCGTGACCCGGCCGCGGCACCACCCCGCGGCGCGCGGGCCAACCCGTGGCTGACGCTGATCGCCGTCGCCTTCGGCCTCTTCATGGTCGGCCTGGACGGTTCGGTCGTCTCCATCGCCAACCCCGAGATCGGCCGCGACCTGGGGGCCTCCACCTCCGACCTGCAGTGGGTCACCAACTCCTACCTGCTGGCCCTCGCCGCCGCGCTGATCCTGGGCGGCAAGCTGGGCGACCGCTTCGGGCGCCGCACCTTCTACCTGATCGGGGTCGCGGGCTTCACCGCGGCGTCCGTCGCCATCGGGCTCACCGGATCCATCGAGGGCGTCATCGCCTTCCGCGCGGTACAGGGCTTCTTCGGCGCCCTGCTGATGCCCAACACCCTGGGCATGCTGCGCGCCGTCTTCCCGCCCAGGAAGTTCGGTATGGCGGTCGGCATCTGGGCCATGGTCTCCTCGGTCTCCACCGCCCTCGGCCCCATCGTCGGCGGCCTGCTCGTCCAGCACGTCGACTGGGAGTCCGTCTTCTACATCAACGCGCCCATCGGCGTCCTCGCGCTGGTCTTCAGCGTGCTGGTGCTGCCGCAGACCAGGAACCGGGCCGCCGCCGACGAGAAGTTCGACATCGTCGGCGTCGTACTGCTGGCCGTGGGACTGCTCGCCGTCGTCTTCGGTGTCGTCAAGGGCGAGTCCTGGGGCTGGACCTCGGGCGGCACGCTGGGCGCCATCGCGGCCGGTGTGGTGATCGTGCTCGTCTTCGGCTGGTACGAGACCCGCGTCGCGTCCCCGCTGCTGCCCATGCGGCTGTTCCGCAACCGGGCGCTGACCATCGGCACGTTCGTCACCGCGCTGAACTTCTTCGTGCTGCTCGGCGTGATCTTCTTCGTCATGCTCTACCTGCAGAGCGTGCGCGGCTTCACCCCCGTCGAAGCCGGTGTACGCACCCTCCCGCTGAGCCTCGCCTCGGTCGTGGCCTCCCCGCTCGGCGCCGCCCTCACCGGCCGGTTCGGACCGCGGCTGACCATGCCGCTCGGCATGGCCCTGCAGGCCGTCGCCTGCTTCGTGATGCTCAGTTGGGGCGCGGACTCCTCCTACGCCACGATGTGGCCCCCGTTCATCGCGCTCGGCCTGGGCGTGGGCATGGTGATGTCCTCCTCCTCGGACGCCATCGTCGGCAACGCCCCGGTCAAGGACGGCGGTGTGGCGGGCGGTCTGCAGGCCACCGCGCTGCAGATCGGCGGCGCGCTGGGCACCTCCGTGCTGGTGTCGCTGATCAGCAGCCGGGTCGGCTCCACCCTCACCGGCGAACTGACCGCCGCGGGTGTGCCGGCGGCCGCGGCCGCCGGACTGAACGAGGCGAGGGACGCGGTGGCCATGGGCGTCGCCCCGGTCTCCGACGACATGCCGGCCCAGCTCAGGTCCGCCGTCGTCGAGGGAAGCCACCAGGCGTTCATGAACGGCGTGCACACCTCCGTGCTCGTCGCCGGCGCGCTGTGCGTCATCGGCGCCCTGGTCGCCGTGATCGGCGTGCGCCGCACCTCCGAGCAGCCCGCCGCCTGAGGACGGCGCCAGCTCGCGGGGTAGTGTCCGATCCGATCGACCCGTCCCACCCGACCCGCTGAACCCGCTGAACCCACTGAACCCACTGAAGAGGACATCCGATGACCGAGGCTTCCGCCGCACCCACCGTGGAGCGCAGGGACGACCGCCACCGCTACGAGATCCTGGTCGACGGGGAGCGGGCCGGTCTGACCGCGTTCCGCGACCACGGTGCGCAGCGCGTCTTCTACCACACCGAGACAGGCGACGCGTTCGCCGGCCGCGGCCTGGCCGGTCAGTTGGTCGAGCAGGCTCTCACGGACGTCCGCGCGCAGGGCAAGCGGATCGTGCCCGTCTGTCCGTACGTCGCCAAGTTCCTCACCAAGCACACCGAGTTCGCGGACCTCGCCGACCCGGTCACCCCGGAGATCCGGAGCTGGCTGAAGGCCGAACTGTCGTAAACACGGCAGCCGTTCCGGCAGGGGAGCCGGACCGCGGCGGGACGGGGCAGGTGCGGCCGGACCGGGGAGGTCCGGCATCCGCTCAGGCGAGGCCGACGTGCAGCCGCACCGTCGTGGTCGCCTCGTCGCAGTGGACCTCCAGCAGATCGCAGAGCTGGCGCACCACCCACATGCCGTGACCGTTCGGCGCCCCGGGATCGGGCGGGAGATACCCCAGGTACCACTCGGGCCCGCCGCTGCCCTCGCTGGTGACGTCGCACACGATCCGCCGGCCGGCGCGGCGCACGGCGAGCCGGCCGCCCCCGTCCCCGTGCTGGACCGCGTTGGTGGCGACCTCGTTCACCGCGAACACCAGGCGCTGGGCGCGCTCACCGGACAGGCCCAGTTCGGCCGCCGCCTTCGCGACCTGGGTCCGCACCGCCGACAGATCGGCTCCGAAGCGCATGACCAGCTCCTCCCCTTCGGAGGCCAGGGGTAGGGGCGGCCGGCGCCAGCCGTCGTCGGCCGCCGGGTCCGCGTAACCGGCGCTGGACCGGCCGTGCCGCGCCACCGCGAGCCTCGGATGGGTACGACGGGCGTCGGCCACGACGCCCCGGGGCAGCACCCGGGTGTCGTACGGGCAGACGATCCAGGCCGGGCACCGGGCGAAGGCCAGGTTGATCGCCGACTCGTAACGCGTCCACTCGGCGGTCTCCACCGGGTCCCGGCCGTGCCAGACCGGTTCCCCTATGACGCGGACCCGCCGGTGCCCGCCCGGGCCGGTGCGCCGGTCGACGTACCGGTGGTAGGCGCCGAGGGTGCGGCCGGGCGCCTCGTACCAGTCGGCGGCGTCGACGAACTCGACCCGCCGGGACGCCGCCCCGAGCGCCTCGCTCAGCAGGTCGATGTTGGCGGGGGTGGTCACGGCGAGGACCGCGTCGTCGCGCTCCAGCCCCTCCGCGCAGAACGGGACGGTCGTGGCGAGGAACTCGCGGTCGCTGCCGTAGATCAGACCGTGGTGGACCAGGCCGCCGCCCGGGGGCGAGGGCGGGTGCGCGGTGCGGGTGTCGCTCACGCGGGCACCTCCCGCGCGGTGACGATCAGCGCGGGCGTCGTGTCGAAGCCCACCATGCCGATCACCTGGCAGAGCAGCGGCGCCAGTTCCACGACGTGCAGCCGCCGGCCCTCGCCCAGCGCGGCCGCGGCCCGGGCCAGCACCCGCACCCCGGCCAGGTCGATGAACTCCAGCTCCCGCATGTCCACGCGGAGGTCGCCCGGCCACCGCGTCATCGCGGCCAGCGCCCGCGCGAGGGCGTCGGTGGTGCGGTGGTCCACGCTGCCCACCACCCGCAGGGTGCGCCGCCCCTGTGGGAACGACGGCACCAGCCGCAGGGTGCCGTCGCTGTGCAGGGGCTCCTGCTCGACCGCCCCGAGGTGGCAGCGGCCGAGAGTGTCGAGCTGCTCCGGGCTGAAGCGCCGGGCGTCGTACTGGCAGACGGCGGACGCCCGGTGGCCGGCGAACACCGCGCCGACCTTGGTCTCGTACTCGGCGAGCCGGTCGGCGCCGGGTACCGGGTCCAGGGCCCAGCCCATCTCGCCGCTGACGCGGAAGCCCGTGTGACCGGCCGCCAGGGAGTCGCCGACCTCCCGCCGCAGGGCGGCGACCATGGCGTCGGCGTCGAACGTGCCGGACGCCAGATAGCTCTCGGCGGCCGTCGTCACCACGAGCCGGCCGCTGTCGAGGGCCGGGCGCGGATCGATGCCCGCCCCGGACAGCCAGGCGAGGACGTCCTGCGGGGCACTCCGGTCGGCGAAGTACATGACGCGCTCGCCGCGCCGCAGTCCGGCCGCCAGGTAACCAGTGGCGACGCGGCGCTGCTCCGCGTCGTCGGCGAACGGCAGACACAAGTGATCACCGTGGTCCACGTCCTCGACCCGGCGCTCCGTACCCTCGTACGTGATCACCTCGACCTCCCGCCCCTCCCCGCCGCCTTACGACGCCACTGTATCCAGGCATCGGGGCGCATGGGTACGGTGGCCGGCCCCTCGGCCAGGGCGGTCGCGCCACCGTCCGTTCCTCAGTGGTGCAGCGAGGAGATCGCCTCCTCGGCGCTGGGGTGGAACGTGAAGACCTGGTCGAGTCCGACGATGGCGAAGACCCGCATCTGGTCCGCGTTCACGCCGGCCAGACTGAGGGGGGAGCCCGTCGTCCGCGACCGCTGATAGGCGGTGATGAGGACGGTGATGCCGGTGGAGTCGCAGTAGGTCAGACCGGACAGGTCGACGACCACGCCGCGGCTGTCGAACGGAGCCTCCTCGACGGCCTCGGTCAGCAGGCGGGCGCTGTGGTGGTCCAGCTCCCCGCTCACCTCCAGGACGAAGGGCCCTTCGGGCGCCTGCCGGGGGGTGACGGTCAGAAGGCGTTCGGGATCGGTCACCGGTACTCCTGGGTGCGGTTCTGGGGACGAGCGGGTACGGACAGGGCGAGCAGGGCGGTGTCGTCGCTGACGCCCTCGCCCAGGTGCTGGAGCAGGACTTCGACGGAGGCCAGCAGGTCCTCCGCCGACCGGGCGGCCGTGGCGGCCAGGTGCGCGGTGAGACCCTCCTCGCCGAGCATGGACCCGTCGGGGTGGCGGGCCTCGGTCAGACCGTCCGTGTACATCAGCAGGCTGTCGCCGGGGGAGAGGCGGGTGGTGGTCTGGACGAACTGCGGGTGCGGCAGCATGCCGATGAGCTGGCCGCCCGCGGTGGAGATCGCCTGCACGGTCCCGTCCGCGCGCAGGGCGAGGGCGGAGGGGTGGCCCCCGCCGGCCAGGGTGATGGCGAAGGAACCGTCCGGCAGCGGCCGCAGCACACCGAAGACCGCCGTGCAGTAGCGCGGACTGTTGCCCTGGTACTCGCCCTTGAGGACGGTGTCCAGGTTGGCCAGGGCGGCGCACGGGTCGGGGTCGTAGATGGCGGCCGCCCGCAGCGTGTAGCGGGTCAGCGAGGTCAGCGCGGCGGCGTCCGCGCCCTTGCCGCAGACGTCCCCGAGGAAGAACGCCCACCGGCCGTCGTCGAGGGGGAACAGGTCGTAGAAGTCGCCGCCCACCTCGTGGGCGGAGGCGGTGTGGTACGCGGCGGCGGTCCGCAGGCCGGGCACCGCGGGCAGGGCCGGCGGGAGCAGCGTGCGCTGCAGGGCGCGGGCGAGCCGCTCGGCCTCGGCCCGCCGCTCGCGTTCGGCGGCGACCGTCCGGATGGCCGACAGACGCAGTTCGAGTTCGTCCATGACCAGGGCGGCCAGGTCCTGGAGGGCGTCGAGCTGGTCGTCGGTCGCCGTGCGCGGCCGGGTGTCCAGGACGTCGACGGTGCCCAGGCGCTGCCCGTCGGCGGTGGTGATCGGGGCGGCGGCGTAGAAGCGGACGCCCGGGTCACCCCGGACGAGGCAGTGGGCCAGGGCACGGGCGTCGTCGACGGCGTCCGTGACCACGTAGGGCTCGCCGTGCAGGATGGCCGAGGCGCACAGCCCCGGGTCGCGGCCGGTCCCGGCGATGCCGTCCAGCCCGTGCGTGGCCTTGAACCACACCCGGTCGCTGTCCACGATCGCCACCGTGGCCATGGGCGCGTCGAAGATCCGGGCGGCCAGCGCGGCGATCCGGTCGAACGCCCCGTCGGGCGGCGTGTCCAGGATCCGGTAGCGGCGGACCGCGGCCAGCCGGGCCGTCTCGTCCGCCGGCCGGGTCGGGGAGGACGGCGAGGGACGCGTGGTCATGGTGATCCCCAGTTCCTCCGTACCGATGAGATGGCCGCCACCGCGCGGATGCCCGGGGTCGACTGGCTTATCCTACGAAGTCATCCGCCTCGGTGGGCAAGAGCGGTCCCGACGGCGTCGGTCGCGGAACCTGATCGTCCGGCTCCGGCCGGCGTACGCGCGGCGTCCGTGACGGTCGTCTCCGGCTCTGGCCCGGGGACCGACGCGGTCCGTTCCGCCGGGGACGGGCAGGCGCGATGACGCGGTGTGTCGGGGTGTGGACGAAGGAGTGTGCAGTGGCGCGGTCGGAAGAGGCTGAGCACGAGCCCGCGGCGGAGGCCGGGGCCGACGTGTTCACCGCCGACGAAGAGGTGGGCCGTGACCTGGCCCGGGTGGACTGGCAGACGACCCCGCTCGGTCCGCCGGGCGACTGGCCGCAGAGTTTGCGCACGGCGGTGAGCATCCTGCTGTCGTCCCGGTTCTCGATGTGGATGGCGTGGGGCCCGGACCTGACGTTCTTCTGCAACGCCGCCTACCGGCGGGACACGCTGGGCCGCAAGTACCCCTGGGCGCTGGGCCGGCCGGCCCGCGAGGTGTGGGCGGAGATCTGGGACGACATCGGTCCCCGCATCGACACCGTCATGACCACCGGCCGGGCCACCTGGGACGAGGGCCTGCTGCTGTTCCTGGAGCGCTCCGGGTACACGGAGGAGAGCTACCACACCTTCTCCTACAGCCCGCTGCGCGACGACGACGGCACGGTCGTGGGCATGCTCTGCGTGGTCAGCGAGGAGACCGAGCGGGTCATCGGCGAGCGCCGGATGGCGACCCTGCGCGACCTCGGCTCCGACCCCAGCGTGGTCCGCACCGAGCGGGAGGTGCTGTCCTTCGCCGACCAGCAGCTCAGCCGCAACCGCCGGGACCTGCCCTTCACCCTCACCTACCTGTTCACCTCCGACGGCTCCGCGGAGCTCTCGGGCGCCAGCGGCATGCCCGCCGGGCACCCCGCCGCGCCCGCGGTCCTGCCGGCCGGCGACTCGGCCGGGCCGTGGCCGCTGCCCGCGCTGACGCGCGGCGAGATCGTGCCGGTGGTGCTGGACGGGGACCGGTTCACCGCCCTGCCCACCGGTGACTGGCCGCACCCGCCCGAACGGGCCCTGGTGCTGCCGCTGCTCCGGCAGGGCGGGGTGCCCTACGGTTTCCTGGTGGCCGGCCTCAACCGGTACCGGGCCCTGGACGAGGGCTACCGCGGCTTCGTCGAACTGGTCGCCGGCCACCTCGCCTCGGGGATCGCCAGCGCCCGCAGCTACGAGGCCCAGCAGCGCCGCGCGGAGGAACTCGCCGAACTGGACCGGGCCAAGACGACGTTCTTCTCCAACATCAGCCACGAGTTCCGCACCCCCCTCACGCTGATCATGGGCCCGGTGGAGGAACTGCGCGGCCGGTTCGCGGACGGCGACCCCCGCATCCGCGAGGAACTGGACGTCGTCCACCGCAACGGGCTGCGGCTGGGCAAACTGGTCAACTCGCTGCTGGACTTCTCCCGGCTGGAGGCGGGCCGGATGCAGGCGCGTTTCGAACCGGTCGACCTGGCCTCCGTCACCGCCGACCTGGCCAGCGTCTTCCGGTCCGCCGTGGACCGCGCGGGCCTGGACTTCGTCATCGAGTGTCCGCCGCTGCCCGAGGACGTCCACATCGACCGCGGCATGTGGGAGAAGGTGATCCTCAACCTGCTCAGCAACGCCCTGAAGTTCACCTTCGACGGATCGATCCGGGTGTCGGTACGGGCCGAGGGCGCCCACGCGGTCGTCGTGGTCGCCGACACGGGCATCGGTGTGCCCGCCGCCGAGATGGACCGACTCTTCGAGCGGTTCCACCGCATCGAGAACGCCCGCGCCCGCTCCAACGAGGGCAGCGGCATCGGACTCGCCCTGGTCAGGGAGCTGATCGCACTGCACGGCGGCACGATCACCGCCGACAGCCGCGAGGGCGAGGGCACCTCCTTCACCGTCCGCCTGCCGCTCGGCGCCGACCACCTGCCCCCCGAGGCCCTCGCCCCCGGCGCGGACCGGACCCTGTCCGCCGGGGCCGACCCCTATGTGCAGGAAGCGCTGCGCTGGCTGCCCGAGGCGCCCGCCGGGGACCCCGGCGCGGCCGACGGCGAGGCGCCCGGCCTCCCCGCCCGGCCGGCGGTCGCCGCGCGCGTGCTCGTCGCCGACGACAACGCCGACATGCGCGAGTACCTCACCCGCCTCCTGCGCGGCGCCGGGTACGAGGCCGACACCGTCGACGACGGGCAGGCGGCCCTGCACGCCGTCCGCGCCGACGCCCCCGACCTCGTGATCAGCGACGTCATGATGCCCGGCCTCGACGGGCTCGCCCTGGTGGCGGCGTTGCGCGCCGACCCGCGCACCGCCTTCGTCCCCGTACTGCTGCTCTCCGCGCGGGCCGGGCAGGAGGCGTCCATCGAGGGCCTCCAGGCCGGCGCCGACGACTATCTCGTCAAACCCTTCGCCGCCGCCGAACTCCTGGCCCGGGTACGGGCCAACGTGGAGCTGGCGCGGCTGCGCAACCATCAGGCCCGCTGGCGCACCGCTCTCGTCGACTCCTTGCAGGAGGCGTTCTTCGTCTGCGACGAGGAGGGCTCGGTCGTCGAGATCAACGCCGCCTTCGCCGACACCCTCGGCTACGGCCCCGAGGGACTGCCCTACCGGCCCGTCCACCCCTGGTGGCCGGAGGCCGCCGCCGACCCCGAGGCGCACCGCCGGGTCGAGGCGGCCTTCGCGCAGTTGCTCGGCAACCCCAAGGGCTCCTACACCGTCCCCCTCACCCACCGCGACGGCCACCGCATGTGGGTCACCGCCAGCTTCAACCAGGCACACGACCCCGACACCGGCCGGCGGGTCACCGTCGGCACCTTCCGCGACGTCACCACCGAGCACTACGCGATCCAGCGCAAGAGCGCGCAGGCCGCCCTCGGTATGCGGCTCACCCAGGCCACCAGCCTCCCCGAGGCGCTGTCGGGGGCGCTCGCCGAACTGCGTCAGCTCTGGCGCGCCGAGTCCGCGCTGGCCGTCGTCGCGACGCCCGGCCGGGAGCCGTCCGTGACCGCCACCGAGGAGGTCGGACACTGGCGGGACCTGCCCGCCGAACGGCGGGCCACGCTGACCGCCTGGCTCGGCCGGCCCCTGCTCACCCCGATCGAGGACCCCGCGGGTGCCGGTATCACCCTCGGCCACCCCGAGGGGACCATGGCGCTCTGGATAGACCTCGGTGAACACCGCCCGTTCACCGAGGAGGACCAACTCCTGCTGTCCCTGCTGGCCGGCCAGCTCTCCCAGGGGCTCGCCCGGGCCCACCAGATCGACCAGCAGCGTGAGACCGCCCTGGCGCTGCAACGCTCCATCCTCGGCCCCTCCGACCTCCCCGAGGGGTTCGCCGTCCGCTACGAACCCGCCACCCGGCCCCTGGAGGTCGGCGGCGACTGGTACGACACCGTCCGGCTGCGCGACGGGCGCATCGGCATCGTCGTCGGGGACTGCGTCGGACGCGGCCTGGAAGCGGCGACCGTCATGGGGCAACTGCGCAGCGCCTGCCGGGCCCTGCTGCTGCAGAACTCCGGACCCGCCCAGACGCTGATGGCCCTCGACCACTTCGCGGCCGGCGTCCACGGCGCCATGTGCACCACGGTCTTCTGCGGTGTCCTCGACCCGGCCACCGGAGACCTCACCTACTCCAGCGCCGGGCACCCGCCGGGCATCCTCACCCACCCCGACGGCACCACCCGCCTCCTGGACCAGGGGCGCTCGGTCCCGTTGGCGGTGCGTCCCGGCCGGGACCGGCCCGAAGGCTGCTGCACCGTGCCGGCCCGCGCCACCCTGCTGCTCTACACCGACGGCCTGGTGGAACGCCGGCGCCGCCCGCTGACCGCCGGTATCGACCAGGCCAGCGCGGCCGTCCAGGCCGGCCGGGCCGCGGCCGTCGACGAGCTGGCCAACCAGGTCATGTCCCGGCTCGCGCCCGCCGACGGCTACGACGACGATGTCGCCCTGCTGCTCTACCGCCACCCGGCTCCGCTGGAGATGGCCTTCCCCGCGGAGTCCTCCCAGTTGGCACCGGTCCGCCAGGCGCTGCGCAGTTGGCTCGCCCAGTGCGAACTTCCCCCGCACACCGTGCAGAACGTCCTGGTGGCGGCGGGCGAGGCATGCGCCAACGCCATCGAGCACGGCCACCGGGACGCCCCGGGCGACACCGTCCGGCTACGGGCCGAAGCCCTGGTCGACGATCTGCGCCTGACCATCGCCGACACCGGCCGGTGGAAGACACCCCGGCCGGAACTCAACACCCACCGTGGTCGCGGCGTCGCCCTGATGCGCGCGCTCATGCAGCACGTCACCATCACCTCCGGCGACGCCGGCACCACTGTCGACATGCACACGAGGATCGCCTCATGACCACCCCGCTGTCCCTCACCCCCGGCCGACGACCCGACGGCGCCCCGGTCCTCACGGTCGTCGGCGAGATCGACATGAGCAACACCGACGCCTTCGCCACGGCCATCGAGACCACCGACGGGCCCCTGGTCATCGACCTCACCGGAGTCGAGTACCTGGACAGCGCCGGACTGAGCGTCCTCTTCCACCACAGCGAGCGGCTCGAACTCATCGCCACCCCGCTCCTCGAACCGGTCCTGAGCATCTCCGGACTGGCCGACCTGACCACCGTCCACCACGTCGACACCCCCTGACCGGCTCCGCCGCCTCACCCGGGGCGGCGGGGACCGTACCAGTCCAGGCAGAGGACGGTGGCGTCGTCCCGCAGCCGGCCCCGGCAGGTGTCCTGGACGGCGGAGACGAAGGTGCGCACGGCCTCCCGGGCGTGCAGCGCGCGGCTCTCCCGCAGGAGCGCGGGCAGGTCCACACCGGCGGCCTCCCGCTCCTGCATGCCGTCGGTCAGCAGGAGGAGCCGGTCACCGGGGCGCAGGTCCAGGTGCTGGACCTGGTGGGCGACGGGGGAGACGACCCCGAAGGGGAGGTTGGCCACGAAGGCGAGTTCCCGTACGGTGCCGTCGCGCAGCAGCAGCGGCCGCGGGTGTCCGGCGTTGACCAGTTCCACGGCACCGGTGTCGAGGCGGACGCGGAGCAACTGCCCGGTGGCCAGGCCGCGGTGGTGGTCGAGGAGGGCGTGGTGGGCGCGACGGGCCTGCTCGGCGAGGTCGCAGCCGGCCCGCCGCGCGCCGCGCAGCGCGCCGAGCAGCAGGGTGGCCAGCAGCGCCGAGTCGGTGTCGTGCCCCATCGCGTCGGTGATGGACAGGTGCAGGGTGTCCCGGTCCATGGCGTAGTCGTAGGTGTCGCCGCCGATGTCGTCGGCCGGCACCAGACCGCCCGCCACGGCGAACTGCGGCGCCTCGCAGGCGGACGCGGACGGCAGCAACTGATGCTGGATCTCGGCGGCCAGACTGGTCGGTGTGGTACGCCGGCAGCAGTGGTAGAGGTCGGTGAAGCGCCGGTCGGTGACGATGATGTAGGCCAGGGCGTGGGCCGCCTCGCTCACCTGCCGCAGCACCGACGGGTCGTTGTGGGGGACCGTCACCTCCAGGACGCCCAGGCAGTCCCCGCGGTTGGTGACGGGGGAGATCATCCGGTGTGCGCCGTGACCGTCCGGCCGTACCCGCGGGCGCTGCGAGCGCAGTACGTCCTCGTAGACGCTGCCGCGCAGGCCGATGGGGGCCGCCCCATGGCTCTCCCACGCTTCGTCGGCCGTGGTCAGCCGTACCAGTTCCTCCTCGATCAGATCCACGAAGAGGAACGAGACGCTGACCGCTCCGAACCGCTTGCGCAAGTTGCTCGCGACGACGTCGACGGAGTCCACCGGTGAGGCGTCCTCCGCGTCGGCGAGCAGGTCTCCCAGCTCCAGCACGTTTCCGTCCATGGCAACCTCCCTCGCTGCGGTGAACCTTTCGTCACCCGAGTCGGTGGGCGTACCCGCGGGCCGCTCCTACTCGTCTTCCGGCGTGGCCGTCCGTCGGGCGGCGCGGCGGCGCAGCCACAGCGGCAGGGCGTACCAGGACAGCAGGAACCACAGCATGACGCCGCCGACGAGGAACTCGGCGAGGAGTCCGGGGACGACGACGTGCAGTATGAGCAGCAGCGTGCAGCCGATCGTCAGGGCCAGCAGCACCATGCCGCACATCATGAGCCGGTGCGCGGCCTCCACCATCTCGTCCTTCATCCGCTGGCCGGACAGGAAGCGGTGCAGGGAGACCGGTGCGATCAGCGCCCCGGTGGCCGCGGCGCCGCAGACCACCGTGACGACGTAGACGACGTGATCGAAGGTGTCCAGGTCCTGGAACCTCGACGTGAAGGCGACGCTGAGGAGGAAACCGAAGAGGATCTGCACACCGGTCTGCGCGACCCGGGTCTCCTGCATGATCTCGTTCCATCTTCGATTGGCGCGTTCGCGCGGCGACTCCGGCGGGTCCTGGTCGTCGTCGTGCTCCGAACGCGTGGCCGCTTCCATGGCGATGGTCATGATGTCCTCCCGTTGCGGATGGTTCATCTGCCCGTCGACGACAAGGGCATGCCTGCCTGCCGCGTCACCCCCGGGGGTATCGCGCCCCGCGTCCGCGGGCATTGCGCGAGCGAACCGTGGAAGGAGGCAAGGCATGACTACTGACCTGGACGAGCGGACCGCGGCCGACTTCTACGACTTCGAGAGCGCGCTCTCCCACGAGGAGCACAAGATCCTCCTGCGCACCCGGGAGTTCATGCGGCAGGAGGTCGCGCCCCTGGTCAACGAAGCCTGGTCGCGGGGCAGGTTCCCGACGGAACTGATCACGCGGTTCCGCGAGAGCGGTCTGGTCGGACTGCCGTACGAGGGTTACGGTGCTCACCGGCCGGCCGTCAGCCACCTGCTGAGCGGCATGATGGCGATGGAGATGAGCCGTGTCGACGCCTCGGTCGCCACCTTCTTCGGCGTCCACAACGGCCTGGCCATGTACGCCGTCCAGGCCGGCGGCGACCAGGAGCAGCGCGAGAGGTGGCTGCCGGGCATGGCCGCGATGGAGACGATCGGCGCGTTCGCCCTGACCGAACCGCTCGACGGCTCCGACGTGGCGGCCGGGATGCGCACCACGGCCCGGCGTGACGGCGACACCTGGACACTCGACGGTGCCAAGCGGTGGATCGGCAACGCCACCTTCGCCGACCAGGTGGTGGTCTGGGCCCGGGACGTGGCCGACGACCAGGTCAAGGGGTTCGTGGTCGGCAAGGGCGCCGCGGGCTTCACCGCGGAGCGGATCGCGCACAAGACGTCCTTGCGTATCGTCGAGAACGCGGACATCACCCTGACCGGTGTGCGGGTGCCGGAGCGCGACCGGCTCCAGAACATCGGCTCCTTCCGCGATGTGGCGGAGATACTGCGGGCCACCCGCAGCGGCGTCGCCTGGCAGGCCCTCGGCGTGATGGTCGGTGCCTACGAACTGGCCCTGGCCTACGCCAAGGAGCGTGAGCAGTTCGGGCGTCCGCTGGCCGGTTTCCAACTCGTCCAGGACCTGCTCGTCAAGTGCCTGGGCAACATCACCGCCTGCTGGGGCATGCTGCTGCGGCTGGCCCGGCTCCAGGACGACGGCGTCTTCAAGGACGAGCACTCGTCGCTGGCCAAGGCCCATGTGACCGCGAGGATGCGGGAGGTGGTCGCCTGGGCGCGCGAGATCTTCGGCGGCAACGGCATCGTGCTGGACTACGACATCGCCCGCTTCTTCGCCGACGCGGAGGCCATCTACTCGTTCGAGGGGACCCGGGAGATGAACACCCTCATCGTGGGCAAGGCCGTCACCGGTCAGAGCGCCTTCGTCTGACCGGGGCGGCGACGGTCATTCGGTGCTGGGACCATGGCGTTTGTGCCGGGGCACGGAGCGCTGGTCCGCGTCGTGGCGGACCAGGAGAAGGGCGAGCAGCAGGGGCCCCGCCGTGCACAGCGCGAAGATCATGAGAGTCACCTCTCGCTCGGCTGACCTGACTGCAGGAGTACCCACCCTCCGCGCCCCCAGACAGCCCCGCGCGACCTCTCACCCGAACGTGGCCGATCGGCGCGTCAGTTGACACGGGCACCGGACCGGCCGGATCGCCTCCGCTGGAGACCACCGGCCGTCCGGTGCGTCCGCACGGCCCGAGCCCCGCCGCACAGCGTGTCGTACGGGGCTCCGGGCAGGACGGCCGCCCTCCGCTGCTCCACCAGGCCGGCGGCGGGCCGGTGACACCGTGCCCCGTGCGCACCCTCGGGCCGGGTGCCCGGGGTGGGGTGGTCGAGGCGGTCACCCCACCGGGACCGTAAGGCGGCCGGGGAACCGGCCACTCACTCGGCCGGGGCCGGGGCCGCCTCGGTTCCGGCCTCGGCCGCCGTCGCCGCTCCCGACGTGGAGGGGGCGGTGTAGAAGACGGAGGTGCCCTGCTTGGAGCGCTGCACCTGGCCCTTGGCCACCAGACCCTCAAGCGTGTTGCGCACCACCGTGGTCTTGACGGGACGCTCAGGGTGCGCCTCGCCGAGCGCGGTGGCGACCTCGGCGGCGGAGCGCGGTTCGCCCTGCGTGGCGAGCAGGCTGTGGATCAGCGCGCCCAGGGTGGGCGCCGCGTCCTTCTTGACCGCCGGCTTCTTCGCCGCCGTCGTCCTGGCGGCGGGCTTGGCCACCGACTTGGCGGCCGGCTTGGTCGACGGCTTGCTGGACGGCTTGGCCGGGGCCTCGGTGTCCGCCTTCGCCTCCGGCGCGACGGAGGGTTCGGCCGCCGTCTTCGCGGTGGCCTTGGCCGCCGGCGACTTCTTGGCCGTACGCTCCTGGCCCTTCGCGGGCTTCTTGGTGCTCGCCGTGCTCGCCGTGCTCGCCGTGTTCGCGCGGGTGCGCTTGCCGGCGGTGCGCTCGGCGGCCGCCTTCCCGCGCGGCCGGGGCACGGAGCCGGTGCCCTCGGTGTCGCTGCCGGCGTCCGGCGACGCGGCCGCCGCCGCCGTCGTGCCGAGCGCCTGCTGGAGGTTGACCAGTACGCCGTGGTCCCGCTGGAGCGCGACGAGCTGGTCCTGCAGTGCGGCGATCTCCGCGCCGAGGCGCTCCTGCTCCTTGGCGTTGCGCCCGAGGTCGCCGGCCACCTGGGAGGCGTACTGCGACGCCACCTCCGTGGCCTGATTCAGTGTCTCCGACATGAGGATGTTCCCTTCTTTGCGAGGGTGTTGAGGGGAGCGTCATGGCACAGCCGGTGGAGTAGATGTGACTCGTCGGCCGCGACGACCGGCCAACGCCCGTCGTTGCCGTGGAAGCTCCTTGTGCAGAGATACTACGGACAACCACGGTGTCCACGGTGTGCGCCCCTGCAAAGAGGGATGTCGGTGGGTGGGTTCGCGGGCGTCACGGGACGGCACACCCACCCGCCGGACCCGGCACACATGTCCCCGCGTACGGACTCGAAACCTCCTCGTCGTGAGGCTCAAACAGCAGCTACAGCCCGCGAGTTGAGTGCCGAACGCCGCCTCGCGCGGCAGGCGGTGCCGGTGGGTCCGCCCTGCGCGTCGTCCTGGAAACGGGCGGGGTGTGACCGGCACCCGACAGAAGTCCCGCCGATCGGACGCGGGTCCCGGCGTCTGGCGTGCCGCGTGCCGCGTGCCGCGAGGCTTCGGTGCGTCGAACACTTGGTCCTCGACGCGGCCCCTCCGCACGTGCCCGGTGGACATCCGGTGCTGCGTCCGCGTGCCGTCCGGGACCTCTTCGGGGCGCTGAGCACCTTCCTGGCCTCGGTGGCCCGCCCGCGGCGCGGGCCGACGCGACCGGGGGCGACCCCGTCGATGACCGTCGTCGCCGTGGCCGAACGGATGCTGGACACCCTTGTGGCCGAGGGCACCGGCACCGTCCACCGACCCGGCGTGCACCCCCGCCCGTCGCCACGTCCACCAGTCGGGAAGCCCCGCGGTGCTTCTTGACCGCGCGTCAGCTTCCCTGGTTCGATCAACGCATGAGCCGCCCCCGGGACTTCACGCGCCGACGCCACGTCGACCTCGCGCGCACGGCCGGCGCGCTCTGTCGCCGCACCGGCTGACGGCCCGGCCCGGTCCACGGCCGTACCGCCCGGGTCCCTCCGGAGCGGGCCGCCGCCCCACGCCTGACACCACGCGCGTCCGGGTTTCGGACTCCTGGTGCCCAGCGTCGAGCGCCGAGTCCGTGCCCCAGGTCCTGGATAGCGACCGAGCAGCAGCCCCCGTACCGCCTGCTGGCCCTCCGCACGCCCCCGTAGCGCCGCACGCCCGGCCAGGGCCCCGGCGTACACCACGACCCGACGGGCCGCGTGGCAGTCCCGCACGTGCCCGTCCGGCCCGGACACCACCCCCGAAGGAAGGACCCACCCGACATGGCCCCCACCCCTGGAACGCGGCGCGGAACCCACCGGCGCACCGCCCGGTCCCTGCTCGCCGCCCTCGCGCTCGCCGCCACCACGACGAGCGGCGCCACTGCCACCACCGCCGCCGCCTCGACCGCCACCACCGACGCCTCCGCCACCGCCGGCGTGTTCGCCCCCGCGCCTCCGCACAACCCCTACGCCGGCCCCGACGGCACCGCCACCATGCACGGGGACACCGGTTCCTCCGACACCACCCCGCTGGCCGGACCCGGCGCGGGCACTTGGCACTCCGAGCGGACCGCTCTCGCCTCGGCCTGCCCCACCGTGCTGGTCGGCGCCGACGGCTACCCCGTCGCGCTCTGCACCCCGCTCTTCGGCCAGGTCCCCACCGTCCGCCTGCTCGACCCCGACGACGGTTCCTCCCTCGCCGAACTCGCCCTCACCAAGGGATCGTTGCTGGGCGGGGTGTACGCCTACACAGATCACCAGGACCGCCTGGTCGTCGCCGACGGCAGCCGCGCCCTGCTGCGCGTCGGCCACCACCAGGACACCGACGGCTCCTGGCGGCTGACGGTCGACCGGAGACTCTCCCTGACGTCGGCCATACCCGAGGGGGACGCGGTCACCGGCCTCGCCCCCGACTGGAAGGGCCGGGTGTGGTTCGCCACCGGCAACGGTGTCGTCGGCACGGCGGACGACACCACCGGCACCGTCCGCACCCTGACCCTGCCCGCCGGCGAGCGCGTGGCCAACAGCATCTCCACGGCACCGCAGGGCACCGCCGTCACCACCACCCACGCCACCTACCTCCTCACCGCCGGCGCCGACGGCACCCCGAAGATCACCTGGCGCAAGCCGTACGACCGGGGCACCGCCCGCAAGCCGGGCCTGCTGAGCTGGGGCAGCGGCTCCACCCCCACCTTCTTCGGCCCCGGCACGGGCACGGACTACGTGGCCATCGTCGACAACGCGGACGACGCCGCCCACCTGGAGGTGTACCGCACCTCCGACGGGGCGGACGTCTGCCGGGTCCCGGTCCTCCGGGCCGCCGCCGGCCCGGCCAGCGAGAACTCACCGGTGGGCATCGGCCGCAGCGTCTTCGTCGCCGGCACCTACGGCTACCCCTATCCCGCCGTGCCCGAGGGCGCCGGTGACAGCGTCCCCGCCTCGGCCGACTTCGCGGGCGGCCTGACCCGCGTCGACGTCCGCGCCGACGGCACCGGATGCGCGCCGGTGTGGGACAACGCCCTGCGCTCCGCGGCCGTACCCAAGCTCTCCACCGGTGACGGCCTGCTCCACACCGTGCTCCGCGACCCCCTGATCCCCGGCACCAAGGGCACCAGCCTGCTGGACCCGTTCCGCTACGCCCAGATCGACCCGGCGACCGGCAAGGTCGTGCGCAGCAAGACCGTCGGGGTCGGCTCGCTCTTCGACACCTTGCAGATGGCCGGCACGATCACCACCGACGGCACCTTCCTGCAGGGCACGGTGACCGGCGTCCTGCGTATCACCGCGGAGTGAGTCCGGGGGAGGGGAGGGGTGCGGGCCTGCCTCAGAAGACCAGGCAGGTGTAGCCGTCGCTCTGCCCGATGCCGATGCGGTCCAGCGGCGGCACCAGACCGGGATCCGGCCGGCCGACGGCCGACATCGAGCACGCCGCGTCGCCCACCACCCCAGTGGCGGCCATCCGCCGGGCGGCCGCCACCGCGGCCGGGGACGTGTACCAGGCCGTGGCCCCCGCCGTGTCGACGCCCGGCGTCGTCGTCCGGTCGGCCGGCGCACGGGACGGTGACGGCTCGGGCCTCGGGGTGCCGGCACGGTCCGAGGGCGGAGCCGAGCGCTTCCCGGACGCCTCCCCGGACGCCTCCCGGGACGCCTCCCGGGTCGGTTCCTGCCGCGGCGCCCGCGTAGGCCGCGGAGTCGCTTTGCGGGTCGGCTTCCCCGTCTGCTCCGGGTCGGGGTTCCGAGAAGGCTGACGGGACTGCCCACGGGACGGTTGGGGAGACGGCCGGTGAGACGGTTGCCGGGACGCGCCCGGTGTCGGCTCCGGATCAGGTTTCCAGGTCGGCCGCGGGCGCGGGGTCGCTCCCCGGGTCGGCTCGCGCGTCGCCCCCTCGGTCGCCCCCTCGGGCGTCCTCCCGGCCGTCCCTCGGGTGGCCCCTCGCGTCGGCTCCTGAGGCGGCCGCGGAGAGGTACCCCGGGACGGTTCCTGTGCCGGCCCCCTGGTCGCCGGGCGGGTCGCCGGGCGCTGCGACCGCGGTGTCCGCACACCGCCCGACGGAGTGTCGCCGGCCTCCGGGCGCCGGGTGGTGCCCGACGCCGTCGGCGCGCGCTGCGAGGTCCGGGTCGGCGTCGGCCGGGCCGTGGGCGACTGCGTGCGCGTGCCGGTCGCGGTCGGCAGGGGAGCCAGGGTCGGCAGGGCCAGGTCGGCCGAGTCCGACGGAGTGGGGCGCGGCGTCGAACCGTCGTCCGTCACCACCCACGCCCACGCGCCGATGCCGCCGAGGACGAGCACGGCGGCGCCGCCCGCTGTCCAGGGGGCACGCCGGGGCGGGCGTCGATGACGGTTCATGTCTCTCACTGTCCACCGCGGCCCGCCGGGACGCTCGTCGGAGGACACCACCGGTTTCGCCGGCCCGGCGACGGGTACGGACCGCCGCCACGCCCACCGCCACCGCCCGCGCCACCCCCTGACCAGCGCGGCTACCGGCGCGCCGGCCACCGGGTGAGGCCGCCCGACGGCACCGCCGGGGCCGCCCCGGACGCCGCGCGCGGTCGCGCGTTCACACGAAGGGGATGGCAGAGTGATCGTATGTGCGGTCGTTACGCCTCCACCCGCGGCCCCGAAGACCTCGTACAGCTCTTCCAGGTCACCGACCGGCATCCGGCCACGTCGCTCGCCCCGAACTGGAACGTCGCCCCGACCGACGACGTGTGGGCCGTCCTGGAGCGCGCCCCGCACGACACCGGGGACACCTCGCCGGCGGAGCGCCGGCTGCGGCCGCTGCGCTGGGGCCTGGTGCCCTCATGGGCCAAGGACGTCAGGATCGGCGCCAGAATGATCAACGCCCGGGTCGAGACCGTGCCCGAGAAACCGGCCTTCCGCAGCGCGTTCGTCCGTCGCCGCTGCCTGCTGCCCGCCGACGGTTTCTACGAGTGGCAGCGGACCGAGGACCCGGTCACGGGCAAGCCGCGCAAACAGCCGTACTTCCTCCACTCGGCGGACGGACAGGTGATGGCCCTCGCCGGACTGTACGAGTTCTGGCGCGATCCGCGGGTCCGGCAGGAGGACGACCCGGCCGCGCTGCTGACGACCTGCACGATCATCACCACCGAGGCCACCGACGCGGCCGGCCGTGTCCACCCCCGCATGCCGCTCGCCCTCACACCGGACCATTACGACGCCTGGCTCGACCCCCGCCACCAGGACCCGGACGCCCTGCGTGCCCTGCTCGGCCAGCCCGCCTACGGCCACCTGGAGGCCCGGCCCGTCTCCCCGGCCGTCAACAACGTCCGCAACAACGGACCGGAGTTGCTCGACGCGGTCACCGACGAGAGGTAGACGAGGACTGGCGAAGCGTCCGGAGGCGGGTCGGCGGGACACCGGAGGAATCCGCCAACGCCCTTGCGGACACCGGCGTTGATCTCAAGAGTGACAACTTTCTGTGTACCCATTGACGCGGCTGTGTTACTTGCCTAACGTCCCGGGCAACACCCTTGATAATTTTCAGGACGCGTCGGGCTGCCCCCGCGTCGTCGAGGAGCCGTCATGTTCCATCCGTCCCGGTCTGGGCCCCACGCCCGTTCCGGCGCCGCAACGGCGGACGGTGCCGACTTTCCGTGGCACAGCGGCGGGTGGCGTAAGCGGTGACGGATCGGGGGGCTCCCCTCGCCGTCGCTCTCGCGTTGACGCCCCTTCACAGTTCCGAGTTTGCGCGGGAAGAAAGTAACACCCGCAAAGTGTCTCGTCGACCGGATGGTGAATCGCCGGTCCGAGTGCCGCACGTATCGCCTCTGCGGCAAGGAACTCGAAGGGCCGACGGGCGGGTCACGGCCGCCTCATGTTCACTCTCCGAAAGAAGCACATGCACAGAACCACTACACGCCGCACGTCCGTGCTGCTCGCCGCGGTCTCCTCGCTCAGCCTGCTCACCACCGCATGCGGCGGCTCGACCGACGACTCCGGCAGTGGCGGCAGTACCACCAACGCCAAGGCGGGCGAGGCGTCTCCGAACGCACCCCTCAAAAAGGGTCTGAACGTCACCTTCCTGCCGAAGCAGGTCAACACCCCCTACTTCTCGGTCGCCGACAAGGGCGGCGAGCAGGCCCTCACCGAACTCGGCTCCTCCTACAAGGAGGTGGGCACCAACGACGGCGCCGACACCGCCGGCCAGGTGACCCACATCGACACCCTCACCCAGCAGGGCGTCGACGCGATGGCGGTCTCCGCGCAGGACCCCGAGAAGCTGTGCACGTCCCTGAAGAAGGCCATGGCCGACGGCATCAAGATCGTCACCTATGACTCCGACACCCAGCCGGAGTGCCGCGACGCCTTCGTCTCCCCGGCCGGCGCCGAGGACCTCGCGCTGAAGCAGCTCGAACTGATCGGCACGCAGACCGGATACAAGGGTGAGATCGCGATCCTGTCCGCCGCGAAGACGGCGTCGAACCAGAACACCTGGATCGACTACATGAAGGACGAGCTGGCCGACCCCCGGTACAAGGCGATGACGCTCGTCGAGATCGCCTACGGCGACGACGACGCCGACAAGTCCTACCAGGAGACCCAGCGGCTCCTGGAGGACCACCCGAACCTGAAGGGAATCATCTCCCCGACCACGAACGGCGTGAAGGCGGCGGCCAAGTTCCTGTCGCAGTCTTCGTACAAGGGCACCGTGGCACTGACCGGGCTCGGCGCCCCGAACGACATGCGTCCCTACGTGAAGGACGGCACCGTCGAGTCGTTCGTGCTGTGGGACCCGGCCAAGCTCGGTGAGCTGGCCGCCCGCGCCGCCGTGGCCCTGGTCTCCGGCCAGATCACGGGCCGGGAGGGCCAGATGTTCCTCGCCGGCGACATGGGCTGGTTCGAACTGGGCGAGAACGGGATCATCACCCTCGGCGACCCCGCGGTGTTCGACGCGAAGAACATCGACAACTACGACTTCTGACCGGCCCGCAGAGCCGGTCCAGGGGGCGTCGAGCCCCCGACTCCCCCCGGGAAGCGCGGCAGCGGCCGGGCTTCCCGGGGCCGCGAACGCCCGGCCCGCCTCTCTGCGCCGGTTCCCGCCCGCGCGCACGGTTCCTTCCCCTACGATGGCCGCATGATCCTCAGCCGACGCCGCCCCACCGCCTCGCGGTCCCGCGCGCTCGTCGCCCCGCACGGCTGTTGTTGATCCTCGCCGCATAACCCCATCGTCCGTCCCGCGCAAGCGTGCACCACACCTGCGCGAAGCCCCGGCCACGGACATTGCCCCCACCTCGCGCACCCCTCACCCCGCTGTACGGCTGCTCCGTACGGGTGCTGTACGGACGCACCGTGCTCCTCCGCGAAAGGCAGGCCGCCTTGCGTACCTCCGAATCCGCCTACGACCGTCGCAGACTGCGCCAGTGGCTGGCCGGCGAGGCCCGCGCCGACGGTGTCTCGCGCCGTGACATGCTCCGGCTCCTCGCGGCGGCCGGACTCGCCGGTGCCGCCGCCCCGGCGGCACTTGCCGCACCGGCGGCCGCGGCCACCGCGCCCGGCATCGTCAAACCGCTGCCCGACGAGTGGTTCACCGTCCGCGGCACCAACGCCGAGACACGCTTCGCCGCGCTCGCCGGCACCGGCTACCACACCCCCAACGACCGCTTCTTCGTCCGCAACCACACCACGACGCCCGTCCTCACCGCCGCCGACTGGTCCCTCACCGTCTGGGGCGACGGCCTCAGGAACGGCCGCCCGGCCGAGTTCTCCCTCGACGACCTGAAGCAGTTCCCGGCGGTCTCCCACAGCGCGTTCGTGGAGTGCGCCGGCAACGGACGCAGCCTCTTCACCAGCCAGCAGGGGCAGACCGTCAGCGGCACCGCGTGGACCCTCGGCGCGATCGGCGCCGCCCGCTGGCGCGGCGTCCGCCTCGCGGACGTGCTGCGGCGGGCGGGTCTCGACCGCCGGGCCGTGGACGTCATGCCCCGCGGGCTCGACGCCCCCTACGTCCTCGCCGACGGCACCGACCTCGGCCGGGTCCGCCGTCCGCTGCCGCTGTCCAAGGCGCTCGACGACGTGCTGCTCGTCCACGAGATGAACGGCGAACCGCTGCCGCCCGACCACGGGCACCCCGTGCGCGTCCTGGTGCCCTCCTGGATCGGCATCGCCTCCCTCAAGTGGGTCGGCGACATCGAGGTCTCCGCACAGCCGCTCTACTCACCCTGGAACACCGACTTCTACCGCCTCTTCGGCGACGCCCACCCCGCAGGCGGCAGCGCTCCGCTGACCCGGCAGACCGTCAAGAGCGCCTGGGAGCTGGACCGGGAGGCGACCCTGACCGCCGGCACCACCCACCGGCTCACCGGCCGGTCCTGGTCGGGGGCGGGCGGCGTCGTACGCGTCGAGGTCAGCACCGACGGCGGCACCACCTGGGGCGAGGCCCACCTGCACGACACACCCCGCCGTGACGGCTGGGTCCGCTGGTCCACCCGGTGGCGGCCGGCCGCCACCGGTCCGCACACGCTGCTCGCCAGGGCCACGGACAGCGCCGGCCGCACCCAGCCGGACGCCACCGTCGCCAACACCCAGGGCTATCTGTTCGACGCGGTCGTGCGGCACCCGGTACGGGTCGAATGAGGCCGGGCCGGGCCGGTCACGCGGTGTCGAACCGGCCGGCGGAACCGGCGAGGACCCGCTCCCACTCCTCGGGCAGGGCGGCGGCGCCGGGTCTGCGGGTATCGGTGACGACGGTGCAGCGGACCGTTCCGGGGGTGCGGGTGAAGGACAGGTAGACGGGACTGCCCTCACCCACCGCCATGAACATGGAGGCCGCCTCCAGGCGCGCACCGAAGCAGGTGAACGCCTCGGGGAACGTGATGCTGCTGGTGGCCAGGGGGTGCAGCCGGGGGCCGAGCAGCGTCCGCAGCAGTCGCGGCCCGGGGCCGAGCGGCCACGGCAGACCGAGCAGCACACGCGCCGCGTCGCGCCCTTCGGCGCGGACCGCCTGCGTCTGCCGGCGCACGGCCGCGACCGCCGCGTCGAGGGTGACCGCCCGGCCGGGCAGCACCAGGGGCCGCGCACCGATGTGATTGCCGGGAGCGTGCCGCTCGTGCGGGCGGCGCGTGGACATGATGGTCAGCACCGACCGCGGGCCGGCCGGGTCCCGGGCCGGTCCTGCCGCGCTCCCGGCCGCCCGCTTCCCGGCGTTCAGCGCCAGGGAGAGCGCCGCCAGGCAGACGTCGTTGACCGTCACGCCGTACCCGTCGGCCAGAGCGCGCAGTACCGCCAGCGGAACGTCTCGGTGGCCGAGGCACGGGCGGCTCGCGTCACCCCCGGCGGCGGTCGCCGGAGCCGCGCGGGCGGAGAACAGCCGGGGCAGGGGAGCGGCCAGGTACCAGGCGGCCCGCAGCAGCGCCCCGAGGCCAGGATCGGCGGGCGGGTGCAGCCGCGGCCCGTGGACGGGCGTGTCGGCGAGCAGTTCCAGCGCGCTGTGCGCCGAGCCGACCCCGTCCTGCAGACCGTGGTGGACCCGGTAGCACACCCGGAACCCCGGCGGCCCGTCCCGCCCGGTCAGCAGTTGACAGTCCCAGGGCGGCTCACCGGCGTCCGGCAGCGGCAGGTACCGAAGCCGCTCGTAGGCGGCGGCGAGACTCCCCGCCCCCCGCGGCAGCTCGGCCTGCTGGACATGGGCGTCGATGTCGAGGGGCGTACCGCGCCGCGCCCACACCCGGGCACCGGGGGACGGCCGCGCACGGGCCAGTACGGGAAGCCGGCCCGCCCGCAGCGACACCCGTTCCCGCCACCGCTCGAACGGCGGCGGCGGGCCGAGGAAGTCGAAGAAGAAGCCGGTGACGGGAGCGTGCTCCGCGGGCAGGCCGAAGAAGGCCCGGTCGATAGGTCTGATGACGTGCACGTAGAGGACAACGACGGCAACGGGAGGGGGAACACGGGCACGAGGCGTACGTGTCGATACACCCGCCGGCACCCCTTATGCTCGGTGTTTTCCCCCACCAGATCACCGGAGACACGCATGCCCGCTCAGAACCCGCCGGACGCCGCCAGGGTGGAGATCGTCGACGTCCCCGAAGCCTCCCGGTTCGAGATCCGCCTCGACGGCGAACGGGTGGGCCTCGCCGACTATCTGCGCACGGACGCGCTGGTCGTGTACCCCCACACGGAGGTCGCCCCGGCCCACAACGGCCTGGGCCTCGGCTCCGCCCTCGCCCGCGCCGTCCTCGACGACGCCCGCGAACGGGGGCTCGCGGTGCTGGCCACCTGCCCGTTCATCGCGGCCTGGATGGCCCGCCACCCCGAGTACCGCGACCTCGCCTACCAGAACCGGAGCCGGGTGACGGACTGACCCGCCGGCCGGCCCCCGCCGGTGCCGACCACCGGCCCTCGCCGGGCGGCCCGCCGTCCGCCCGGGCGGTCACGCCCGGTGTCGGGCGGCAGGCGACATGGCGGGGACCTGTTCCATCACCCGGCGCAACCGGTGCAGTCCGCGCCGGGCGTGGCTCTTGACCGTGCCGAGCGGCATCCCCGTCCGCTCCGCGATCTGGGCCTGGGTCAGGTCCTCGTAGAACGTCAGGCAGAGCACCTGCTGCTGAGGGTGTGGCAATCGGGACAGCTCGCCGGTCAGCAGTACCCGGTCCAGCACGTCGTCGGGTGCCGCCGCCTCGGGACGCGGCGGCACGCCGGTGCCGTGGGCCGCCGCCTCGGAGAGGTGCAGGCGCCTGGTCCTGGCGGCCAGCGCGTCGACGATCTTCCGGCGGGTGATGCCGACCAGCCAGGCCCCCAGCGTGCCCCGCTCCGGGTGGAAGGTGTGCCGTCCGCGCCAGGCACCGAGGAAGACCTGCTGGGTCACGTCCTCGGCCTCATGGGCGTCCCCGAGCGAGCGGGCGGCCATCGTGTGGACCAGTGAACCCCAACGCCGGTAGATCACCGCGAAGACGACCTCGTCGTCGGCCCGGAGGCCATGGGCCAGTTCCTCCTCGTACCGCGCTTCCTCCACCGGCGGGGCGAGAACGGTGGCGGGCCGGGTGCTCACGCTCATGACCTGGTTCCTCCTGCCGTGCGTCGGCTCCCAGTGTTGGTCGCCGGAACGACGCGGACAACGTGCGTCGTTTGTGCGTCGTAAGCTGGGGTCATGGGCCAGGACGTGCGGCGCGGCGGCGGGCTGACCACCGGAGAGGTGGCCAGGCGGCTCGGCGTCGCGCCCACCACGATCCGCACCTGGGACCACCGCTACGGTCTCGGCCCCGACGACCGCGCCGGCGGCACGCACCGGCGCTGGACCGTCACGGACGTGGCGCGGCTGGAGCGGATGTGCGCGCTGACGGCGACCGGCCTGCCCCCGGCCGAAGCCGCCCGCGTGGCCCGCGGCGACGTGGCACAGGCCCGGGCCGGCTCCGCCCGCCCGGGCCGCCCCGCCCGCCCCGCCGGCGGGCTCCGGCTCGGCGATGCCCGCCAGGAGTGCAAGGGCGTCGCCCGGGCCGCCCTGCGCCTGGACGCCGCCGCCCTCGACGCACTGCTCCAGGCGGCGATGGAGAAGCACGGCCTGGTCGCCGCCTGGACCGAGGTGATCATGCCGACCCTGCAAGCGGTCGGCCGCAAGTGGGAGACCTCGGGGGACAGATACGTCGAGGTGGAGCACTTCCTGTCCTGGCACGTCTCCGGAGCACTGCGGCGCGGCGCGCCCCCCGCCGCCGCCGGCCGGCCCCGCGCCACCACACTGCTCGCCTGTGTGCCGGGCGAGAACCACACCCTGCCGCTGGAGGTGCTGGCCGCCGCGCTGGCCGAACGCGGCCTCCCGGTGCGGATGTTCGGCGCCGCCCTGCCCGCCGAGTCGCTCGTCGCGGCCGTCCGCAGGACCGGCCCGGCGGTGGTGGGACTGTGGGCGCAGTCCCGCAGCACCGCCAGCCGCCCCCTCGCCCAGCATGTCGCCGCGATGGAGTGGGGCGTGCGCGGCGCCCGCGGCAAGCCGGTCGTCCTGACGCTCGGTCCGGGCTGGGCGGGCCGGACCGTGCCGGACCTGCCGCGCCCGCCGGGCCTGGCGGAGGCCGTGGCCGCGGTGGAGTCGGCGGTGTCGCGCTGATCCGCCCGCCCTCCGCTCCCCGCTCCCGGCCCCCCGCTCCCTGCCGCTGCCAGGAGCCCGGTGCGCGTTGCACGCGGGCGGCGACCGTGATTCGCTCGCCCGATGAATCTCCTGCTGACCTCGAACGGCCTGAGCAACCCGACCCTGCGGGCAGGCCCTGGTTCCACTCCTGACCCGCCGCACACCTCCCCCGCGCCCGTCCGCGCCCGTCCGGCCCCCCCGCCCGTCTCACCAGGTGAAACGGGCGTTTGACATTAGATACCCTTATGGCTGATAAAGAACCTGCTTTGGCCATCGACTCACGCTCCGGCATCGACAGCGATGGCCTCCCTCCTAGCCGAATGACGAGTACGCCGTGCACGAGCCCGCCGCCACCGCTCCGACCTCCGCCGACCCCGTGGAGGAGTGGAACGCCTGGTGTGCCGCGCGCCGCACGGCGCTCACCGCCCCCACCGGCAATCTCGCCCTCGTGGAGACCCGCTGGCTGCCCGCGGGCGAGCGCATTGACCCGGACGCGGCCCGCGCCGGCCTCCCGGAGACCGTGACCGTCACCGCCCTGTCCCGCACGGACCTCGTCACCGGCGAACCCGAGCACGGACTGCGCTTCTGGGACGCCGCCGCCCCCGCCCTCACCGCCTTCGACCACATGGACGTCTTCCCGTACGACCCGGCGTGGGTCCTGGAAGCCACCTACACCCCGGTCCCCGGCGCCCGCAGTGTCGCCTTCGAGCACATCCGCGACAACGGCGGCACCCGTGACCTGGTGGTCCCCGGTGACATCGCCCTGACGATCGACGGCCGCGACTACACCCTCAGCGCCTTCGACGACGACGGCACCCTCCTGCTCGTCCTCGGTGACCCCACCAACGGTGACACCACCTACGGCGCCGGCCGCTTCCTCTTCGTGGAGCGCACGGACGACGCACACCGGGTGGTCCTCGACTTCAACCGGGCCTTCGTACCGCCCTGCGGGTTCTCCGATCAGTACAACTGTCCGATGCCGCCGCGGCAGAACCGCCTCCACCTGGCCGTCGAGGCCGGCGAGAAGCGGCCCGTCTTCCGCGACGGCTTCTCCGCGCAGCACTGATCGTCCCTCCCGCTTCCCCCTCCCCGCAGCCCGAAGGCACCCACACCATGTCTCTGCGCAAGACCCCCCTGTACGCGATCACCACCGCGGCCGCCCTCTCCGTCGCCCTCACCGCCTGCGGCGGCTCCACCGGCTCCGGCGCCTCCGGCGGCACCTGGGACAAGAACGCCACCGTCGACATCGGCTCGCTCTACGAGCCGCAGAACCTCGACAACACCGCGGGCGGCGGCCAGGGCGTCACCGAGGCACTCAACGGCAACGTCTACGAGGGCCTGTTCCGGCTCACCGACGACGGCGAGGTGAACAAGCTCCTCGCCCAGGACTACCGGGTCAGCGACGACGGCCTCACCTACACCTTCACCCTCCGCGACGGCGTGACGTTCCACAGCGGCAAGGAACTCACCAGCGCCGACGTCAAGTACAGCCTGGAGAAGGTGCTCGCGGACGACTCCCAGTCGGCCCGCAAGAGCAACCTGGAGGTCGTCAAGGACATCGCCACCCCCGACACCAGGACCGTCAAGGTCACGCTGTCGCAGAAGTCGATCTCCTTCGTCTACAACCTCTCCTACGTCTGGATCATCAACTCCGAGGCGAAGGGCCTGAAGACGGCCGAGGACGGCACCGGCCCCTACACCCTCGCCAAGTGGACCCGCGGCTCCGCCCTCAGCCTCGACCGCTTCGCGGGCTACTGGGGCGACGCCGCCGCCAACAAGAAGGTCGTCTTCCACTACTACAAGGACGCCACCGCGCTGAACAACGCGCTGCTGACCAACGCCGTCGACGTGGTCACCGGCGAACAGTCGCCGGACGCCCTGGAGCAGTTCAAGAGCAACGGGAACTACAAGGTCAACGACGGCGACTCGACGACCAAGCTGCTGCTCGCCTTCAACGACAAGGCCAAGCCGTTCACCGACGTCAGGGTCCGCCGGGCGGTCTCCGCGGCCATCGACGACAAGAAGCTCCTGGAGTCCGTCTGGGGCGGCTACGGCAAGCTCATCGGCTCGATGGTCCCGCCCACCGACCCCTGGTACGAGGACCTCACCGACGTCAACGCCCACGACGTGGCCGAGGCCAAGAAGCTCCTCACCGACGCCGGTTACCCCAAGGGCTTCACCTTCACCCTCGACACCCCCAACTACGACCCGCACCCCACCGCCGCGACGTTCATCAAGTCCGAACTCGCCAAGGTCGGCATCACCGTCAAGATCAACACGATCACGCCCGACGAGTGGTACACCAAGGTCTACCAGAACCACGACTTCACGGCCACGCTCCAGGAGCACGTCAACGACCGCGACCTCGTCTGGTACGGCAACCCCGACTTCTACTGGGGCTACGACGACAAGCAGGTCACCCGGTGGGTGAAGGAGGCCGAGGAGGCGTCCGGCACCGACGAGCAGACCGCGCTGCTGAAGAAGGTCAACCGCAAGACCGCCGAGGACGCGGCCAGCGACTGGCTGTACCTGTATCCGCAGCTCGTCGTCGCGAACACCAAGCTCTCCGGCTACCCGCTCAACGGCCTGAACTCGCAGTTCTTCGCCTACGACATAAAGAAGAAGGGCTGATGGCGCGCTATCTGCTGCGCCGGTTCGCCTTCCTGGTGGTGTCGCTGGCCCTGGCGAGCGTGGTGCTCTTCGTCCTGCTGCGCCTGCTGCCCGGCGACCCGGCCAACGCCCTCAGCGCGGTCGGCGCCAGTCCGGAGCAGATCGCCGCGGCCCGGCACTCCATCGGCTCCGACCGCCCGCTGCCCGAGCAGTTCACCCACTGGATCGGGCAGTTGGCCGGCGGCGACCTCGGCACCTCCTTCGTCAGCTCGCTGCCGGTCGGCCCCGAGGTCACCGCCCGCCTGAACGTCACCGTGCCGCTCACCCTGGCCGCCTTCGTCCTCGCGGTCCTGATCGCCGTACCGGCCGGGTTCGTCGCCGCCCACAAGCGGCGCACCTGGTACGGCGCCCTGCTCAGCGGCGTCTCCCAGCTCGGCATCGCCGTCCCCGTGTTCTGGCTCGGCATGATCCTGATCGCGGTGTTCGCGCTGAACGCGGGCTGGCTGCCCTCCGGCGGCTTCCCGCAGGACGGCTGGGCGGCCCCGGCCGACGCGGTCCGCTCCCTCGTCCTGCCGGTCGTCACCATCGCCCTCGTGATGAGCGCCTCCCTGATCCGTTACGTCCGCTCCGCCACCCTCGACGTGCTCGGCAGCGACTACCTGCGCACCGCCCGCGCCCTCGGCGAGAGCTTCGGCACCGCCATGTGGCGCCACGGCCTGCGCAACGCCTCCGTGCCCGTCATCTCCATCCTCGGCATCGAACTCGCCTCCACCCTGCTGGGCGCGGTCGTCGTGGAGTCGGTGTACGCGCTGCCCGGCCTCGGCTCCCTGCTCGCCACCGGCATCAGCCAGCACGACTACCCGGTCATCCAGGGCGTCCTGTTCGTCTCCACCCTCGCGGTGCTGCTGATCGGCTTCCTCGCCGACCTCGTCCAGCGCATCGTCGACCCGCGGCTGCGCGGCCGCCTCTCCGGAGGTGCCCGATGACGGCCCCCACCGACCTCCTCGCCCGGCCGGCCGAGCCCCGTCCGGCCGGCCCCGGCGCGGGCCGCCGTACCCGCCGCGCCTCCGGCACGCTGATCGTCGGCTGCGTCCTCACCGGCCTCGTCGCCCTGCTCGCCCTCGTGTCGTTCCTGTGGCTGCCGTTCAGCCCCGACGACACCACCGGCGGACGGCTCGCCGGACCGGGGGAGGGGCACCTGCTCGGCACCGACAAGCTGGGCCGCGACCTGTTCACCCAGCTCATGACCGGCGCGCGGATCGCCTTCGGGGCCGGTCTCGGCTCCGTCGCCGTCGCCGCGCTGATCGGCGTGACCCTGGGCGTGCTCGCCGCCTTCGCGCAGGGCTGGCTCGACGACACCCTCTCGGCCTTCCTCGACATCCTCATCGCCTTCCCGACCCTGCTCCTCGCGATGCTCGTGGTCGCCGCCCGGTCGGCCACCCTCGGCTCGGCGGTCCTCGCCATCGGACTGGCCCAGAGCGCGGTCGTCGCCCGGCTGGTGCGCATCCTGGTCAAACGGGTCCTCACCCAGGACTACATCACCGCCGCCCGCACCTCCGGGACCTCCTGGCCCCGTACGGTCGCCGCCCACGTCCTGCCGAACATCTGGCCCACCCTGGTGGTCAACCTGGCCCTGCAGTTCGGCCTCGCCGTCCTCGCCGAGGCCGGCCTCTCCTACCTGGGCCTGGGCGCACCGCCGCCCAACGCCTCCTGGGGCCGGATGCTCCAGGAGGCGCAGGCCACCTTCACCACCGCACCGGCCGGCGCCCTCGCCCCCGGCGTCCTCCTGGTCCTGCTCGTCATCGGCGTCAACCTGATCGCGGACGGACTGCGCGACGTCCTGGACCCGGCGACCCGCGGGAGGCGGTCATGACCCTGCTCGACGTCTCCGGTCTGTCGGTGCGCGCCGCCGACGGGCGGCCCCTCGTCGCCGATCTGTCCTTCTCCGTCGCCGGCGGCGAACGCCTCGGCGTGATCGGCGAGTCGGGTTCCGGCAAGTCCCTGACCACCCTCGCCGTACTGGGACTGCTGCCCGCGGGCATGACGGTGACGGGCAGCGTCGTCCTCGCCGGGACCGAGATCGTCGGCGCCCCGGAGAAGCGCCTGACGGCCGTCCGGGGCCGGGACGCCGCCGTCGTCTTCCAGGAGCCGCTGACCGCCCTCGACCCGCTGATGCGCGTCGGCCGCCAGATCGCCGGCCCGCTGGCCCGCCGCACGGGGTGGAAGGGAAGCAGGCTGCGCCGCGCCACCTTCGACGCCCTCGCCCAGGTCCGGCTCCCCGAACCCGAGCGCATCGCCTCGGCCTTCCCGCACGAGATCTCCGGCGGCCAGCGCCAGCGGGTCGCCCTCGCCGCCGCCCTGGCCTGCGAACCGGCCCTGCTGATCGCCGACGAACCCACCACCGCCCTCGACGTGTCCGTACAGGCCGAGATGCTCGACCTGATCGACACCCTGGTACGGGAGCGGGAGATGGCCGTGCTGTTCGTCAGCCACGACCTCGCCGTCGTCGCCAAGGTGACCGACCGGGTACTGGTCATGAAGGACGGCCGGGCCGTCGAGGAAGGCGGGGTCCAGGACATCGTGGGCGCCCCGCGCGAGCAGTACACCCGCGACCTGGTCGCCAGCGCCCGCACGCTGGAGTCCGCACTGGACCTGAGGAGCACGCAGTGACCCCCGTGCTGGAACTCACCGGCGTGGCCGCCCGCTACCGCGGCGCCCGCACCGACGTGGTCAGCGACATCAGCCTCGCCGTGACCCCCGGCGAGAGCCTCGCCCTGGTCGGCGAGTCCGGCGCCGGCAAGACCACTCTGCTCCGCCTGCTCCTGGGCCTGGCCCGCCCCACCGCGGGCACGGTCCGCTTCGACGGGGACGCCCTCAGCCCGCGCGACCGGCAGCAGGTGCGACGCTTCAGGCGCAGCGTCCAGTGCGTCTTCCAGGACCCCTACTCCTCCCTCGACCCGCGCCGCCGGGTCGGTGCCGTCGTCGCCGAACCACTGCGCTCACTGGGCCTGGAGTCCCGCGCCGGCGCCGCGTCGAAGGTGGCCGCCGCCCTCGAAGGCGTCGGGCTGCCCGCCGACGCCGCCGGCCGCTATCCGCACGAGTTCTCCGGCGGCCAGCGCCAGCGCATCGCCATCGCCCGCGCCACCGTCTGCGACCCCCGGGTCCTGCTCGCCGACGAACCCGTCAGCGCCCTCGACGTCACCACCCGCGTCAAGGTCGTCGACCTGCTGGCCGAACTCCAGCGGGAACGGGGACTCACCCTGGTCATGGTCTCCCACGACCTGTCCGTCGTCGCCTCCCTGTGCGAGCGCACCGCCGTCCTGGAACGCGGCCGGATCGTCGAACAGGGCGACACCTCCCAGGTCCTCGGCGCCCCCGCCCACCCGTACACCCGCCGTCTCCTCGACAGCGTGCCGCGGCTGCCCGTCTGAGGCGCGCCGTACGGCTCCGGCGGCTTCACCTGCGACGCCGGCGCCGGGCCGCCACCGCCTCGGGGTCGATCTCCGGGCGGGTCCACCGCGCGGCCAGGGCGACGCTCACGTCCCGGCCGGCGGTGACGTGCTCATGGGCGAGGGCGGCGGCGCGGTCCGTGTCACCGGCCGCGATCGCCTCGTACAACCGCTCGTGCTCGGTGCACTGCCGGGCCGGATCGCGCTGCGCGGTGAGCCGGAACAGCCAGTGGGTACGGGCCTCCAGCGGACGCATCATGCCGGTCAGCAGAGGGTTGTCGGCGAGTTCCACGATGTCGGTGTGGAAACCGGCGTTCGCCGCGGCGATGGCGTCACGGTCGCCGGCCCCGGTCGCGACGCGGGCGCTGTCGAGGCGCGCGGCCAGCCGCGCCAGTCCCGGGGCACCCGCACGCGCCGCGGCGAGCCGGGCCGCGAGTGACTCCAGCGACTCCCGGACGTCGAACAGATCACGTACGTCGGCGGGGGTGAACGGCGCGACCAGCGCGCCCCGGTGCGGGACCAGCAGAACCAGCCCGTCGGCCTCCAGCAGCCGCAGTGCCTCCCGCAGCGGAATCCGGGACACCTCAAGCTCGGCGGCGAGATCCCGCTCCACCAGCCGCTCGCCGGGCTGGAGTTCGCCCTCGACGATCCGCCGGCGCAGCACGTCGTAGGCACGCTGGCGCAGGGAACCGCGCGGCTCGGCGGACGGTCCTGCGCTCTTCACCACGGTGTTCCTCCAGGTCCCGGTACGGCACCACTCTAGGGCGCCCCGCACACGGCGCCGGGACTGCTAACCCGGTGCTAACACGGCGGAAACAAGGGGCTCCGACACTGATTGCCACTTAACGGTATACCAGTAACCGGCTCACGGCCCCTGCCCCTCGGAGGCACTCCATGGCACGTCCGCGTCCTGTCGCGACACCCCTGCGCACCACCCTGACCTGCGCGGTCGCCCTCGTCGGGCTCACGGCCCTGACCGGCTGCGGCGGCTCCCCGGCCGCGAGCGCCGACGACGGCGCGCTGAAGGTGGGGGTGCTCTTCCCCGGCTCCCTCTCCGACGACGGCTTCATGGAGTCGGCGTACCGCGGCTACCAGCGGGCCGCCAGGACCCACGACGGCCGGATCGCCTTCAGCAAGGTCGAGCAGGTCGCCACCGCCGACTACGAGCAGGCCCTCGTCCGCTTCGCCACCGGCTCCGACCTGGTCATCTCCCTGGGCGGCCAGACGGACGCCGCCGTGCGCAAGGTCGCCGCCCGTTTCCCCGACGTGAAGTTCGCCGAGATCGGCGGCCCCGCCGACGGCGAGCCCACCGCCAACCTCGCCCTCTACGACCCCCAGCAGGCCGAGGCCGCCTACCTCGCCGGCGCCGCGTCCGCCCTGCTGTCGAAGAAGGACACGGTCGCCTTCGTCGGCGGCGCGGAACTGCCCGCCATCGTCAACGCGGCCGAGGAGTTCGAGAACGGCGCGAAGGCCGCCGACCCCGGCGTGCGGGTCCTCACCCCCCAGTACGTCGGCGACTTCAACGACGCCGCCAAGGCCAAGCAGTCCGCCCTCGCCGACTTCGGGGCGGGCGCCGACCTCCTGGGCCAGGTCCTCAACCTCGGCCACAAGGGCCTGGCCCAGGCCGCCGCGCAGACCGGCGGCGCCCTCATCGGCGGCCCCCTCGCCCACCCCTGCCCGGCCGACGGCACCTACGCCGGCTACGTCGAGACGGACATCGGCGCGGAGATCGAGTACGCCGCCGGCCACCTCGCCGCCGACACCTGGAAGGCCGAGGCCGTCCACTTCGGCCTCACCTTCGACGAACCGCACAACGACCTCGTCCTGTGCGGCAACCCGCCCGCGGCCGTGCAGAAGAAGCTCGACGCCCTCAAGGCGCGGATCACCTCCGGGGACGTCACCACCCGATGAGCGCGCCGACGACCTCCCCCGCCGCACCCGCCCTGGAGATCCGCGGCCTCGCCAAGTCCTTCGGCGGCGTGCGCGCGCTGCACGGCATCGACCTCGTCGTGCAGGCCGGCAGCGTGCACTGCGTCCTCGGCGAGAACGGCGCCGGCAAATCCACCCTGTGCCACCTGATCGGCGGCTCGCTGACCCCGGACACCGGCGCACTGCGGCTCTACGGTGAGCCGTACGCACCCCGTCGCCCGGCCGACGCGCTCGCCGCCGGCATCGCCATGGTGCACCAGCACTTCAGCCTCGTCCCCACCCTCACCGTCCACGAGAACCTGCGGCTGCTCCGGCTGGCCGACCTCCCCCGGCGGCTCGCCCGGGTCGAGGACGAGTACGGTCTCGCCCTCGACCTCGGCGCCCGCGTCGCCGACCTCCCCGTCGGCCTGCGCCAGCGTGTCGAGATCGTCAAGGCGTTGCTGCGCGAGCCCCGTCTGCTGCTGCTCGACGAACCGACCGGTGTCCTCGACCCGGCCGCCGTCGACGCCCTGCTGACGACCTGCCGGCGCATCGCCGACGCCGGCGGCGCGGTCGTCCTGATCACCCACAAGCTCGGCGAGGTGGCCGGCGCCGGAGACACCGCCACCGTCCTGCGCGGCGGCACCGTCGCCGGTGGCGGCCCGCTGGCCGAACTGCCTCCCGAGCGGCTCGTCCCGCTGATGATCGGACGCCCGGCCGGCTCCCTGGACCCGGCGCTGTCCGGCACCATCGGCCTCACCGCGGACGCACCCGCCGCCCGCACCGGCACCGTGCCACGACCGGTCCCCGCGCGCACCGGGGACATGAACCCGCCTCCCGCGCTGGACGTGCGCGGCGTGAGCGTGCGCCGCGCCGACGGCACGCCCGCCCTCGACGACGTCACCCTCACCGTCGTGCCCGGCGAGATCCTCGGCATCGCCGGCGTGGAGGGCAACGGGCAGAGCGAGCTGATGGCCGTCCTCGGCGGCTCCCTCACGCCGCGGTCGGGAACGGTCACCGTCGGCGCGGCCGACGTCACCCGTGCCACACCCCGTCGCCGCACCGCCGCCGGACTCGGCGTCGTACCCGAGGACCGGCACCACGAAGGGTGCGTCGGCCCGTTGTCGGTCGCGGAGAACCTGTTCCTCGGGCGGCTGGGCGACTTCCGCCGCGGCCGGCTCTTCCTGGACCGGGCCGCGATGCGCCGGGCGGCCGACACCGTCCTCGCCGCCCACGACATCCGCGCGGACGGCCCCGGCACGCCGCTCTCCGCCCTCTCCGGCGGCAACCAGCAGAAAGTGGTACTGGCCCGCGAACTCGCCCTGGACCCGCTGGTCTGCCTCGCCGCCGTCCAGCCCACCCGCGGCCTGGACGTCGGCGCGGTCGACGCGGTGCACACCCGGGTGCGGGAGGCCGCGTCCCGCGGCGCGGGCGTCCTCGTCGTCTCCAGCGAACTGGACGAACTCCTCGCCCTGTGCCACCGCGTCGTCGTCGCCTACCGGGGACGGCTCTCGGAGCCCGTACCCACCGACCACGCCCGCGCCCGCGAACGGATCGGCCGGCTGATGCTCGGCGCGGACGCGAGCGAACACCTCTCTCCCGCACGTCCTCTCCCGCAAGGACCGTCATGACCCCGTCCCTGGCGCCCCCGCGCCTCCTCACCCACCTGCGCCACCCGCTGACCCTCGCGGCCGGCGCCGGGATCCTCGCCGCCGGCGTGGGCGCCCTGCTCGTCGTCGCGGCCGGCGCCGATCCCGCCACCGCCTGGACCGCCCTCGACGAGGGCATGTTCGGCTCCGCCTACTCCGTGGGCAGCTCCCTCGACTCCGCCGCCGTCCTCGCCCTCATCGCCACCGGCTTCACCGTCGCCCACCGGGCCGGCCTGGTGAACGTCGGCGGCGAGGGGCAGCTCTGCGCCGGGGGACTGGCCGCCGCCGCCACCGGGCTGGCCCTGCCCGCGGCCGTGCCCGCCGCGATCGGCGTACCGCTGACGCTGCTGGCCGGGTTCCTCGCCGGAGCCGCCTGGGCGGCGATCGCCGCGCTGCTCAGGACCCGGCGCGGCACCAGCGAGGTCATCACCACCCTCCTGCTCAACTTCGTCGGCGTCGGCGCGGTGTCGCTGGCCGTGCACGAGGAGGGACTGCTGCGCCAGCCGGTGACCTCCTCGGAGACCCTCCCGCAGTCCGAGGCGCTGCCCGCCGGGGCCCGGCTGCCCCTGATCGCCGGGCCGGAGTCGCCCGCGACCGCCGTGGTCGTCGTCGCGGCGCTCGCCCTCGTGATCACCGCCGTGGTGCTGCGGTACGCGCCCGCCGGACTCAAGCTCAAGTCCGTCGGTCACTCGCCCGCCGCGTCGGCGCGGCTGGGACTGCCGGTGGCACGGCTGCGGGAGTCCGGCCTCGCCGTCGCGGGAGGTCTCGCCGGGATCGCGGGCGCCGGTCTCGTCGCCACCGCCCCCTACGTCCTCGCCGAGCACTTCTCCTCCGGATACGGCTTCTCCGGGCTGGTGGTGGGCCTGCTCGCGCGCGGTTCCCTCCTCGCGGTGGCCGCCGTCTCCCTGCTCTTCGGCTTCCTCACCAGCGGCGGCATCAACCTCCAGCTCGCCGCCGGGGTGCCCGCCTCCTCGGTGCAGATCGTGCAGAGCGTCCTCGTCCTGCTGATCGCGGCCGCCATGCTCTGGAGCACCCGCCGCACCGGGAGCGGCTCATGAGCGCCGTGATCGACGAACTCGCCGCCGGCGGCGTCCGCCTGGCCGTCCCCCTGCTGCTCGCCTCCGCCGGTGAACTCCTCAGCGAACGCGCCGGCGTCCTCAACCTGTCGGTGGAGGGCATGATGCTCACCGGCGCCTTCGCGGGCGTGGCCGGCGCCCTCGCCTCGGGCAGCGCCACCGTGGGCGTACTGGCCGCGCTGGCCGCCGGACTCGCCGTCGCCCTGCTCCAGGCCGTCCTCAGCGTCACCCTGCGCGCCGACCAGATCGTCACCGGCATCACCCTCAACGCACTCGCCCTCGGCGGTACGACGTACGGCGCCCGGCTGCTGTTCGGGGACGGCTCGGCCGGCTCCGTACCCGGCTTCGACCCGCTGCCGGTGCCCGTCCTGCACGAACTGCCCGTCCTCGGACCCACCCTGTTCGAGCAGAGCGCCCTCGGCTATGTGGCGTTCGCCCTGACCGCCGTGCTCGCCGTCGCCTGCGCGCGGCGCACCGCGTGGGGCCTGGCCGTCGACGCCGTGGGGGAGGACCCGACCACCGCCGACCGCTGCGGCCTGCCCGTGCGGGGCGTCCGCACGGCCGTCGTCCTGCTCACCGGGGTCACCTCCGGTCTGGCCGGTGCCCAGCTCGCCCTGTCCGAGGTGCACGCCTTCAGCGACAACATCACCGCCGGCATCGGCTACCTCGCCGTCGTCGCGGTCATCGCCGGCCGCTGGCGGGCCTGGCCGACCGTGCTCGCCTGCCTGTTCTTCGGTGTCGTCCAGGCACTGCAGTTCACCGCGCCCGCGCTCGGCCTCCACCTCTCCGCGCCCCTGCTGACCACGCTGCCCTACCTCCTCGCCCTGCTCGCCGTCAGCGGCCTGGTGGGCCGGAGCCGGGCCCCGTCGGCACTCACCGACCCGTTCGTGCGCGGAGGCTGAGGAGCGGGCCTGCCGCTCGGCCCCCGCACCTGTCCGCCCGCCCGCGTTCCTGGACCGCCGGTCCCCCTGACCCACCACCGGAGACGATCCACGATGACCCTGATCCTCACCCGCTCCGAGATCCGCAGCCTCCTCGAACCCGCCACGGCCGCAGTGGAGGCGGCGGTGGAGCGGGCCCACCGCGATCTCGCCCGCGGACGCGCGGCGCTGCCGGCCCCGCCGGCGATGAGCGTCCCCGGCACGGACGGCGTCTTCCTCGCCATGGCCTCCGCGTCCGCTCCCGCCGGACTCGCCGCGGTCAAACTCCTCTCCGACCTGCCCGGCAACCGCGAACACGGTCTCCCCGCCCAGCGCTCGGCCGTACTCGCCGTCTCGGCGCACACCGGCTCCGTCGAGGCGGTGCTCGACGGAGCCGAGGTCACCCGGTTCCGTACGGCCGCGGCGACGGCGGTCGCCACCCGGGCCCTGGCTCGCGCGGACGCCACCGTCCTCGGCCTGATCGGCACCGGCCCGCTGGCCCACGCCCACGTCCGGGCGCTGCTCACCGTCCGGGACTGGACATCGGTGGCCGTGTGGGGCCGCACGCCCGACCGCGCCGCGGCCTTCGCCGGCCGCGTCACCGCCGACTTCGGCCTGCCCGCCGTACTCCTCGACGGTCCGCGCCAGGTCACCGAGGCGGCTGACGTGCTGTGCACCCTCACCCCCTCACGCGAACCCGTGGTCCGGGGCGCCTGGTTCCGGCCCGGACAGCACATCAACGCGGTCGGCGCACCGCCCCGCCCGGACCACCGCGAGATCGACACCGCCGGGGTGGTCCGCGCCCGGCTCGTCGTCGACTCCTACCCGACCGCCCGCGCCAAGTCCGGCGACGTCCTCGTCCCGCTCGCCGAGGGCGCGCTCGCCGAGGGCGACTTCGACACGGAGCTGGGACACGTCCTGGAGGGCCTCGCCGAGGGCCGGACCGGAGCCGGCGACATCACCCTGTTCAACTCCGTCGGCGTCGGGCTGCAGGACCTGGCCCTGGCCCGCCTCCTGATCGACCTCGCCACCGCCTCCGGCGCAGGCAGCCGCGTCGACCTCGCCGCCTGACAGACCCCGGGCCACCGGGACGGCCGGACCCGCGAGGCCGTGCTCACGGGTGCGCGCAGGTCCGGCGCAGATGACCGGACCTGCCCGCGGGCAGCACGTCGAGGTCGCGGCGGACGATGCCGAGACGGTCGCCCCAGCCCGCGCAGGCCCGGCGCAGACCCTCCGCGCTGTACTCGATCACCACGACGTGGTCGCCGAAGGCGCTGAGATAACCGCCGCACTCCCGGTACCTGCCGCACTCCTCCACCACGGCGAAGTCGAGACCCACCTCCGCGCGGGCGCCGGCCAGCTCCACGGTGTTCTTCTGGCCGATGGCCAACCCCTTGGCGTGGGCGTGGGCGGCGAGCAGCGAGAGGAACGCCTTCGCGTCGTCCGCGTCCAGCAGCCCGTCGGGGGCCCGGGTGAAACTGTCGTAGTTGTCCGGCTCGACCGCCCGGTAGCCCTTGGCCGCACAGGTGTCGATCCAGCCGTTCACCTTCTCGGCGATCCGCTCACGGTTGGCGGCGGAGCCGATGTCCAGCAGCGCCTCGCCCCAGTCCTCGTCCATGACGACCTCGCCCGCGGCGTCCCGCAGCAGCAGGTCGGTGTCCCAGTCGCCTTCCGCGTCCGGCTGGGTCTGGAAGGCGTTGACGTAACAGATGTTGTAGACGTCCGGCGCGGCGGGCGCCGTGTGGTCGCGGACGACCACCCCGACTCCGCCGGGCGGGGGGTAGGCGCCGCCGAGCTGGTAGTCGAACCCGGCGTGCACCGGGGGGAGCGTCACCTCGTGCGACGCCGGGGCGCGGTCCGGGGCGCGGTCCGGGGCGCCGCTCGAACAGGCGGTGGTGAGGACGGCGGCGAGGGCCGCCGACACCGCGAGCACGGCGGAACGGCGGGAGGGGACACGGCTGCTGCGCATGGAACGACGGGCTTCCACTGGCGGACACGTCCCCGCCTCGGACACGACGGCGGTCCTGGCGACTCGGTCCGGGCTTGCGGCGCGGGGGCCGCGCTACCGGCTGGGCGTGCCTCTCGGCGGAGAGGACTCGCGTCCGCCGCCGTGCCGAAAACCTAGTTGACGCGGAAACGGCACGTCAATCCGGGGTGCCCGCCGCCCCCGCGGGTTCGAGGCGGACCACCAGCCCCTTCGACGCGGGCTGGTTGCTGGACTCGGCGACGTGATCCAGCGGGACCAGCACATTGGTCTCGGGGTAGTAGGCGGCGGCACAGCCGCGCGCACTCGGATACGGCACCACCTGGAAGCCCGCCGCGCGACGCTCCGTGCCGTCCTCCCACACGCTCACCAGGTCGACCCGCAGGCCCCCGGACAGGCCGAGTTCCTCGATGTCGTCCGGATTGACCAGGACCACGCGGCGGCCGCCGTGAATGCCCCGGTAACGGTCGTCGTCCGTGTAGGGGACCGTGTTCCACTGGTCGTGGGAGCGCAGGGTCTGCAGCAGCAGGTGTCCCTCGGGCGCGCGCGGCATCTGCCAGTCGTTGCTGGTGAACCGGGCCTTGCCCGTCTCGGTGCCGAACGCGCCGTCGTTGGCCGGGTTCGGCAGCCTGATGCCGCCGGGGCGGATCACCCGCCGGTTGTAGTCGTGCAGTCCGGGCACGATGCGGGAGATCCGGTCCCGGATCGCCCCGTAGTCGTTCTCGAAGTGCTCCCAGGGGACGGTGGTGGCGTCACCGAGCGTCCGGCGGGCCAGCCGGCACAGGATGGCCACCTCGCTGAGGAGCAGCCGGGAGGCGGGCCGGAGCCGTCCGCGCGAGGTGTGCACCTCGCTCATCGAGTCCTCCACGGTGACGAACTGCTCACCCGTGGCCTGGATGTCGCGTTCGGTACGCCCCAGGGTCGGCAGGATCAGGGCCGTCTCACCGCAGACGGTGTGCGACCGGTTGAGCTTCGTGGAGATGTGGGCGGTGAGACGGCACCGGCGCATGGCGTCCTCGGTGACCTCGCTGTCCGGAGCGGCCCGCACGAAGTTGCCCGCCACACCGAGGAACACCTTGATCCGCCCGGCGCGCATGGCCCTGATCGAGTTCACCGAGTCCAGCCCGTGCTCCCGGGGCGGTTCGAAGCCGAACTCGTCGCGCAGCGCGTCGAGGAAGGAGTCGGGCATCTGCTCCCAGATGCCCACCGTGCGGTCCCCCTGGACATTGCTGTGCCCGCGCACCGGACAGGCGCCGGTCCCGGCCCGGCCGACGTTCCCGCGCAACAGGAGGAAGTTGACGATCTCCCTGATGGTGGGGACTCCGTGCCGGTGCTGCGTCACCCCCATGGCCCAGCAGACGATCACCCGCTCGCTGCGCAGCACCTCGCCCGCGACGGCTTCGATCTCCGCGCGGGTGAGCCCGGTGGCGCTCAGGATGTCCTCCCACGCCACGGAGCGCGCGTGCCGGGAGAACTCCGCCAGCCCCGACGTGCTGGTCCGGATGAAGTCGTGGTCGAGGACGGTCCCCGGGCGGGCGTCCTCCGCCTCCAGCAGCAGCCGGTTCAGTCCCTGGAACAGGGCCAGGTCGCCGCCGATACGGATGTGCAGGAACCGGTCGGCGATGTCGACCCCGCGGCCGACGATCCCGCGCGCCTTCTGCGGGTTCTTGAACCGCAGCAGTCCCGCCTCCGGCAGCGGGTTGACCGCGACGATACGGGCGCCGTTGCGTTTGGCGGCCTCCAGCGCGGAGAGCTGCCGCGGATGGTTGGAGCCGGGGTTCTGCCCGACCACGAAGATCAGGTCGGCGTGCTGGAAGTCCTCCAGAGCGACCGTGCCCTTGCCGGTGCCGAGGGTCTCGTGCAGGGCGAAGCCGCTGGACTCGTGGCACATGTTGCTGCAGTCGGGCAGGTTGTTGGTGCCGAAGGCCCGCGCGAAGAGCTGCAGCGTGAACGCGGCCTCGTTGCTCACCCGGCCCGAGGTGTAGAAGACCGCCTCGTCGGGTGAGTCGAGCGAGGTCAGCTCCTCGGCGAGCAGCCCGATGGCCTCCTGCCAGCCGAGGGGCTCGTAGTGGTCCGAGCCCGGGCGCTTGACCATCGGTTCGGTGAGCCGGCCCTGCTGGTTCAGCCACCGGTCGGAGCGCCGGGCGAGGTCGGAGACGGAGTGCTCGCGGAAGAAGCCGGGGGTGAGGCGGCGGGTCGTCGCCTCGTCGTTGATGTGCTTGGCGCCGTTCTCGCAGTACTCGTTGCGGTGCCGGTGCCCGGGGGAGGGGTCGGCCCAGGCGCAGCCGGGGCAGTCGATCCCGTCGACCTGGTTCATGGTCAGCAAGGTGGTGCCGGTGCGCCGGACGGAGGTCTCCTCCAGGGAGTACCCGAGCGCGTGCAGCACCGCGGGCGCACCCGTGGCCCACGTCTTCGGCGGGGTGACCGTCAGCTCTTCCCGCGGCTCTTCGCGCGGCGACTTCTTCTGCATCGGGCGGGTCTCTCGCTTTCCGGAAGGCGGCGGCGGGTCAGCCGTGCGGCCAGTGGGGGACGGGGTGTGCCGGCCGGCCGGTCTCGTCGGGCTGGACGTGTCCGCCCCGGATCGTGCCTCGCCAGGCCCCGGACGCTGCTCCGAGGCCCTCGATGAACTCCTTGAAGTGCGCCAGCCCGGACCGCACGGCACGGCGTACCGGCCCCCGGCCCGCGGCGAGGGCCTCCTTGAGACCGCTGCCCCGGGTGTGCACCCGCACGGTGACCGACGTCCGCTCCGGTGACAGCTCCAGGAACGACACCTCGCCATGGTGACGGCCGTCCAGACTGCGCCAGGCCACGAGGGCGTCCGGTCGCTGTTCCACGATCTCGGCCGTGAACTCGTGGCGCACCGGCCCGGCCCCGACGGCCCAGTGGACGAGGGAGGGCCGGATCTGCTCGACGCTCCTCACCACCGACATGAACCGCGGGAACAGTTCGAACTGGGTCCACTGGTCGTAGGCGGTGCGCACGGGCACCGCGATCTGGATGGTCTCTTCGATGGTGCCCATGACCCGCCTGTCTACGAGCGCTCGTCGCTTCAGTGTCACGGTCCCGCCCGCCCACCGCCACCTGTGCTCGGCCGTGCCGCGGCCGTTCCGTGACCCGGCGGCGGTCCGCACCGGGTCCGGCGCGCGCCGGCTCCCTGCCGCCGGTTACCCGCAGCGGGGCGGCGTTAACACCGGACACGGCGCGTCGCCCGTACGGCGGGCACGCCTTTCGCCTCTTCCCGGCGGCCCCGCCCCCGGCCCTGGCCCCGCCCCCGGCCCCGCCCCCGGTCCCGGTCCCGGTCAGCCGCCGGCCGGAGCCTCGTCCGGAGTGAGCAGCACGAAGTCCGCGTCCGACGGGTCGAGGCAGACGGCCATCCGCCCGACGCCCTCCGCGTCCGCCGGACCCGTCACCAGGCTGCCGCCGTTAGCTCCATGTCGCTGAACCGCCAGCCGAGGACACCGCCGTAGAACTCCTCGGCGGCCGCGGCGTCGCTCGTGTACAGCTCGGTCCGGCACAGCGAGCCCGGCTCGTCGACCAGCTCGACGCCCTTCGTGCTCCCCGGCTGCCAGACGGCGAACTGCCCGCCCTGCGGATCGCTGACCTGCGCCATCCGGCCCCACCCGTCGAGGTCCGTCGGCGCGACCCGCACGGTGCCGCCCGCGCTCTCGACGGCCCGCGTCGTGGCGTCCGCGTCGGTGACGCTGTGGTACAGCATCCAGGCGGAGCGGGCGCCGTCCTCGGTGAGCGTGCCGATCCCGGCGACGATCCTGCCGTCCGTGCGGAACATGCCGCCCTCGGCGTCCTCGCCCGCACCGCCCATCGCCTCGTACCGCCAGCCCAGTACGGCCCCGTAGAAGGCCGCGCCGGCGCGCACGTCGGGGGTGCCGAGATCGAGCCGGCAGGGGGAGCCGGGAGCGAAGTCCGTGGTGATCATGGTGGCGTCTCCGTACCGTGGATTCCTCGCCCTTCCAGCGTGACACCGGCCACCGACACCCGCCCGCCTGCCGCTCGGCGGGGGCGGCGCCCGGCCGCCCCCGCCGAGGTCAGCCGCTGGTGAGGACGACGAGCCGCTGAGTGGCCCGGGTCATCGCCACATAGCGGTCCACGGCCCCCGTGACGCCCTCGCCGAACGCCTGCGGGTCGACCAGGACGACCAGGTCGAACTCCAGCCCCTTCGACAGCGACGGCGTCAGCGACCGGACCCGGGAGGTCGCCCGGAACGCGGGATCGCCGATCACACAGGCGGTCCCCTCGGCATGCTCGGCCAGCCAGGTGTCGAGGACCGTGCGCAGGTCCGCGACGGATCCGTGGGTGACGGGGACGCCGCCCGCCCGGATGGAGGTCGGTACGTTGGCGTCGGGCAGCGCGGCCCGGATGACCGGCTCCGCCTCTGCCATGACCTCCTCGGGCGTCCGGTAGTTGATGCTCAGCGAGGCCACGTCGATCCGGCTGAGCCCGACCCGCTCCAGCCGCTCCCGCCACGACTCGGTGAACCCGTGCCGGGCCTGCGCGCGGTCCCCGACCACCGTGAAGCTCCGGGACGGACAGCGCAGCAGCAGCATCTGCCACTCGGCGTCGGTCAGCTCCTGCGCCTCGTCCACGACGACGTGCGCGAACGGGCCGGCCAGCGGCTCCGGCGCGGCGACCGGCAGCGCGCTCTCGTCGACCAGGCTGTCCCGCAGGTCCTGGCCGTGCAGCATCGTCACGGCGCCCTCACCGTCGTCGTCGGAGGCGAGGACGGTGTCGATGACGGCGGCCATCCGCGCGCGCTCGGCGGCGACGGTCGCCTCGTGGCGGCGGTTGCGCGCCGAGGACTTCGGGTCGCCGAGCCGCTGCCGCGCCGCGTCCAGCAGCGGCAGGTCGGACACGGTCCACGCCTGCGGGTCCGCGCGCTGCAGCCGGCGCACCTCGTCGCGGCTGAGCCAGGGCGCGCACATCCGCAGGTAGGCGGGGACCGACCAGAGGTCGCCGACCAGGTCGGCCGCCTCCAGCAGGGGCCAGGCGTGGCCGAGGGCCCCGATCAGCTCCTGGTCGTGCGACAGCGCCCTGCGGAGCAGCTCGGGGGAGAGGTCGTCGCCCTCGAGCCGGTCCAGCAGGATCGCGATCAGCTCCTGCCAGATCCGTTCGCGCGCCTCGTTGTGCTGGGTGCCGGGTTCCGGCGCTTCGAACGCCTCGACCCAGTCACCGGCGGTCAGCCGGACGTCGCCCCAGGGCGTGGTGACCGTCATGTCCTCGGTGGGCGGTGCCTCGTAGAACGCGACGGCCTTCTCGATCGCCCCGACCATGTCGGCGGAGGACTTCAGGCGGGCCGTCTCCGGGTCGGACTCGACCGCCGCCGCGGCTCCCTCGGCGACGAGATCCCGCAGGGTGCAGGTGCGCACGCCCTCCTCGCCGAGACTGGGCAGGACGTCGGCGACGTAGGCCAGGTAGGGCTGGTGCGGTCCGACGAACAGGACGCCGCCCCGACGGTGGCCGAGGCGCGGGTCGGAGTAGAGGAGGTAGGCCGCGCGGTGCAGCGCGACCACGGTCTTGCCCGTGCCCGGGCCGCCGTCGACGACGAGGGCGCCGCGCGAACCCGCGCGGATGATCGCGTCCTGGTCGGACTGGATGGTGGCGAGCACGTCCCGCATCCGGGGCGACCGGTTGCTGCCCAGGCTGGCGATGAACGCGGACTGGTCGTCCAGCGCGGCGCGCCGGTCCAGCCCGTCCGCGGTGAACACCTCGTCCCAGTAGTCGCTGATCCGGCCGCGGGTCCAGCGGTACCGGCGGCGGCTCGCCAGCCCCATCGGGTGGGCGTGGGTCGCCGCGAAGAACGGCTCGGCCGCCGGGGAGCGCCAGTCCACCAGCAGCCGGCGCCCGGTGCTGTCCGTGAGTCCGAGCCGGCCGATGTACACGGGCTCGGGGTCGTCCGCGCCGACCATGTGCCCCAGGCACAGGTCCAGGCCGAAGCGGCGCATGGTGCGCAGCCGCCCGGTGAGCCGGTGGATCTCGATGTCCCGCTCCATCGCCGCGCGGCCCACGCCGCCGGGCGCCCGGCGCTCGGCGGCGAGCAGGTCGGACAGTTCGGCGATGTTCCGCGCGAGGCTCTCCGCGATGGCCGCGAAGTGCCGCTCGTCGGCGGCGATCAGTGCCGGGTCGGCCTTGGGGGAGAGACGGTCGGGCAGATCGAACGCGCTGGTGCCGAGACGGCTCATGTCAGCGGCTCCGATCCGAGATGCCGCCCGAGAAAAACCCATGTACTGACAGCAACGCTTGCACTTCGTGTCTCTCCCGTATCCGCAGGTCCTGGCCTTGAGGAGGCGATTCTGCGGCATGACGGGGGGCTTGCCGCAAGTCCCGGGGTGCGCTATACGTTGAAAGTGGCGAGGAGCGCACAGCTCTCCTCGCCTCTTTTCTTCCCACCGAGGACGCGGCGGCGCGTCACCCCCGCGGGGCCCTGAGCCCGGGCCGGCCCGGCGGACGACGCCCGACCGGCCCCGGCCGTCCGCTCAGCCCACCACCCGGCGCAGCGTCCCGGGGGGTGTGCTGCGCCGGCGCCACTCGCGCGGATAGCCGACGGACACCTCCTCGAAGCGGACCCCGTCGTACCAGGTGGTCCGCGGAATGTGCAGATGCCCGTAGACGACCGTCGCGGCCCGGTGGCGGACGTGCCAGTCTGCGGTCCGGTCGGTGCCGCACCACTGGGCGAACTCCGGATGGTGCAGGATCCGCGTGGGCTCGCGGACCAGCGGCCAGTGGTTGACCAGGACCGTCCGCAGACCGGCGTCCACCTCGGCCAGCCGCCGCTCGCTCTCCGCCACGCGGGCCCAGCACCAGTCCTCCCGGCCGGGATACGGATCGGGATGGAGCAGGAACTCGTCGGTGCACACCACACCCGCGTCATAGGCGTGCGCGAGCGCCTGCTCCTTGGTGTCCAGCCCCGGCATCCGGAACGAGTAGTCGTACAGCAGGAACAGCGGCGCGACCGTGACCGGACCGCCCGGCCCGGTCCACACGGGGAACTCGTCCTCCGGGGTGACGACGCCCAGTTCCCGGCACCGCTCCACCAGCCGGCGGTAGCGTGCCTCGCCGCGCAGTTGCACCGGGTCCTCCCGGGGCGTCCACAGCTCGTGGTTGCCGGGTGTCCAGATCACCTTGGCGAACCGTTCGGCCAGCAGGCCCAGCGCCCATTCCACGTCGGCGAAGAACTCACCGACGTCCCCGGCGACGATCAACCAGTCACCGGCGTGCGCGGGGCGCAGTCCTTCGACGATCTCACGGTTCTCCGCATAGGCGATGTGCAGGTCACTTATCGCGAACAGCGTCGGTGCATCCACGGGGGAAGACTAGGCGGGACGCCCGCCCGGCTCCACCCCCCACGGCATCCTGGACATTCCCGCGCACCGCCGTGGAGACTCCCGGAAGACCACGTCCCGGTGGTGGAGGAGCCCGCGACCACCGCTGATTCCCCTTCCCCTGTCGAAAGAGACCTCCTGATGAGCAACCCCCCCTACGACACCCCCTGGATCCGCCGGTTCCACCACGAGCCGGGCCGCGCCACCCTGGTCTGCTTCCCCCACGCCGGTGGTGCGGCGAGCTTCTTCTACCCGGTCTCCGACGCCCTGCGTTCCGAACTGGAGGTGGTGGCGGTGCAGTACCCGGGCCGTCAGGATCGGCTGCGGGAACGGCCGTTGACCACGGTCGACGAGCTGGCCGACGGGGCGCTGGCCGCGCTGCGGCCCCTGCTGGACCGTCCCCTGGCCTTCTTCGGCCACAGCATGGGCGCCTCCGTGGCCTTCGAGGTCGCCGCCCGGATGCGGCGCGAGTCGGCCGGCGCCCCGGTCGCCCTGTTCGTCTCCGGCCGTCGCGCGCCCTCGCGGCACCGCGAGGAGGCGGTGCATCTGCTCGACGACGACGGTCTGGTCGCCGAGCTGAGGAAGCTGAGCGGCACCGACGCCCGGGTCCTCGGCGACCTGGACATGCTGCGGATGATCCTGCCGGCGATCCGCGGCGACTACACGGCCGCCGAGACCTACCGGTACCGGCCCGGCTCCCCGCTCACCTGCCCGATCGTCGCGCTCGTCGGGGACCGCGACCCGAGGGTCTCCCTGGAGGAGGCGGGCGCCTGGGCCGACCACACCACCGGCGGATTCGAACTCCGCGCCTTCGAGGGCGGCCACTTCTACCTCGCCGAGCACCAGCGTGCCGTGATCGACCTCATCACCGACCGGCTCTCCTCCCTGACGCCCTGAGTCCGGCGAAAGGGGAGCGTCGGGACGCGGAGGTCAGAACGCGGGCCGCAGCCACTGGCGTACGTACTGACGGGCGCTGTGCAGGCGGGACTTGACCGTGCCGAGCGGCAGCCCGGTGCGTTCGGCGATCTCGGCGTACTCCATCTGGCAGATGTCCCGGTAGACGAGCGGCTCGACCAGCGTGGGATGCTCCCGCTCCAGCCGTTCGAGCGCTTCGAGCAGGTCGAGGCGCGAGCCCGCGATCACACTCGTGGTCCGCGGATCGGCCCGGTGGTCGGCGGCGGCCGGCAGCGGCTGTTCGACGGCCCGCCGCTTCAACTCGCGGTACTTCTGCCGGGCGCAGTTGGCGACCACGGTGTGCAGCCAGGTACTGAACCGGCTGCGCCCCTGGAAGGTGGTGATGTGGCGGGCCACCTGGAGGAGCACGTCCTGCGCGGCCTCCTCGGCGTCCTCACGGCAGGGCAGGAACCGCCCGCAGCGCCGCAGCACCTCCGGCCGGATCGCCTGGAGCAGGTCGTCCAGAGCCCGTTGGTCGCCCGCCGCCGCGTGCGGGGCGAGATACTCGGCGTCGGCGGCGGGGGGCACCACGTGCGGCTCCTCGATGACTGGTGGACAGAACAATGATCTTACGGTGCGGTACGGACGAGGCACGAACGGGAAGATTCGTTGCCCCGTCGTACCCCGCCCGGCGCCCGGGACCCCGCCGGCCGGGCGGGCACCTTAGAGTCGTCGCCGAAGGGGACCCGGAACGGGACCGGTGTCAGTGCCCGGTGTGAGCGGACCAGATGGCCTGGTCCTGGTAGACGAGGTTGACGTTGCCGTCGGCGCCCAGGCAGAGGATCGCCCCGTCGTGGTCCTGCGTCCCCGTGTGCCACAGGGACCGGCCGTCGGGCGCGAAGACGACGAGGTTGCCGTCGCCCTGCAGATAGGCCTCGTTGCCGCTGCCCGTGGTGCCGGACGACCAGCGGGCCCGGCCGTCCTCGTCGTAGATCACCAGATCGCCGCCGGCCTCCATCACCATCCGGGTCCGGTTGGTGCTCCAGACGCCGCCCGCCCGCAGCCGTTCGTTGGGCTGGACGCACATGGTCGTCCACTCCGGCTCGGCGGACACCGTGGCGGTGCTGGGCGAGGCCGAGGCGGCGCCCGTCCCCGCCCGCACGGTCCCGGTCCCGGTGCTCGCCGGGGCGGCGGGGGCCGACGACGCGGGGGTGGCGGCCGGTGAGGTGCCCGGCGCCGCGGACGTGGGTCCCGCGGCGGTGGCGGAGACGGTCGCGGACGGCGTGGCCGCGGCGTGCGGGCGCGTCCCGTGCCCGGCGGGCGGCAGCGCGGTGGTGACGTCGCGTCCGGCGTCGTCGAGCGCGAACCATCCGGCCAGACAACCGGTCGCCACCACGGCCGCCGCCGAACCCAGCAGGATCCGTTTCCGGCGCGCCCCCCGCCGTCGGCCGGCGGCCGCACCCACGGCAGTCCGGCGCGGCGTCCCGCGCCGGCCCGGGTCGGCGGCCGTCCGGCCCGCCGCGTCCTCCAGCGCGTCGGCGAACGCCGCCGCCGTCGGCCAGCGGCGCTCCCGGTCCGGCTTCAGGGCGCGCAGCACCACCCGCTCGACCCGGTCCGGGAGGCCGTCGCGGACCCGGCCGGGCGGGACGACCTTGCCGGGCGCGGCGGGCACGGCGCCGGTCAGCAGGTAGTAGGTGAGCGCGCCCAGCCCGTACACGTCGGCACGCTCGTCGATGCCCTCGACCGGGTCGGCCTGTTCGGGCGCCATATAACCGGCCGAGCCCGCCGTCATGGTGAGCCCCGACGCGTGGGCGAGGCTCTTGGCGAGTCCGAGGTCCGCGACGAGCAGGCGGCCCGGCCGGCCGCCGGACTCGGAACGGATCAGCATGTTCGACGGTTTGACGTCCCGGTGCACGATGCCCGCCTCGTGCAGCACCGCCACCGCGCGCGCGGCCTCGGCCGCGAGCCGCAGCCCCTCCGCCACCGGCAGCGGACCCTCGGCCACCAGATCCTCCAGGGTGCCGCCGTCCGCGTACTCCATGACGAAGTACGGACGCTCGTCGGAGAGTTCGCCGATGTCGTAGACCTGGACCACCCGGGGCGAGGCGGCCTGCCGCAGCAGCCGGGCCTCGGAGAGGAAACGTTCCCGCAGGTCCAGTCGCCGGGCCCAGTTGTCGGCCATGACCTTGACGGCGACGGGCGCCTGCAGCGAGTCGTCGTGGGCCTTCCATACGACGCCGAAGGCGCCCGAGCCCAACGGTTCTTCGAGCCGGTAGCGGCCGATGTGGTGCGGCAACTGCATGAGATCACCCTGCGATGAGGAGATGAAGGCGTGGTGTCCGGCAGATGACCTGGCGGAATACCGGAGTCCGCATACAGGGGCGCGTCGTCCGCTCCTTCCCGGCGCCTGTGAACTTCCGCGGCGGCGGCCGCATCGTAACAGTGCGGACGGCACTGAGCTGCACGGATCTCGGAGCACAAAGGGCGGCCGGCGAGGCCGGCGGGCAGCCGCGAGCCGCCACCGCGACATAACTTTCCGATCACTTCCGAACTTTTCACTCACCGGCCGCATCGAACCAGGGCGGTCGGCCCCACCACGGGCCGGCCCCCGCGTTCGTCTCCCCTGAGGAAGAAAAAATGAGCAAGCCCCGCGTAGCCGTCTACGCCGCCGACCCGATCACCCAGGTGGGGCTGGCGGCCTGTCTGGAGCGCAGGCCGCAACTCCTGCCGTCGGCGGTGGAGGAGGCCGACGCCGTGGTCGTGGCGGTCGAGACCGCGGACGCCGCCACCCTCGACACACTGCGCGACCTGCCGGCCCCGGAGCGGGCCAGGTTCGTCCTGGTGGTGGGCGGCGGCTGGTACCTCGACCCGACGGCCGCCGTCGAGAGCGGGGTACGGGCCGTGCTGTGGCGCGCCGACGCCGACCCCGCGGCACTGGTGCGCGCGGCGGTCTCCGTGGCGAACGGACACGCCTGGCTGCCCCCCACGATCCAGGGACGGCTGCTCGACCAGGTCGAACACGTCCAGCGCGAGGTCCTGCGGCCCAGGGGGCTGACCGCCTCCGGCCTCACCGCCCGGGAGGTCGACGTGCTCCGCCTCGTGTCGGAAGGCATGGACGTGTCCGAGATAGCCCAGAAGATGAGCTACTCCGAACGCACCATCAAGAAAACCGTCTCCACCGTCATGGGCCGCTGGGGACTGCGCAACAGGGTGCACGCGGTGTCGTACGCCATCCGCGCCGGACTGATCTGACCATGCCCGACCCCTCCCGGCACAGGGCGCGCGCCGGACCGGGTCCGAACGGGCCCCCGCCGCTCCCTTCCGGCCCCTCCGGGCCTCCGCCGGTGCGGCCGAGTCAACCCCCGCACCGGGGGTAGACGGGAGGCACGCAGCGAAGACGGACCGGAAGGATGCGAACGTGGGCGAGTCGTCGGTACGGGCAGTGGGCTGGGCACGGTCCCTGCCGATGAGCAGTGATGTGAAAGCGGCGCGGGACTGGACCCGGGAACGTCTCCAGACGCTCGGCTGGCAGACCAGCGCTCCGGAGACGGTGGACGCGGTGCTGCTGACCGTCTCCGAACTGGTCACCAACGCGCACCTGCACGCCCACAGCTCCGCACAGCTCGTGATGACCTGGGACAACGACTGCCTGCATGTCGCCGTGCACGACACGTCGGCGGACCTGCCGACTCCCCGCACACCGAGCCTGGACCGTACCGGCGGGCGCGGCATGTTCCTCGTGGACGCCGTGGCCGACAGTTGGGAGGCCCGCCCCTGCCCCTACGGCAAGACGGTCCTCGCCTGCTTCAGCCCGCCCACCTCGGCCGGTGACACCAAGGAGAACCACCGGCACGGCGGACAGGCATAGACCGAACGGGTTCGCCGTCGCGCACCCGAGGCACCTCCGCGGCAGGACCTGGCGTGGTTTTCGATGTGCGGGGGACCTGAGACGGCATGGCGAGAAACGAAACACGACGCTCGGCGCAGGCACCGGACGAGGCTCCGGCGCTCAGCCGTTCGCTCACCACCCCGCTGCTCTACTTCTTCATCCTGGGCGACGTCCTGGGCGCCGGGGTCTACGTCCTCGTGGGGCAGGTGGCCGCCGACGCCGGGGGAGCGGTGTGGGTGCCGCTGGCTGTCGCCCTGCTGCTGGCCCTGCTGACCGCCGCCTCCTACGCCGAGCTGGCGACGAAGTACCCGAAGGCCGGCGGCGCCTCCCACTACGCCACCCGCGCCTTCGGACCGTTCGCCGGGTTCGTCGCGGGATTCTGCATGCTCGCCGCCGGCATCGTCTCGGTGGCGGCCCTCGCCCGCGGCTTCGGCGGTGACTACCTGTCCGTCTTCGTGACGCTGCCGGTGGGTCTGGTCGCCGTCGTCTTCCTCGCCCTCCTCGCGCTGGTGAACGCGCGCGGCATCAAGGAGTCGACCCGCGCCAACGTCGTCGCCACCGTCATCGAGGTGGGCGGCCTGGCCGTCATCGTCGTCCTCGGCGCCTGGCTCCTGCTGCGCGGCGACGCGGACCCGGGACGCCTGGTCCAGCTCGGCACCCCGGAGAAGGGAGTCGCCGCGGCCGTACTGAGCGGCTCCGTGCTGGCGTACTACTCCTTCGTCGGGTTCGAGACCTCGGTGAACGTCGCCGAGGAGACCCGCGACCCGCGGCGCTCCTACCCGCGGGCCCTGTTCGGCGCGCTGGCCACCGCCGGCGTGGTGTACGTGCTGGTGGGCCTCGCCGCGTCCGCGGCCGTGCCCACCGCCCGGCTCGCCGAGTCGAGCGGGCCGCTGCTGGAGGTCGTCGAGGCGGCGGGCGGCGTACCGCCCCGCCTGTTCAGCGCCATCGCGCTGGTCGCCGTGGCCAACGGCGCGCTGCTCACCGGAATCATGTCCTCCCGCCTGGCCTACGGCATGGCCCGGGACGGACTCCTGCCCGCCCCGCTCGCCCGCGTGCTGCCCGGACGCCGTACCCCGTGGGCCGCGATCGCGGTCACCACCCTGCTGTCGATGCTCCTGGCACTCACCGGCAGCGTCGCCACCCTGGCCTCCACCCTGGTCCTCCTGCTCCTCGTGGTGTTCTTGATGGTCAACACGGCGGTACTGGTCCTGCGCCGCGACCCGGGCCGCGCCGATCACTTCCGGGCCCCGACCGCACTGCCGGTCCTGGGCGCCGTGTCCTGCGTGGTGCTCGCGACGCAGATCGAGGGCGAGGTATGGCTGCGCGGACTGATCGTCGTAGCCGTCGGGGCGGCGCTCGCCGCGCTCGCCACGGCCCGGCGCCGCCGGCGAGGTGACGTTCCTCACGAACGGGGGGTGTGACTCAGGGAGAAGCGGGTAGACGCGGCAGCGGTCAGAAGGCGGCCGGATCAGACACCTCACCTCTCACCTGGAGCGGGCCTTGTATGTGAAGAGCTACCGAACCGATCGGGCTCACCAGGTCATCGAAGTACGTGACGTCCCGGGCGCGGACGGCCTGCGCCAGGTGGAACGGCAACTGCACGCCGCGCTGCGGCGCTGCCAGGCGCCCGCCGTGCTGCTCGACATACACGCCGCTCAAGTGCCGCTCGCGGCCCCGCAGATGCTGGTGCGCACACGCCTGCTCGCGCAGCGCCGAGGCATCTTCCTCTGCGTCATCGCCCGGCAGCCGCGGCTCGCCGAGACCCTCCGGGCGGAGGGCCTGGAGAGCGTCCTGCGCGTGACGCGTACGCTCGACGAGGCGAGGGCCCGGGCCGGGACGGGGTGCCCGGCGGTCCGTCCGCCCGCCTCACCCAAGGCGGGAACCCGGCTCAAGGCCCGCCTCTACCGCCTGATCTGCTCCGACGCCGTCACCGGACGGCAGCCGGCGATGACGGTCCGGCACCCGTGACCTGCCCGGCCCCCCGTCCCGCTCCGGGCCGCCCGGCCCCGCTTCGCGGTCTCTCCCCGTGGACAGCCGTGCGGCCCCGGGGTGGCCGCGGGCTACGGTGAACCTCCGACTGACCGACCACGTCAGTTCTCCCGGAGGAAGGCGTACCACGTGACGACCGTCGCGTATCAGGGCGAGCACGGTTCCAATTCGGCGGCCGCCACCGACGAGCTGTTCCCGGCCGCCGCGCAGTTGCCGTGCACCGGATTCGAGCAGGCCCTGGACGCCGTCACGCTCGGCACCGCCGACGTGGCGGTCATCCCGGTGGACAACTCGGCGGCCGGACGGGTCGCCGACGTGCACCACCTGCTGCCCGAGTCGGGCCTGTTCGTGACCGGGGAGCACTTCCACGCCATCCACTTCGACCTCATGGGCGTCCCCGGCGCGACCCTCGACGACGTGCGGATCGTCCGCAGCCACGTGCACGCGCTCGGGCAGTGCCGGAAGCTGCTGCGGGAGGGCGGCTGGCGCACCCGGGTGAGCGACGACACCGCGGGCGCCGCCCGTGAGGTGGCGGAGCTGGGCGACCCCCGGCACGCGGCTCTCGCGCCGCCCGGCGCGGCCCGGCACCACGGCCTCCAGGTGCTGCGGGCCGGGGTCGAGGACGACCCGGACAACACCACCCGGTTCGTCGTCCTCTCCCGCGACCGCTCCGTCCCGCCGGCCACCGGCGAACCGACGATGACAAGCCTGTTCTTCGCCGTCCGGAACATCCCCAGCGCGCTCTACAAGGCCCTGGGCGGCTTCGCCAGCAGCGCGGTCAACCTCACCAAGATCGAGAGCTACCAGATGGGCGCGGGCCTCAACCCGAGCTGCTTCTACGTCGAGATCGAGGGCCACCCCGACCAGCCGCACGTCGCGCTCGCCCTCCAGGAACTGCGGTTCTTCTCCAGCGAGGTCCGCCTCCTCGGCGTGTACCCCGCGCATCCGCACAGGTTCCGCACCGGATCCACGGGCCTGAGCCGTGCCATGATTGCTACTCGACAGTAGCTCCTGGTCCCGGCGGAAGGCAGTCCGATGGCCCGTGTGTTCACCGTGAGCGGCAGCGTCGTCGTGGACGTGTCCCCCGAGGACGCCTACCGGGCCGTGAGCCGTCCCGAGGACATGGGGCGCTGGAGTCCGGAGAACCTCGGGACGGCCACCGCTCCGGCTCCGCAGAGCGGTCCGGCGGTGGTGGGCACCACCTTCGTCGGCCGCAACAAGCGCGGCAGGTTCCGCTGGGTGACGCGGTGCACGGTCACCGCGGCCGACCCCGGACACCGCTTCGCCTTCCGCGTGCACGCGATCGGCCGCTCCCGGCCACGCCTGCGCGGCCCCATCGCCACCTGGGAGTACCGCTTCGAGCCCGCGGCCGGCGGCACGCGGGTCACCGAGACCTGGACGGACGACCGGCGCCGCTGGCCGACGTTCGCCGCCGACGCCTTCGACCGGATCGCCACCGGGGGCAGTACGTTCGCCCGGTTCCAGGCCCGGAACATCGAGAAGACGCTGCGCAACCTCAAGCGCGAACTGGAGCGCGGGCCCCACACCTGACGCCCCCGGCACTCCTCGCCACCGCCCGGCCGGCGAGCGCCCCTCAGAACAACTCGCCCTGACTGGCCGCCGCCCGGCCGGTACGCCCGGCCGGCGGACGTGGTGTCTCGTCGCCGAACAGCGGGGCCGTGCCGCACTCGTCGGGCACCGCCGGTACGGCGGCCGGCTCACCGGACACGTCCAGCCGCAGCGGCGCCTGCCGGTCGAAGTCGTCAGGGGTCATGCGCGTCCAGTCGCGACCGTGCCGCTCGCTCACTCGCCGTCTCCTGTCTCCTCGCCCGGGCCCCGCTCCTGAACGCGTGCTCGCACGGCGAAGATCCACACATCCCCGGCGGAGCGCGCTCCGCAGTATCTCCCCTAACGGGTGAACGTCGCGGTCGCACGGCGTGTCGCGGAAGCCGGACCCGCACGCTCACGAGGACCGGGAGGCGCGTGGGCGGGGAGGGCGGACGGTGGTACGGGGGCGGCAGCCGATGCCGGCACAGGGCCGGGCGCGGCACGCGCTACGGGTCCGCGCCCGCTACGCGTTCGACCGGAGACTGGCCCGGAGCACGGGCGTGCTGCTCGCCTGGCTCGCCGCGGGGTGCCTCGCGGTCGTCGTGCCGGTCAGCACCGTACTGGTGTGGACGGACCCCGGGGCGCCCCGCTCCCTGTCCGGCCGGCTCACGGCGGTGTGGCGGACCAGCGCGGAGACCCTGCGGCTCGGCGGAGTGACGGGATCTCCGCTGCGGATGCTGCTCTCCGTGCTGCTCGGCCTGATGGCCCTCCTGTGCGTGTCCACCCTGGTGGGCCTGGTCACCACCGGTCTCGGCGAGCGGCTGGAGGATCTCCGGCGGGGGCGCTCGACGGTGCTGGAGCGGGAGCACGCGGTGGTGATCGGCTGGACGGAGCAGGTGTTCACCGTGGTCGGTGAACTCCTCGCCGCCCGCGCCCGGGGCGTGGTCGCCGTCCTCGCCGACCGGGACCCCGCCGACATGGAGGCGGCGCTGACCGCCGTGCTGGGCGCCACCGCCGGCCTGCGGATCGTGTGCCGCACCGGCCGGCCGACGGACCCCGCCGCACTGGCGCTGGTGAATCCGGCCGACGCCCGGTCGGTGCTGGTGCTCCCCGCCGCCGACGACGAGAGCGACCTGGAGGTGGTCCGCGTCCTGCTGGCCCTGCGCACGCTGCTCGGCGGGCGGGCGGGGCCGCCGGTGGTGGCAGCCGTGCGCGACGCACGCCACCTGCCCGCCGCGCGGTTCGCCGCCGGGCCGGGAAGCCGCGTCCTGGAGACCGACCTGTCCACGGCGCGGCTCCTGGCGCAGTCGGCCAGGCGCCCCGGACTCCCCGCGGCGCTGCACGACCTCCTGGACTTCGCCGGGGCCGAACTCCACGTGGTCGACCTCCCGCGACCGGCCGGACTCTCCTTCGCGCAGCTCGCGCTGTGCTTCGACACCTGGTGCGTCGTGGGATACCTGCGGGCCGACGGCCGCGCCGTGCTCACCCCGCCCGCGGCCACCGTGCCCGCACCGGGCGACAGACTGGTCGTCGTGGCCCACGACGACCGGGCCGCACCGCCCACCGACTGCCGGTCCCACATCGACCGCACGGCGATGGCGGCGCCGGTGCCCCCGGGCGACGCTCCCCTACGGCTGCTCCTGCTCGGCTGGAACCGCCGCGCCCCGCTGCTGGTCGACATGGTCGGCCGGACCGCCCGGCCGGGGTCCGTCCTGGACGTGGTCACCGCGCCCGGCGCCGGCCCGGCGGAGGCGGACCGCACCGGCCCGGGCGGCTCCGCACACCTGCGCCTCACCCACCGCGTCGCCGACCCGGCCGCACCGGAGACGGTGCGCGCCCTCGACGTGTTCGGCTACGACGGCATCGTCGTGCTGGGACCGGACGCCGGCACCGGCGCCGAACGCTCCGACGACCAGACCCTCCTGACCCTGCTGATGCTGCGGATGCGCGAGGAGGGGGAGGGCCGGACGCTGCCGGTGGTGGCCGAACTCTCCGACCACGACAGCCGGGCGCTCGCCCCGCTCGGCCCGGCCTCCGCCGCGGTCGTACGCGGAGAGCTGACCGCACTCCTGATGGCGCAGATCTCCCAGGACCCCGCCCTGGCCGCCGTGTTCGACGAGATCTTCGCCGTCCGGGGCGGTGCCCTGGACCTGCGGCCGGCCGGACACTACGTGCGCACCGGCGGCGAGGCGTCGTTCGCCACGGTGGCGGCGGCGGCACTGGAGCGAGGGGAATGCGCGATCGGGTACCGCACGGACGACCCGCGCGGCGACGGCATCCGCATCTGCCCCCGCAAGACCGAACGCCGCCGCTGGCAGGCCGGGGACGAGGTACTGGTACTGACGGCCGCCCCGGCCACCCCCGGCGGGACGCCCGGCCACGGCACCGCGGCCGGCGGGGGAGCCGAGGTGCCGGGCACGCGGCGGGAGAGCGAGGACGGCGGAAGGAAGGCCGGGCAGCCCCCGGGGTGAGCCGAACGGACCGCACGGCCCCCGGTCACGAGCCCCCGGTGGCCGGGGGCGCTGGGCGGCCCGGCGCAGCTCGCCCGCTGCCCGCCGTACGCCGTTCAGCTCACCGTCCCGGCCCGGTCACGGATCTACACGAAAGTGCGCTCCAGTCCCTCCGCTTTTCCGGTGCCTGCCCGCACCTCACCCCTGGAGCAACCGTGAACGCAAGTCCGCCGTCGCACCCCGGCAGACGCACCCTGCTGAAGACCGCCGTGGCCGTGCCCGCCGCGGGGGCGGTCACCGCCTCCGCCCTCGCCGCCGGCGCCGCACCCGCACGGGCCGCGGCGGACGCCCGGGGCGCCGGTTTCGACGCCGACTCGCCGCGCTTCGCGCTCGCGGTGCTGCCCGACACCCAGTACCTGTTCGACGCGGACAGCGCCGACCCGGAGCCGCTGCGCGCCACGTTCCGGTACCTGCTCACCCAGCGCAAGGAGGCCAACGTGGCCTTCATGACGCACCTCGGCGACATCACCGAACACGGCACGGCCGACGAGATCGAACTGGCCGCCGACACCTTCGAGCTGATCGACCGCCGCATTCCCTACAGCGTCCTGGCCGGCAACCACGACATAGCCTCCGGCGACGACCAGCGCGGCGACACCCCCTACCTCGACGCCTTCGGACCGCACCGCTTCGCCGCCGCCCCCACCTTCGGCGGCGCCTCCCCGGACGGCTACAACAGCTACCACCTGCTGCGCGCGGCCGGCCGCACCTGGCTGATCCTCGCCCTCGACTGGCGGGTGTCCGCCGCCGGCCTGAGCTGGGCGCAGGGCGTGCTCGACGCCCACCCCACCGTGCCCGCCGTCCTCACCACCCACGACCTGGTCTGGGCGGAGGACGACGGCACCGCCCACCTCTCCGACAACGGCACCCGCATGTGGGACGGCCTGGTCAAGGGCAACGACCAGATCTTCCTGGCGCTCGGCGGACACTACTGGCCGCCCGGCCGCACCGTCCTCAAGAACGACGCCGACAACGATGTCCACCTGCACATCACCAACTACCAGGACCGCTACTACGGCGGCGCCGGCATGATCCGCCTCTACACCTTCGACCTCGTCCGCAACGTCATCGACATCGAGACGTTCTCGCCCTGGTTCCTCTCCCGCGACCCGGCCGACCGGACGCCGCTGGAGGCGGAGACCCTCGAACTGACCGGGCCCGTCGACCGGTTCAGCCTCACCGTCGACTTCGAGGACCGCTTCCGCGGCTTTGCCCCCGCGGTGGTGCCGAAGCCGCGCCCCGCGGCCGACGTCCTGGTGCGCGGCACGGTCGCCTACTGGCGGTTCGACGCCTCCGGGGCGGCGCTGCCCGCGGCGGGCGCCCCGGTGCCGGACGGCACCGTCGTGCGCGACCTGTCCGGCAACGGCAACGACCTCACCGTCGGCCGGCTGCACGACAGCGGTGCCCAGGCACTCACCGTCTCCGCAGACCACCACGTGGGACAGCCCGCGCACGGCAGCCTCCGCTTCGACGGCGGTACGGGCCCCGACCGCGGCGCCATCCTCACCACCGGCCGGCGCGCGCCGCTCAACCGGGAGAAGTTCCCGCACGGCTACACCATCGAGACGTTCATCCGGCTCCCCGAACCGTTCGTGGGCGACCACGCCTGGATGGGCATCCTGAGCTGGCAGGGCCGCAACGGGGACGCCGGCAAGACCACCGGCTGGTCCCCGCTGGAACCGACGTGCAGCCTCAACCTCTCCTCCGAGCGCTTCCTGCAGTTCGTGGTCTATCCCGAACGGCAGGACGCCGATCCGACCTCCTGGAGCCACGCCCTGCCGGTGGGACGCTGGACCCACATCGCCGTCGTCAACGACGCCCGCCGCACCGTCCTCTACGTGGACGGCTCGAAGATCGCCCGCAACCCCGCCCAGCGCTCGACCGGCATCGCCACCCTGGGCAAGCCGTTCACCCTCGGCGCCACCCAGTTCGACGAGGAGTTCGGACAGGGCTTCTACGGCTGGATGGGGGACACCCGCATCGTCGACCGCCCCCTGACCCCGAAGCAGTTCCTGACCCCGTTCGCCTGACGGGCCCCGCCCCGGGGCCGGCCCGCCGCACGGGCCGGCCCCGGGCGCCCGCCGGCGCGGTGTCACCAGTTCTTGTACGTCACGTCGCCGAGGCCGCAGAAGGTGCAGCCGGAACCCAGGAAGTCCTCGGTGCGGCGGAACTCCTCGTCGGCCAGGTGCCAGCGCAGCCAGGCGGTGATGATGTGCTGGCCGTTACGGGTGGCGAGGAGGTGGTCGGTGTCGTCGAGGATGTTGAACCACACCGGCACGTCCGTGTTGGTGTAGTCGCGCTCCATGTTCGCCGTGGCGAAGTCCTCGTCGCCGCCGACGTACAGGGTGGGGTTGCGCAGGCTGTCGGGGCCGTTGCCGTCGAAGGAGCCGCCGGCCACGTGGATGGTGGTCTCCAGCCGAGGCTCGTCGGCCACGTCGAACGTTCCGATGGAGCCGCGGGAGTGGCCGCCGAAGGCCACCTCCGACAGGTCGAGGTCCTGGTACAGCGGACTGCTCGGGCCGGCGTTCTGGTCCTCCAGCCAGTCGAGGGCGTCGACCATGTAGTCGCCGCTGCTGGACGACACCTCGCTGTAGACGACGAACCCGTGCGAGGCCCACTGGCGCAGCATGTCCTCGTAGGCGGCGGGGTCGCTGCCCGCCCCCGGACCCCAGACGAGGACCGGGTGGTCCACACCGTTCTGCCCCGCGTTCGTCGGGTACACCAGCCAGCCCTCGTCGTCGGGTCCGGCGGTGGTGTCGATGGACACCGCGTACGGGCCGGGCGCGGTGACGTCGTCGACCGGCGGCAGCGACCCGGCCGGCGGGTCGGGCGGGCCCTCGCCGTCCGTCGCCTCGACGAGGACGTCGTCGACGGTCAGCGTCTCCAGAGCGCTGTTGGCGTCCAGCGAGAAACGCAGCCGTAAGTCCCTGCCGTCGGCCGACGCCGGCAGGCGGAACGACGTCGCCCCGGTGGCGGTGCGCGCCGATTCCAGCGTGGTGAAGGAGCCGCCGTCCACCGAGTAGGAGGCGGTGAACGTCTCACCGAGGTCCAGCCCCGACGCGGCCCGTGTGTAGGACACGGTCACCTCGCTGTACCCGGTCAGGTCGACGGGCGCGGAGGTGAGGGAGGGACCGGAGGCCAGCGATCCGCTCAGCCGGGCTCCGTACGTGCCCGTCCGGACGGTTCCGGACGCGGTGAAGGTACCGAGCCCGTCGGAGAAGTCCTCGGTGTAGACCGGGGTGGCGGCCGAGGCGGGGGTCGTGAGGGCGCCGCCGGCACCCACGACCGCGATGCCGAGGGCCACCGCGCCGAGTGCGCGCAGGCGCCCGCTGAGACGAGTCATGTCCTGAATCCCTTCTGCCCGCGCCGGCCAACTCCGCCGGCGCATCCGTGTGTCGGTCCGCGAGAGTCGTGCCTGTCACCGGTCACCGAAGGGTCGCTCAAGACCGTTCCGGGACCGGCCCACGTCGATTCAAGCGGGATTCACGGGCGCGGGAATCGGTGACATCACCGGTCGGCCGGTCACAGGAAGTGCGACCGGCTCGCCGGGCGGACGCCGCTCGCCACGAGCATGGCGCTCCAGGACGCCGACGGACTGGCGTTGAACACCACCGCTTCGGCGGCCTCGGCCGTGCCGTCCCTGGCGAGCGCGGAGTACAGGTTGAGCAGCACGTCGTTGGGGCCGAGGTGGCCGTAGCGGCGGAGGTTGCCGGGGCACGCGTCGTCGATGGTGATCCCGAGCGCGTCCGCCTGGAAGCGGAAGGACCCGGCCGACATGTTCTGGGTGATGTGGTAGCGGATGTCCGACGGCTGCCGGCCGTTGCGGTCCAGGATGCGCCGGTACAGCCCGCGCATCCGGCCGCGGGTCTCCATGGCCAGGTTGAAGGAGTACCGGGGGAGGTCGGTGCACTCCTCGCGCCACCGCTCGTAGGGGCGGTCCCGGAAGTCGACGCGGAACAGGTCCCAGTAGGCGCCGCTGGTCTCTGCCAGGACGTCGAGGATCCTGACGGGTCCGTCCCGGGCCACCACGAGCGCCTGCCCGCAGTCGCCGTACACGGTGACCGGGTGACGGTAGCGGTGCGGGGTGGCGGGCTTGCTGCCGTGCGTCACCAGGACGTGCCGGACGTCCGGATCGGCGTACAGCAGGCCGCGGGCGGCCAGCAGGCCGGGGACGATCGAGGTGCAGCCCAGTCCGCCGACGGAGAACGCCAGCGCCCGTTCGGCGCCGAGCAGCGCCTGGGTCCTGGTCGCCTCGGAGACGGCGAACGCCTCGGGGGCCCGGGAGTCGATCACGATCAGGGCGTCCAGGTCGTCGGGGCTCAGACCCGCCTCGGCGAGCGCCTGCCGGGCGGCGCGGACGGCCAGCCCGACCGCGTCCAGCCCGTCGTCGGCCGGCACCCGGTCGATGCCGAGGGCCAGGCAGGTCTCCCGCTGCGCGGGGGTGAGCGCGGCCAGTTCGGGCAGTTCCCCGACGGCGACGGACCGGGTGGGCAGGTACCAGGACGCGGCGCGCAGCGCGAAGGCCGACACCGCTCACCCGGCCAGTTCCGCGAAGGCGCGGACGGTCTCGTCGGCGAGCGACTCGGCCGCCTCCTCGCTGTGCCGGCCGTCGTACAGGAGGATCAGTTGCAGCGCACCGCCGGTGACCGTGGTGGTCAGCACCAGCGGGAACGCCTCGGGCATCCGCTTCGGGGCCTGGACGGACGCACCGGGGCGGTTGCGCAGCAGCGTCACGCCCGTGTCGAAACCCGACCCGTCGTGGGTGCCGTGGATGACCAGCACCTCGGGTTCGGGCAGCGCGCGCAGCGCTGCGAGCGCCGGTGCGGCGGGCGTCAGGTGGCGCAGGAGGCCGTAGCCGACACCGTCGTTGGGCACGGACCGGACCCGGTCGGTGACCGCGGGCAGGTTGTCCCGGACGGTCGCCGCGGGGTCGACCGGCAGCACCAGCGGGTGCACGCTGGTGAACCAGCCGATCGCCGGTGACCGGCCGGCGGGCCGGTAGACGTTCGGGGTCGCCGCGCCTTCCGTCATGACGTACGCGCCGGTGCTGCCGGACCAGCGGGCCAGCGCGCAGGCGAAGGCGCACATGGCCGCCTCCTCCGTGTCCGGGCCGCCTTTGAGCACGGTGGCGACCCGCTCCGGGGCGAGGCGCCGGCGGGCGACGCCGCCGGGGTGCGGGCGGGGCGCCGGGTCGGTGAGGAGGGCGGCGCCGGAGCGCAGGGTGCCGGTCCAGTACGCCAGTTCCCCGGCCAGTTCGTCGGAGTCCGCCATGTCCTGGAGGTGCTGCGACCACTCCCGCCAGGCCAGGGACGGCTCGGGTGGCGGCAGCGGACGGCCGGCGAGCAGCTCGGTGAGCGCCGCGTCCAGGTCGTCGATGAGGACCACGGTGGCGACGTTGTCGAAGACGAAGTGGTGGACGACAAGGACGAGCCGGCCGCCCCGGCCGTGACCGCGGTCGTAGTAGCGCACCCGCAGCACCGGACCGCGTTCGAGGTCGACCAGCGACCTCAACTGGTCCAGGTCACGCGCCAGGTACTCGCGCTCGCGCGGCTCGTCGAGCGCGGGCAGCACCTGGACGTCGAAGACGTCGCGGGCATCCGGTTCGGCGCACTCGATCCGCGGGCCCAGGCTGTTGCGGCGGAAGCGGTAGCGCAGCGTCTCGTGCCGGGCGAGGAGGTGCTCGACCGCCGTGCGCATGATCTCGCCGCTGATCCGGGTCGTGGTCTCCAGCGGGTGCACCTCCAGGAAGTCCGGTGCGCCCGGGGGCATCCGTTCGAGGAAGCCGCGCATGATGGGCGTCAGGTGCGGGCGGCCGGCCGGCCGCGCGGCCGGCGCCGGTGCCGCCGGTGCGGCGTCACCGGGCGGCGCACCGGGCCAGCCGGCGGTCGCGGCCGCCGCCAGCTCCCGCAGGCTGTGGTGGAGCAGCATCTGCTGGGGGGTGAAGTGCACCCCCGACTTGGCGGCGCGGGCGGCGACCCGGACGCCCAGGACGGAGTCCCCGCCCAGCTCGAAGAAGTTGTCGTCGGCCCGGACCCCGTCCACCACCAGGAGTTCGGCGACGATCCGGACGAGTACGTCCGTGGCCCGGTCCGCCGGTCCGCCACCCGTCGGTGACGTGGCGACGACGGGTGCGGCGGGCACCGGCGCGGCGGGCGGCGGTGAGGCGCTGGTCGGCATGGCCATCTCCCTCAGAGTCCTGCGGTCGAGCTTCCCGGTCGCGGTCCGTGGCAGACGTTCGTGCGGCACGACCGCGCTCGGCACCATGAAGGCGGGCAGCGCGCGGGCGGTCCGGTCGAGCAGTTCGGCCTCGGCGGGCGCGGGCGGCCCGGCCGCCACATGGGCGATCAGCCGGGTGGCGCCGCTCGGCGCCGTCACGTCCACCACCGCGGCCTCGCGGACCGCCGGGTGGGCCAGCAGCACCCGTTCGGCCTCGGCCGGCTCGACCCGCCGGCCGTCGATCTCCACCTGGTCGTCGAGCCGGCCGGTGAACTCCACGGTGCCGTCCGGGCGGAGCCGCCCCAGATCGCCGGTCCGGTACCGGCGCGCGCCCGGTTCGGCGGCGTCCGGATCGGCGGTGAACCGGGCCGCGGTGAGCCCGGGCAGTCCGCGGTAGCCGCGGCCGACCGGGGCGCCGCCGACGGTGATCTCTCCGGTCGCACCGGCCGGGACCGGCCGCCCGGACCCGTCCAGCAGGCTGACGGACGTCCCCGTCACCGGCCCGCCGATGGGCGGCAGAGCGGCCGCGCCGGCGGCCGGGACGATCTCGCCGGCGGTGGAGACGACCGTGCACTCCGTCGGCCCGTACATGTTCACCAGCCGGAACGGGCAGCCGGGCGGCGGGGTCACGCGCAGCCGGTCGCCGCCGGTGGCCAGCACCCGCAGGCGCAGGCCGGGCGGCCACTCGCCCTCGCTCAGCACGATCTCGGCGAGCCGGGTCGGCAGGAAGGCCGCCGTGACCCGGTGGTCGGCGAGCCCGCGCAGGAACGTACCGGGCTCCTCCAGCGGGGTCGGCGCGAAGTGCAGGGTGGCGCCGCGGCACAGGGTCGACCACACCTCCATCACGAGGACGTCGAACCCCGGCGCCGCGACCTGCAGCACCCGGTCGTCCGGGGTCAGTTCCAGCTCCTCCTGGTACCAGCGCACCAGGGCGGTCAGGTTCCGGTGCTCGATCTCGCAGCCGTGCGGGCGGCCGGTGGAGCCCGAGGTGTAGGCGACGTAGGCGAGATCGCGCGGGCCGGACCGCCGGGGCGGGTCCTGCTCGCCGTCCGGACCGGGGTCCGTCAGGTCGATCGGTGTGCACGGCCGCCCCGCCAGGTCGCCGAGGACCGTCACAGCGCCGCCGGTGCCGGCGGCCGCCAGGTCGGTCAGCACGTCCTCGGTCCGCTGCCGCGGCCAGCCCGGGTCGACCAGCACGAACGCACCCCCGGCCTTGGCCACGGCGAGCCAGCCCACCACGAGGCCGACGCCGCGCCCGGCGACGACCGGCACGGTGCTCTCCGCGCCCACCCCGGCCGCGACGAGCCGGCGGGCGAGCCGGCCGGCCAGCGCGTCGACCTCCCGGTAGGTGTGCACCCGCCCGTCGGCGACGACCGCCGGGTGGCCGGGGCGCTCCTTGGCGCGGGCGGCCACCTCCTCGTGCACGAGGAGTCCGGCGGGCCCGGCGGGCGGGGCGCCGGTGAGGACGGAGGGCCGCGGGGCGGCGGGGCGCGGGGGCTTCGACGGCAGATCGGCCACCCGCCGGTCGGGGTCCGCCAGCGCGGCGCCGAGCAGCGCGGGCAGCCAGGCGGTGAGCCCCCGTACGGTCTCGCGGTCGAACAGCGCGACCGCGTACTCCACGTAGGCGTGCATCGGGCCGTCGTCCTGATCGGTGACGCCGAAGGTGAGGTCGAACTTGGCGGTGCCGGGAGCGATGCCCGCGAGGTCCCGGTCGAGCAGGCGGGTGACCTCCAGACCGGCCGGGACGTGGGCCGGGGCGGGGGCGTTCTGGTAGGTGTAGGCGACGTCGTAGAGCGGATGGCGGCCGGGTTCGCGGGTCCGGCACACCGCGGACACGATCTTCTCGAACGGCATGTCCTCGTGGTCCAGCACCCCGGCGACGGTGTCCGCGCACCGGCGCACCACGCCGGTGAACGTGAGGTCGTCGCCGACCTTCGTGCGGAACGGCGGCAGGTTGTTGAAGTAGCCGATCAGCTCGTGCGTCTCGGGGTGGCCCCGTCCCGACGTGCCGACGCCGACCACGATGTCGTCGCTGCCCGACCAGTGGTGGAGCAGGACGTCCACCAGCGCCAGCATGGTGACGAACGTGGTGACGCCCTGCGCGCGGCTGTACGCCCGTACGGCGGCGGCCGGTTCGGCGCCGATGGTGAACTCCACCAGGTCGCCCCGGAAGTCCTGCGCGGCGGGGCGCGGCCGGTCCAGCGGCAGCGGGGCGGTGCGCAGTCCCGCGAGCTGCTCCCGCCAGAAGGCGAGCCCGGCCTCCAGCCGGTGCCCGGTCAGCCAGGAGCGCTGCCACGCGGCGAAGTCCGCGTACTGGACGGGCAGCTCGGGCAGGTCCGCGGGGCGCCCGGTGCGCCGGGCGCGGTACAGCTCGAAGAGGTCGCGGAAGAACACCGCCGGCGACCAGCCGTCGAAGACGATGTGGTGGTACGTGTACAGCAGCACGTGGTCGTCGTCGGCCAGGCGCAGCAGCGCGGTCCGCAGCAGCGGCCCCGCGGCCAGGTCGAAGGGGCGTACGGCCTCGGTCCCGGCGAGACGGCGGGCCTCCTGCTCGCGGCGGGACGGGGGCAGCGCGCCGAGGTCGGTCAGCGGCAGGTCCGGCCCCTCGGGCAGCACCTGGACGTACGGTTCGCCGTCGTCGTCGCGCACGCACGTGCGCAGGATCTCGTGCCGGGCACCGAGGTCGCGCAGCGCGCCGCGCAGCGCGGCGACGTCCAGCGGACCGCGCAGCCGCAGGTCGGCCGGGATGTTGTAGAGCGGGCTGCCGGGGTGCAGCCGGTCCAGGTACCAGAGCTGTTCCTGGCCGAAGGAGAGGGGCAGCCGGCCGCCGCGCGGGACGGGGGTGAGGGACCGGCCGGTGCCCGGGGCGGCGCCGCTCGCGCGCAGTTCCTCGACACGTCGAGCGAGGTCGCGGGCGGTGCGGTGGGCGTAGAGGTCGGCGAAGGTCAGCACCACGCCGAGGTCCCGTTCCAGCCGCCGCAGCACGCTGATCCCGGCGATCGACGTGCCGCCCAGGGCGAAGTAGTCGGAGTCGGGGCGCACGCCGGTGGCCCCCAGCACCTCCTCCCACGCCGCCACGACGGCCGGTTCGGCGGGGGCGTCCGCGGCGGCTCGCCCGGCGGGCCGCGCCACGGCCAGAGGGGCGCCCGGCGGGGCGGCCGGCGCCTGCGGCCGCCGGACCCAGCAGCGCACCGGCTCGAAGGGGTACGTGGGTGCTTCGATCCGCCCGATGGGGCGGGAGTGCGGGCCGGCGCCGGTGGCGGCGTAGTGGCGCTCCCAGTCGAGCGTGCCGCCGGCGGTGTAGACGCGGCCGAGGCGGTCGAGCAGCCCGCGGCGGCCCTCGCCGTCGAGCAGGGTGACGACCGGCAGGTCGGGCGCGACGCGGCGGATCTCGCGGGTGAGGACGCCGTCGGCGGCCATCTCGACGAGGACGGCGCCGTCGCGCCGGAAGCCCTCCACCACCTCCCGCAGCCGGGCCGGGTCGACGGGGGCGGGCGCCGGGGCGGCGGCCGCCGCGAGGGCGGCGTCGCGGGCGGACAGCTCGCCCTGGGCGGCCCGCACGGCGAGGGTGCCGCCGCCGGACCCGACGAAGTGGGGGTCGCTCACCCCCCAGGAGGTGAGCAGCCGGTACAGGGCGAGCCGGCGCAGGAGCAGCAGGCCCGCCGGACCGGTCGCGGCGGCGTCCGGCCCGTCCGGCGCCACCCGCAGCGCGGGCTCCTCGGCGGCGAGCCGCGCCCAGTCGTTCTCGTCGATGGTGGCGTCGGCGGAGAACACCAGGACGATCCGGCGTTCCGGGACCGGCCGCGACTCGTCCGGCAGCGCCGCGGACCGCAGGGCGCGCGCGAGTTCCGGTACGTCCGCGGCGGTGCACGCCAGCCGGAAGGGGTGGTCGTCGCGGCCCCGGTTCAGGGTGTGCGCCACGGCGCGCAGCGAGTGCCCGGTCGTCTCCGCGAAGTCCGCCAGGCGCCGGCGGTGACGGGCGAGGGCGGACGCCGACCGCGCCGAGACGGTGACCAGTTCGGCGCCGGCTCCCGGGCCGTCGTCGGCGGGCCGCTCGGGCGGCTGTTCCAGTACGGCGTGGACGTTGGTCCCGGTCAGCCCGAAGGAGCTGATCCCGGCCCGTCGCGGGGCCGGACCGGCGGGCCACGCACCGCCGGCCGGTTCGACCCGCACCGGCCCCCGGAAGTCGATCAGCGGGTTGGCCTCGGCGAAGTGCGCCGAGGGGTAGCGCACCCCGTGCCGGACGCTGCCCAGCGCCTTCAGCAGGCCGACGACGCCCGCCGCGTTGCCGAGATGCCCGATGTCGCCCTTCACCGAGCCGATCACGCACCCCGGGGTGTGCACGCCCGCGTCGCCGAACGCCTGCCGCAGCGCCTCGACCTCCACGACGTCACCGAGTGGCGTGGCCGACCCGTGGCACTCCACGTAGCCGACGGAACGCGCCTCCACGCCCGCGTCACGCCACGCCGCGGCGATCACCTCGGCCTGCGCGGCCTGGCTCGGCGCGCCCATGCTGGCCGCCCGGTAGCCGTTGTGGTTGACCGCGATGCCCTTCAGCACACCGAGGACGCTGTCGCGGTCGGCGAGCGCCCTGGACAGCGGCTTCAGCAGCACGATGCCGCCGCCCTCGCCGCCGACGGTGCCGTCGGCGCGCGCGTCGAACGGCAGGCAGGTCCCGGTCGGGGACTCCACGCCGCGCAGCGCCTCGCGGTCCTGCGCCGGGGTCAGGGCCGTCTGGACGCTGAGGCCCCCGGCGAGCGCGAGATCGGCGTCCCCGCAGCGCAGCATCCGCACCGCCTGCGCGACCGCGGCGAGGGCGCTGCTGCACGCGGTGTCCACGACCAGCGAGGGCCCGGCGAGGTCGAGCAGGTACGACACCCGGGCGGCGATCGCCGCGGGCAGCGTGCCGAGGACGTGCTGGGGATCGTCCTTGGGCACCAGGCTCTCGTACGTCGGGTCGGTCTCGGCGAGGACCACCGCGGTCCGTGACCCGCGCAGCCGCCCCGGGGCGTAGCCGGCGTGCTCCACCGCCTGGTACGCCAGTTGCAGGGCGAGCCGCTGGTGCGGGTCCATCAGCTCGGCCTCACGCCGGGAGATGCCGAAGAACGCGTGGTCGAAGAGGTCGACCCGGTCCAGGTAGCCCATGGGCAGGTAGGACACGCCGGGGACGCCGCCGGTGTGCCGCACCCGGTCCGCGCCGGGCCGCCCGATGCCGTCGTAGCCCGTGCGCAGGCGCTCGTGGAACTCCGTCAGGTCCGCGGCGCCGGGGAACAGGCCCGCGGCTCCGATGATCGCCACCTCGTCGTGCTGCACACCGAACCCCCGGTCGCTCGCGCGGACAGTCGTCTCACAGGTCGTGGCGGGTCTCGGCGCGCAGCCGGTCTCCGCGCCGTTCGTCCACCAGGCGCGCCATCGCCTCGATGGTCGGGTGCTCGAAGAGCAGGGCCACCGGCAGTTCCCGCCCGCACAGGCCCTCCAGCCGGGACCGCAGGTCCATCAGGGCGAGGGAGGACCCCCCGGCGTCGAAGAACTTCTCCCGCACGTCGAAGACGTCCCGCCCGAGCAGGCCCGCCCAGTGCCGTTCGACCGCGCGTTCCGTCTCCGTGCGCGGCGCCCGGCGCACGACCGGGTCCGGTGCCGGGTCCGGGCGGGCGGCCAGGGCACGGCGGTCGGTCTTCCCCGCCGGGGTGCGGGGCAGGGCGTCCAGGACGGTGATCAGGGCGGGCACCGCGGCCGCCGGGAGGTGGCGGCGCAGCCAGTCGCGCAGCTCGCCGGGGTCCGCCCCGGACCGCGCCGCCGTCACATGGGCCCGCAGCCGCGGCCGGCCGCCGTCGCCGTCGGCGGCGGTCACGGCCGCCTCCGCGACGCCCGGGTGCCGGGCCAGCAGGTGTTCGACGCCGTCGAGTTCCACCCGTACGCCCGCCACCTTGATCTGACGGTCGGCGCGGCCGCGGAACTCCAGGAGCCCGTCGGCCGTCCGCCGGGCCAGATCGCCGGTACGGTACATCCGCGCACCGGGCGAGGGCGCGAACGGGTCGGCGACGAACCGTCCGGCCGTCGCCGCGGGCGCGCCGAGGTAGCCCTGCGCGACGCCGTGCCCGCCGAGGTACAGCTCACCGGTGACGCCGGGCGGCACCGGGCGCAGACGGCGGTCCAGGACGTACGCCCGGACGCCCGGCAGCGGCCGGCCGATCGGCGGCGGCGCCCACCCACCGCGCTCACCGGCCGGCCCGCCGGTGGTGTCGAAGCAGGTGGCGAAGACGGTCGCCTCGCTCGGCCCGTACCCGTTGTGCACCTTGTACGGCACCGGCCCGGCGGGCAGCCGGGTGAGCCGGTCGCCGCCGAGCAGGACGTGGCGCAGCCGGTCCGCGCCGTCCAGCGCCCGTTCGGCGAACAGGCGTTCCCCGACGGCGGTCGGGAAGAAGCAGGTGACCAGTTGCTCGGCCGCGACCCAGCGGCCGAGCGCCCGCGGGTCGCGCCGCAGGTCCGGCGCGGCCACGCACAGGCAGGCACCCCGGCAGAGCGCCGACCAGACCTCCCAGACGGACGCGTCGAAGGAGAGGTCGGCGACCTGTCCGCACCGGTCGCCCACGCCGTGGCCGAAGACGCCGTCGGACCAGGACAGCAGGTTCACCACCGCCCCGTGGGTGAGGACCACCCCCTTGGGGCGTCCGGTGGAGCCGGAGGTGTAGACGCAGGCCAGCGGATCGTCGGGGCCGGGCCGTGACACTGGCGCCGCCGACGCGGCGGGCAGCACGGTGTCGCGGGTCAGCACCACCCTGGCCGCGCAGTCGTCCACGATCGTCCGCAGCCGCCGCGCCGGCACGTCCGGTTCCACCCCGATGTACGCGGCCCCCGCCTTCGCCAGCGCGACGAAGGCGGTGACGGCCCGCACGCCGGGCGGCAGGACGACGCAGACCCGGTCGCCCCGGCGGACGCCCAGGGCCGCCAGCCGGGCCGCGAGACGGTCCGCCCGGCGGTTCAGCTCGTGGTACGACACCGACTGTCCGGCTGCCCGGACGGCGGCCGCCCGGGGATGGTTCCGGACCATGCGCCGGAACAGCTCGGTGACCGTGGCACCGGCCGGCCGGGCGGCGGGGCCGGTGCTCACCGCGTCGATCTCGCGCCGCTCCGCCGGGTCGAGCAGCGGGAACCGGTACAGCGCGGTGCCGGGAGCGCCCGCGGCCGCTTCGAGCAGCGCGAGCAGATGGCGGACGAGCCGGCCGGCGGTGGCGGCGTCGAACAGGTCGGCGTTGTAGCAGAGGTCGGCGGCGAGCGCGCCGGACAGCTCCCGGAAGTCGAAGGTGAGGTCGAACGGGGCGGCCGGACTGTCCGTCTCCACCTCCGACACCCGCAGCCCGGTCAGGGCGGGCGTCGCCCGCGGGGTGTTCTGCAGTACGACCATCACCTGGACCAGGGGGGTGCGGCCGGCCTCCCGTTCCACCCCGAGCGCCTCCACGACCTGCTCGAACGGCGTCTCGGCGTGCTCGAACGCGGCCAGCACCGTCGCCCGCACCTCGCCGAGCAGTCCGGCGAAGGAGAGCCTCTCGTCCACCCGGACGCGGAGCACGACCGGGTTCACGAAGAAGCCGACGAGCCGCTCGTACTCCGCCCGGTCGCGCCCGGCGACGACCGTGCCGACCGCGATGTCGTCCTGAGCGCAGTGCCGGGCGAGCACCACCTGGGTGGCGGCGACCAGCACCGTGAACAGGGTCGTGTCGTGCCGCGCGCCGAGTGCGCGCAGCCGCCCGGTGAGGGCGGCCGGGACCTCGAAGCGCCGGTGCCGGCCGGTCGCGGTCCTGACCGGGGGGCGCGGCCGGTCGGTGGGCAGCTCCAGCGCCGGTACGCCGGCCAGCGCACGGCGCCAGTGGGCGAGGTGCTCGTCGGCCTCGGGGGTGGCGCGGCGGCGCCGCTGCCGTTCGGCGAAGTCGGCGTACCGCGCGGGCAGCGGCGGCAATCGCGGACTGCCGCCCCGCACGGCCGCGGAGTAGCAGACGCTCAGCTCGTCGGTGAGTACGCCCATCGACCAGCCGTCGCTGACGATGTGGTGCATCCCGAGGTGCAGGACGTGGTCGTCGTCGGCCAGGCGCAGCAGTGCGGCCCGCAGCAGCGGACCGCGGCGCAGGTCGAACGGCCGGACGGTCTCGGCGCGCAGGACGCGGTCGAGTTCGCCGGCCCGGGCCGCCTCCGGGAGCGCGGAGAGGTCCGTCAGGCCGGGGACCGTCGGCCGGTGCGGCCGGACGACCTGGGTGCCCGCGTCGGTGATGGTGGTCCGCAGGATCTCGTGCCGCTCGGTGATCGCCGTCAGCGCCGCGGCCAGTGCCCCGGGGTCGAGCGGGCCGCGCAGCCGCAGCGTCAGCGCGGAGTTGTAGTCGGCGCCGTGCGGTGCCAGGCCGTGCAGGAACCACAGCCGCCGCTGGCCGGAGGAGAGGGGCGTCTCCCGCGCTCGCGCCCCGGCCTGCGGTGCTCGCGGCCCGGGGGTGGCCGCGTCGGGTTCGGCGGTCCGGTGGTGACCGGGGGGACCGGCCGCCCCGGCCGCGCCGGGCAGCACCCGCGCGAGCCGGGCGACCGTCGGGTGGTCGAACAGCGCCCGGGGGGAGACCTCGGCGCCGAGCACGGTCCGGATCCGCGAGGTGATCTGCACGCAGAGGATCGAGTCGCCGCCCAGCACGAAGAAGTCGTCGTGGACACCGACCCGCTCCACCCGCAGCACCCGCGCCCAGATCCGGGCCAGGTCCCGCTCGGCGCGGCTGCGCGGCGCGGCGTACGGGACCGGTCCGGGGCGCCGCTCCAAGACGGCGGGGCCGGCCGCCGGGCGGTCCCTGGTGCCGTCCGGCCGGGGCAGCGCCCCGAGGGGGCGCCACGGGCCGGCGTCCACGTCGGCCAGCAGCGCGACGAGGTGACGGGCCATCGCCCGGGGCGTGCCCTCGTCGAAGAGCGCCGGGTCGTACGTCAGCCGCACCGACAGTTCGTCGTCGGCGAAGACCACCACGTTCAGCGGGTAGTTGGTCACCTCGACCGCGTCCAGCCCGGCCGGTGTGACGCCGTGCGCGGCGAGGGCGGGGGCGATCGGATAGTTCTCGAACACCACGATGCTGTCGAAGAGGTTCGTGTCCGCGGGCACCTCGCCGAACGACCGCAGCGCGGTCAGCGGCACATGGTCGTGCGGCTGCGCCTCGATCCGGGCGTTCTGCAGCGCCCGCAGCCACGGCACCAGTTCGGCCGCCGGGTCGGCCGTCACCCGGACCGGCACGGTGTTGATGAACATGCCGACCATGGACTCGATGCCGGGGACGTCCGGCGGGCGCCCGGAGACGGTCGCCCCGAAACACACCTCGGGCCCGCCGCCGAACTGGGAGAGCAGCACCGCCCACATCCCCTGGACGACCGTGCTCGGCGTCAGCCGCTGCCGCCGGGCGAAGCCGTAGAGCGCGGCGGAGCCGGCGGCCGGCAGGCGGATGTCCACGGCCGCGGTCGCCCGGCCACGGTGGGCGCGGGCCGGCGGCCGGTCGAAGGGAAGGGCGGTGGGGGAGCGCAGGCCGCCCAGGACCGCGCGCCAGTGGCCGGCCGCGCGGCCTGAGTCCCGCCCGGCCAGCCACCGCACATGGTCCCGGAACGGCGGCCGGGGCGGTGGCTCGCTGTCGGGCGAGGCGTACCGGGTGAGGACGTCGGACAGGACCAGGGAGACGCTCCATCCGTCCAGCAGCAGGTGGTGGAAGGTCCACACCAGCCGCACCCGGTCCTGCGGGAGCCGGACCAGGGCGAGCCGCGCCGGCGGCGGCACGGTGAGGTCGAGGTCCGACGCGCGGTCGGCCGCCAGCAGTCCGCGCAGCCGGTCGGCCGCCTCGGCCGGTCCCAGCGCGGTCCAGTCGTGGTGGCGGACCGGAAGGGCGGCCTGCCGGTGGACCGCCTGGAGCGGCCGCCCCCCGTCGGTCCGGACGAGGGCGGTCCGCAGTTCCGGTGTCCGGTCCACGGTCCGCTGCCAGGCCCGGGCCAGCGCGTCCGGGTCGGTCACCGCGTCGAGGACGAGCTGCACCTGTTCGAGGTAGACGCCCGGCTCGGACAGGCTGTGGAACAGCATGCCGCTCTGCATGGAGGTCAGCGGGTACAGGTCCTGGACCGAACGGCCGTCGCCCACCAGCCGGTCCACCTCCGCCTGGCCGAGACCGGCGAGCGGGAAGTCGGACGGGGTCGCGCCGCCGGAGTCCGGTCGCGCGCAGTGCGCGACGATCTCCTTCAGCGCGTTCAGCACGCCGTCCGCCAGCCCGCGGACCGTACGCTCCTGATGCAGGCCGGCGCAGTGGTGCCAGGTGAACTCCAGTACTCCGTCGGTGACCGCGGCGGTGACGTCGAGCAGCCGCTCGCGGTCGCCCCGCGCGCCGTCCCGGAAGACGCCGAGGGGGCCGGGCGGCCGGTGGAAGAGGCCGCCCGGTGTGGTGTCGGTGTCGAATCGGCCGAGGTAGTTGAAGCTCAGCGGCGGCTCGGCTCCGGCGAGCAGACGGCGGGTGGCCGCGGCGCCGAGCCGGCGCAGCGCGCCGTGCCCGACGCCCCGGTTCGGCACCGCGCGCAACTGCTCCTTCACCGATTTGATCACCTCGCCCCAGCCGGACGCGCCGGGCACCCGCAGCACGACGGGGAAGAGGGAGGTGAACCAGCCGACCGTGCCGGACAGGTCGGTGTCCGCACCGGGGAGCACCTCCTCCCGGCCGTGCCCCTCCAGGGTGAGGGACACCTCCGGCCGCCCGGTCCACCGGGCCACCACCACGGCCAGGGCGCTCAGCAGGACGTCGTTGACCTGGGTGCGGTAGGTCCCGGGGACGGTACGCAGCAGGGCCTCGGTGTGCGCGCGGTCCAGTGCCACGGTCACCGACCGCTCGGCGGCCGCGGTGTTGCGGCCGGACCGGTCGGCGGGCAGCTCCGCGCGGACCTTCCGGGTCACCTCGGTCCAGTGACCGGCCTCCCCGTCGAAGCCGCCGGCCGCCGTGTGGTCGCTCAGCCGCCGGGCCCACTCCTGGAACGACGTGGTGCGCGGACCGAGGTCGACGGGCATGCCGGCCGCGGCCTGCCGGTGGGCGGCGTCCAGTTCGGCCAGCAGGATGCGCCACGACACCCCGTCCACCACGAGGTGGTGCGCCGTGAGGAAGAGCCGGGACGCGCGCTGCGGTCCCAGGGTGAAGAGCACGGCGTGGGCCAGCGGGCCGGTGTCCGGGCGCACCGAGGTCTGGGCCCGCGCCACGGCCGCGGCCATGGCGGTGTCCTGGCCGCGCGGGTCCAGGCCGGACAGGTCGGTGTGGCGGAAGACGAGGCCGTGGCCGTCGGTCGCCGTGTGCTGGCGCCACTCTCCGGCCACCCGCTCGAACCGCAGCCGCCAGGCGTCGTGCCGCCGCGCCACCGCCGTGACGGCGGCACGCAGCGCCTCCACCCGGACGCCGGGGGCCAGTTCGGCCACCAGCCACTGGTTGAAGTGTCCGGGGACGGCGGCGGCGCCGTCGAGGAACCAGCGCTGGACCGGGGTCAGCGGCACCGGCCCCGCCTGCGCGGCCGCGTCGGGCGCCGGACGCGTCCGGGGGGTCACGGCGGCGGCGAGCCGGGCCACCGTCTGCCGCAGGAAGATGTCCTTCGACGTCAGCCGCAGCCCGGCCGCCCGCGCCCTGGCCACCACCTGGATGGAGAGGATGGAGTCCCCGCCGAGGTCGAAGAAGTTGTCCTCGACGCCGATCCGCGCGACCCCGAGCACCTCGGCCCACACCCGGCTCAGCGTCCGCTCGGCGGGGGTGCGCGGCGCGACGTGACCCCGTTCGGGGGTCCGGGGCGGCGGCAGCGCCCGCCGGTCGACCTTCCCGTGCGCGGTCAGCGGCATGCGGTCCAGCACCACGTACCCGGTGGGCACCAGGTACCCCGGCAGGACGCCCTCCAGGTGGGTCCGGAGCGCGGCCGGTGTCGGCGCCGGCGTGTGCCGCGCGGTCACGTACGCCACCAGACGCCGGTGGCCGACGTCGCTGCGGGCCACCACGGTGGCCTCGCCCACGTCCGGATGGCGGGTCAGGGCCGCCTCCACCTCGCCGACCTCGACCCGGAACCCCCTGATCTTCACCTGGTCGTCGGACCGGCCGAGGAACTCCAGCTCACCGGTGGCCCGCCAGCGCACCAGGTCCCCGGTGCGGTACAGCCGGTCGCCGCCGGGGCCGGAGAACGGGTCGGCGACGAACCGCCCGGCGGTCAGCCCCGGCCGGCCGAGGTAGCCGCGGGCCAGGCCCTCGCCGCCGACGAGGAGTTCGCCGGGCACCCCCACCGGGACCGGGCGGAGGTCACCGTCCACGACGTGGCAACGCGTCCCCTGGATCGGCCGCCCGATGGGGGCGGAGGTGACCGGCGCACCGGGGCCGAAGCGGTGGCAGGTGGTGAAGGTGGTGCCCTCGGTCGGTCCGTAGCCGTTGACCAGCTCCAGGCCGGGCACCGCCCGCAGCACCCGGTCGCAGTGCGCGGGGGAGAGCACGTCGCCCCCGGCGATCAGCCGCCGCAGTCCGCCGAGCACACCCGGGTCGGTGTCCACCACCTCCTCGAACAGGCCCGCGGTCAGCCAGAGCGACGTCACCCCCTCGGCGGCGAGGAACCGCCCCAGCTCGTGCACGGACGGCACCCCCGGCGGGGCGATCGCCAGCCGGGCCCCGTTCACCAGCGCGCCCCAGATCTCGTACGTGGCGGCGTCGAAGGAGACCGAGGAGGTCAGCGCCAGCACGTCCCGCGGACCGGGCCGCACCTCCCGCGCCCGGCACAGCCGCACCACCGACCGGTGCTCGACCAGCACGCCCTTCGGCCCGCCGGTGGAGCCGGAGGTGTACATGACGTACATGAGGTCGCGCGGTCCCGCGACCGGCGGGCCCTGCGGGTCCGTACGGCCCCCGCCGTCCACCGGGGCCGGGCCGGGCGGGCCGTCCAGGGGCACCGGGTCGCCGCCGTCCGGCGCAGGCGGCCCGGTCACGTCGTCCAGGTGCCCCCGGGCCCCGCCGCCGGACGGGGCCGGCCCGGTCACGTCGTCCAGGTGCATCAGGTCCGCGGCACTCGCGGGCAGCGCGCCCCGCAGCCGGTCCTCGGTGAGCACCAGGGCGACCGCCGAGTCGGTGAGCATGAACGCCAGCCGCTCGGCCGGGTACTCCGGGTCCAGCGGCAGATACGCCGCGCCGGCCCGCAGGATGCCCAGCAGCGCCACGACCAGGGTCGCGCCGCGCTCCAGGCACACCCCGACCACGGCGCCCGGCCCGACGCCGCGTGCGGTCAGCCGGGCGGCCACCGCGTCGGCGCGGCTCAGCAGCCCGCCGTACGTCAGCTCCTGTCCGTCGGCCGTCAGCGCCGTCGCCCCGGGCCGCCGCCGGGCCTGTTCGGCGACGAGGCCGGAGACGGTGCGCCCGGCCGGGCCGGTGGCCGCGCCGTGGCTCCAGCGGGCCAGCCGGGACAGCTCGGCCGCGGTCAGCAGCGGCAGCCGGGACACCGCGCGTCCCGGGTCGGCGGCGATCCCCTCCAGCAGGACCAGCAGGTGACCGGCGAGCCGGGCGGGGGTGTCGGGTGCGAAGAGGTCGGTGTTGTACTCGATCGTCCCGGCCAGCGCCCCGCCCCGCGGCACCAGCTCCAGGGTGACGTCGAACAGCGCGGACGTGCTGGGCAGCGGGGTCTCCTCGGTGCGCAGGCCCGCCATCCGCAACGGCCGCCGGGGCGCGTTCTGCAGCACCAGCGCGAGCTGGAACAGCGGCGAACGGCTGGCGTCCCGCTCGGGGCGTACGGCGTCCACCAGCCGGTCGTACGGAAGCGCGTCGTGGGCGAACGCCTCCAGGACCGTCGTCCGTACCCGGCCCAGGAACTCGGCGAAGGAGAGCGTGCCGTCGACGTGCGAGCGCAGGACGACCGTGTTGACGAAGAACCCGGCCAGCCGCTCCAGTTCGGCCCGGTCCCGGCCGGAGGTGACCGTGCCGAGCGCCACGTCGCGCTGTCCGCCGTAGCGGGCGAGGAGCACTTGGACGGCGGCGGCGAGGACCATGAACGGCGTCGCGCCGCACGAGCGCCCCACCTCGGTCAGCCGCGCGGTCAGCGGGGCCGGGACGGTGAAGCGGTGCAGCGCGCCCGGGGAGGTGCGCACCGCGGTCCGCGGCCGGTCGGTCGGCAGCTCCGCCGGGCTCATCCCGGCGAGCTGCCGCCGCCAGTAGGCGAGAGCGCCGTCCAGGGCCGGACCGGCCAGCCGCTCGCGCTGCCACGCCGCGAAGTCCGCGTACTGCACGGGCAGCGGGGGCAGGTGCGGCCGCGTACCGCGCACCGCGGCCGAGTACAGCTCGCCCAGGTCCCCGGCGAGCACCCCGATCGACCACCCGTCGGTCACGATGTGGTGCTGGTGGAGCACGAGCAGGTGGTCGTCGGCGGCGCGGCGCACCAGCAGCACCCGCAGCAGCGGGCCGCGCCGGAGGTCGAAGGGGCGGCGCAGTTCCGCGCGCAGCAGCCGGTCGGCCGCGTCCGGCCGCTCCGCGTCCGGCCGCCCGGTCAGGTCCACCGGTTCGACGGGTACGGCGAAGGGCGGGCCGACGATCTGGACGCCGCCCCCGTCCACCGTGCCGAACGTGGTGCGCAACGGCTCGTGCCGGGCCACCAGCGCGTCGAGCGCCGTGCGCAGCGCCCCGGTGTCCAGTTCGCCGCGCAGCCGGAAACCCGTCGCCGTGCCGTACTCGGTGCCGCCGGGCTGGAACTGGTCGAGGAACCACAGGCGTTGCTGCGCGGCGGAGAGCGGCAGCGGCCGGTCGCGGGGCAGCGCCTCGATGGGGTGCTCCCGGCCCGCCGGCAGGTCCTCGGCGGGGGTGCGCGGGGGCACGTGGGCGACGCCGGGGGCCGGCCCGGCGGGCGGCAGCGCACGCCGGTCCACCTCCCCGTCCGGCAGCAGCGGGATGCGGTCCACCATGGTCAGGACGGCCGGCACCGACGGGCCCGGCAGGACACCGTGGAGGAAGGCGCGCAGCTCGGCGGGGCCGGTCCGCGCCGCCTCCGGCGTCCGCGCCGGCACCACATAGCCCGCGAGGTACGGGTGTCCGGCCGCCCCGTCCCGGCATCCGCCCGGTACCACCACGGCGGCGGCCACGCCCGGGTGGCGCAGCAGCGCCGCCTCGATCTCGCGCGGCTCGACCCGCACCCCCTGGATGCTCACCTGGTCGTCGACCCGCCCCAGGAACTCGGTCCCGCCGTCGGCGCGCACCCGGACCAGGTCACCGGTCCGGTACAGCCGGGACCCGGCGGGGCCGCAGGGGTCGGCGGTGAAGCGGGCCGCAGTGCGGCCGGGCCGGCCGTGGTAGCCGCGGGCCAGCCCCGCTCCCGCGAGGCACAGCTCACCGGGCGTCCCGGCCGGCACCGGCCGCAGGGCGCCGTCCAGCACCCGGGCGCGGACACCGGCGGCCGGCCGCCCGAGCAGCGGCGGTTGCCCGGGGCGGACCGGCCGGACGAGCGCGTCGACGCCGGCCTCGGCGGGACCGCCGCTGTGGTGGCACCGGATGCCGGGCGCGGCGGCGAGGGCCGCGCACAGCCCGCCGTCGAGCCCCTCGCCCCGCACGGTGATCACCGAGGGCCGGTGCCGGTCCCCGTCCAGCAGGCCCGCCGCCACCAGGGGCCGCAGCCGGGCAGGGGGCTCGTCCAGCACGTCGATCCGGTGGCGTTCGACGTACCCGAGCATGGCCGCGACGTCCTCGTGGGTGTCGTGGTCGACGACGTGCAGCTCGTGCCCGGCCAGCAGCCACAGCAGCGCCGCCCAGGAGGCGTCGGACGGCAGGGGCGCGGTGTGCGCCACCCGCAGCCGCCGCCCTCCGGCGTCCCGCGCCGCCGGGCCGACGAGCCGGGCGCGGTGCCCGCGGAACAGGCCGGCCAGCCCGGCGTGCGTGACGGTGACCCCTGCGGGGGTGCCCGAGGAGCCGGAGGGGTACGTCAGACAGGCGGCGTTCAGCGGGAGCGGGCCGGGTGCGGCCGGGCGGACGGCGACCGGGCCGGTGGCGGCGAGGGGGCCGGTGGCCGGGGGGTCGGCGTCCGCGAACACCGGCTCCGTCCCGCTTCCGGACACCCGGTGCGCCAGGTCGCGGCGGGTGAGCACCAGGGGAGCGGCGCAGTCCCCGAGGAGGAGGCGCAGCCGCTCGTCCGGGTGGCGGGGGTCCAGCGGGACCAGTACGCCGCCGGCCCGCACGATCGCGAACAGGCCGGCCACCATGTCCACACCACGCTCGACACACAGACCGACCGGCGTCTCCGGGCGGATGCCGCGCCGCACGAGGCGCGCGGCGAGCCGGTGCACCCGGTCCGCGAGTTCGCCGAAGGTGAGACTCACCGGCCCGTGCCGCACCGCGGTCAGGTCCGGAGTGCGCGCGGCCTGTGCGTCGAACAGGTCACCCAGTACGAGTTCCCCCGCACCTCGTCCGCGCATGCGACGCCTTCCGGTCCGGCTGCGAAAGGACCGCCGAGCCGCGGTCCGGCACCGTTCGCCCACGGTGATCGAAATGGCGTGGAGGATGTGCGTCCCGCCTCTTGCGCGCCATGCACTCGATGTCACCGGCCGGTCACTCGCCTGGCGAGGCTAACAGCGCCGGACAGGAGCGACAACGCATCCGCCCGCCAGGTTCGAAGGAGGCCGGAAACCGATCCGCGACCGATCCGCGCGCGGTCGGCCACCCGCCGAAACGCGACCCCTTTCGGGGCCTTCTATGCGGAGTCCCGGTACAGGGCGGAGCGCTGGGACTAACCTTGCCGGTTACCCGGGGTGCCGGAACGAACGCTGCCGGTACGCCCCGAGGCAGGGCCACGGAGTGATCAGGGGGACGGATCGGTGAACGGTGCGGGGCGCAGGAGCCGTGCGAGCGTGGGCGGCGCCCGGAGCGAACGGCGCGAGCGGCATGCGGTCGTCGTCGGCGGGAGTCTGGCCGGGCTGCTCGCGGCGCACGTCCTGGCCGGGCACGCCGAGCGGGTGACCGTCGTCGAGCGCGACAGGTTCCCGACGGGCGTGAAGTCCCGGCCCGGGGTGGCGCAGGGCCGGCATCCGCATGTCCTGCTGGAGGGCGGACAGTCGGCCCTGGAGTCGCTGCTGCCGGGCTTCCTCGCGGAACTGGAGGCGGCGGGAGCGCCGCGGGTGGGCATGCCGTCGGACCTGGTGCTGCGGCAGGACGGACGCTGGTTCCGGCGGCTGCCGGCGACCACGCACATCTACACCGGTTCCCGCGCCCAGCTCGAAGCGGTGTTGCGGCGGCGCGTCCTCGCCGACCCGGCGATCAGCGTGGTGGAGGCGACCGACGTCCTCGGGCTCCTCGGTGACGCCGCGCGGGTCCGGGGCGTCCTGCTGCGGGACCGCTCCCACGGTGCCCGCGGGGAGCGGCGGGCCCTCGAAGCCGACCTGGTCGTCGACGCGTCCGGCAGCGGCACGAAGGCCCCGCGTTGGCTCACGTCGATCGGGGCCGACGCCCCGTACGAGGAGACCATCGACACCGGGCTCGCCTACGCCTCGCGCGTCTACCGCGGCCCCGGCGGCTTCCTCGACGGCGACACGGCCGGCTACTACGTCTATCCCGGCCCGGCCCAGGTGCACGCCGGCGGTGCGCTGCCGCTGGAGGACGGCACCCACCTGGTGATCGTCTCGGGGCTGCGCGGCGACGAACCACCCACCGGCGACGACGAGTTCGTGACGTACACGAAGCGGCTGCCGCATCCGCTCCTGCACCGGTGGCTGGACGAGGCCGAACCGCTCTCACCGGCGTTCGGTTACCGGCAGGCCGCGAACGTCCGCCGCCGCTACGACCTGAGCGCCCGCCACCCGGCCGGATTCCTCGCCACGGGCGACGCCCTGTGCACCTTCAACCCGGTCTACGGGCAGGGCATGGCCGTCGCCGCGATGAGCGCGGTCGCTCTGCGCGACGCCCTGGCCGCTCCCCGCCGCACCGCGACGACGCGGCGCGTGCAACGGGCCCTCCTCGCGGCGTCCCGGCAGGCGTGGGACATCTCCGCCGGGGCGGACCGCAAGATGCCCGGCGCGATCGGCACCGCGGTCGGCGGCCGGCCCGCGGACCGCGCTGCCGACTGGTATCTGGGGCGCGTCCAGGCGCGCTACCCCGGTGACCCCGTGGTGGGACGGGCCTTCCGCTCCGTACTGACCCTCTCCGCCCCCCTCACCGCCCTGTTCGCGCCTGCCGTGGTCCGGGCCGTCCTTCTCCGCCCGCCCCCGGCCACCCCCGCCGAGCCGCCGGCGGCACCGGAGGAACGCGGAAGCGGCGGGCACCGGCCGGAAAGACCCCCCGCCGACCGGTGAACCGCGGCGGCGCAGCGAGTCCCTCCGGCCGGACTTCCGCCCGGAGACGGAGACGGCCCGGTGGGGGAGCCGTGGGTGGCCGTGGGTGGGCGTGGGTGGGCCGTCTCCGGTGGCCGGCGAGGTCAGCAGGGGAAGGTGCCGCCGTAGAGGGCGTATCGGCTGCAAGAGCCCATGTGCACGCCGGCCCGCCGCCCGCGCCGCCACCGGCGCTCGGGCGGCCCGCGCCGCAGCGGCTCAGTACAGCTTCTTCCCCTCCGCCAGCATCGCGACGAACTTCTCGATGCGGGCCTTACGGGTCTCCGGCTTCTTGGCGTCCTCGACCCGGTGCAGGATCGCGTACCGGTTGCGGCTGTCCAGCGTGCCGAAGAAGTCGCGGGCCTCGGGCGCGGCGTCCAGCGCGGCCTGGAGGTCGTCGGGCACCGTCGCCTTGCTCTGCGCCGCGTACGCCGCCTCCCAGCGGCCGTCCGCCTTGGCCGCCTCGACCTCACGCAGCCCGGCGGGCCGCATCCGGCCGCTCTCGATCAGCTCGGTGGCCTTCTCCCGGTTCACCTTCGACCACTTGCTGCCGGACCGCCGCGGCGTGAAACGCTGCAGCCAGTGCTGCTCGTCCAGCTTCTTCTTCTGCCCGTCGATCCAGCCGTGGCACAGGGCCGACTCCAGCGCGTGCGCGTAGTCCACGCCGTCGACCCCGGAGCCGTTCTTCGGGATCTGGAACCAGACTCCCGGCACGTCCTCGTGGTGTTCCTCCAGCCACTCCTCCCACTCCTCCTGAGCGGCGAAGAACAGGACCGGATCCGGCGACTTCCGTGTTCCCTCAGACATGGACGCCATGAAAGCCCAGCCTCGGTACCGGGTCAACAACCGCCCCAGCGGGGCCGGGCACCCGCTTCGAGGCGGCCCGGCACGGGCGTGCACAAAGTTGAGCAGCCGGCCGCCGGCGCTTCCGCGTACCGTCCCCGCTGGTCGAGCGGCACACGGAAGGGCGGACGCATGACGACGATGTACGAGCACGTCGGCGGGGAAGAGGCGCTGCGGCGACTGGCGGCGCACTTCCACCACCTGGTGCTGGCGGACCCGCTGCTGGGCGACCTGTTCCGGGCCGGATCGCCGTACCACGCCGACCATCTCACCGCCTTCTTCGCCGAGATGCTCGGCGGGCCCACCCGGTACACCGACGAACTCGGCGGTTTCATCGCACTGTTGCGGGCCCACGCCGGTATGCGGATCACCCCGGAGCAGAGCGGCCGGTTCGTCACCCTGATGCTCCGGGCGGCCGACGAGGTCGGGCTGCCCGACGACGACCGCTTCCGCAAGGCGTTCACCGCGAACGTGGAGAAGGCGGCCGGCTTCACCACCAAGGCCTCGCAGGAGGACGACCACCCCATGCTCCAGCCGCCGTACCCGGTGCTGAGCCGCTGGCAGTGGTGAACCGGCACCGCCGAGACCGTCACCGAGACGAGGGGGATCGTTGAAGTCCGCGGAGCCCGTCCCCGTGCCATCCGCCGAGATGAGCGCCGGCACCACCTGCGACCGACTGCTCGGCATCCTGAAACCACTGGTCTCCCCGGCCGCGCCGCCGGCCCCGGACACCGAACTGGCCGACGCCGGACTCTCCTCGCTCGCCGCCGTGCGGCTGATGCTGGAGATCGAGACCGAGTTCGGCACGGAGGTGCCCCTCTCGCTGCTCCTGGAGTGCCGCACACCGCGCGACCTCGCCGACCGGATCGACCGTGCCGGCGCCGAGGACCGCGAGGACGGCGGGGACGGCGGGGGCCAAGCGGGAGCCGCCGGTGCCGTGGACGTGGTGGCGGCCCCCGAGGCACGCCACGAACCCGTCGCGGCGACCCCCTTGCAGGAGGCGTACGTCGTCGGCAAGTACCCGGAGCTGGACCCGGACGCCTTCGGCTGCCACCACTACCACGAGTTCGCCGTCGACGGCCTGGACACCGACCGGCTGGCCCGGGCCTGGCAGCGCCTTGTCGCACACTTCGACGCCCTCCGGCTGACCGGCGTCGGACGCAACCAGCGGGTCCAGGAGAGTGTGCGGGTGCCCGAACCCGTCATCCACCGGACCGCCGACGCGGGCGCGCTGGAGACCGAGGCGGGCACCGTGCGCCGCCGGCTCTCCCACCACCGGTACCCGCCGGGGCACTGGCCGCCGTTCCAGGTCGAGATCTGCCGGGAACCCGCCGGACACGCCGTGGTCCATCTCAGCCTCGACGGCACGGTCACCGACGCCCACGGCACCGACCTGCTCCTGCACCACTGGTGGCAGCTCTACGCGGACGACGGGCACCGGCTGCCCGAGGTCCCGTTCAGCCTCCGCGACACCCTGGACGCGCTCGCCCGCCACCGCGACTCGGCCGCCCACCGGGCCGCCCTGTCCCGGGCCGCCGCACGTCTGCGGGGCCTGCCCGGCGGACCGGCCGTCCTGCTCGCCGATCCACCCCAGCCGCCGCCCGGCCTCGACGGCCACCGGCGCACCCCGCGCCGCGGCCGGCTCGCTCCGGCCCAGTGGAGGGCCCTGCGCGCGCGGGCCGCCGCCCTGCGCGTCTCACCCACCTCCCTCGTGCTGACCGCCTTCACCGAAGCGCTCGCACCGGCCGGCTCGGACGATCCCTTCACCCTCGTCCTGACCACCACCGACCGGCCCCGGCTGCCGTCCGCCGCCGAGGGACTCGTCGGCCCCTACACCTCCGGATGCCTGCTCGTCGTCGACGCGAGCACACCCGCCCCCGCCCCGGACGACGCGGCACGCGCCCTGCACCAGCGGGTGTGGGAGGCGCTCTCGCACGGTGCCGTCGGCAGCGTCGAGGTGCTGCGCGAACTGCGCGCGCACGGCACCGAGGCACCCGCGTTGCCGGTGGTCTTCACCAGCCTGCTCGACCTGACCTTCGAGGGCGCCGGGCGGGGCAGCATGAGCGACCACGAGCGGTACGTCGTCGGCCAGACCTCCGGCATCGCGCTCGACCACCAGATGCGGGAGCGCGACGACGGCCTGGAGTTCCGCTGGGACACCGCCGACGCCCTCTTCCCGCCAGGCACCCCCGACGCTCTCTTCGGCCGCTTCTGCCGACTGCTGCAAGGACTGTGCGAACCCGCACCCGACACCGCCCCGCCGCCCCGGGACCTCCAGCAGGCGTATCTCGTCGCCCGGCTCGACACGGACACCGGCCGCGGCTGCCAGTACCACCAGAGCTTCCGCGTGGACGATCTCGATCCCGCACGGCTGGAGGAGGCCTGGCACGAACTCGTCACCGCGCACGAGGCACTGCGCCTGCGCACCGGCGCCGACGGCACCCTCGGCGTCCTGCCCGCGGCCCCGGCGGGCGCGTGGATCCCGGTCCTGGACGTCCCCGAGGAGGCGGACGCCGACGCCGTCGACCGGGCCGTACGCGCCGACCTGACCCACCGGCCCTTCGGACTCGGCCGGGGAGCCCACACCGACCTCAGGGTCGTGCGGGCGCCCGGCCGGCCCGCCACCGTCCACCTGGCCGTCGACCTGCTGGTCGGGGACGCCCGCAGCATCGTGCTGCTCGCACGCGACCTGCTGCGCCGGTACGCCGCTCCCACCGGCACCCCTCCCGTCCCGACCCGGCTGCCCCGCGCGCCCCGGCCGGTCACTGCGGCGGCGCGGGCGCACTGGCGCGAACGGCTCGCCGGCCTGCCGCCGGGGCCGCCGCTCAGGGACGCGCCCGGACCCCCGCGTCCCCGGCGCCGCGAGCGGCTCCTCACCGACCGCACGGCCCTCACGGCATGGGCGGACCGGCACGGAGTGAGCCTCGACGCGGCGCTGCTGGCCGCCTACCACACCGCCCTCGGCACCCTGTACGACGAGCCGTTCGCGCTGCCCGTGGTCTGCTTCACCGGCGCGGACGCGCGGCGCCCCGCGGAGTTCACCGAGCTGACCTGGACGCGCTCACCGGCACCCGGCACCGACCTGCCGGGCCTCGCCCACGCCTGCCACCGGCAACTGACCGCCGATCTGGAGCGGGGCGACGGTGCCGGCCTGGCCGAGATGCGCGCGCTCGTCGTGCGGCGCCGCAGGGACGCGGACTTCGACCATCCCGTGGTGTTCACGACCGTGCTCGACGTCTGCGGCCACCCTCTGCCGGACGGGGTGCGCGTCGGCCCGGCGGGCACGGCCACCACCGGCGTGGCCCTCGACTGCGTGACGGTCGACGACGGCACCACCCTGCACCTGGCCTGGGACTCCCTGGACGAACGGTTCGAGGAAGGGGCGCTCGACCGGGCGTTCGAGCAGTACGTCGAGCTGCTCACCGGGCTGGACGGGACGGCCGCCACCACTCCCGTCCCCTCCGACAGGCCCGTCCCCTCCGACAGGCCCGTCCCCTCCGACACGCCCGCGAGCACCGTCACTTCCACCACTCCCACCACCCCTGACGCCGAGGTCACCGCTGAGCGCGACCGCCTCCTGTACGCCTTCAACGACACCGCCCGTCCCTACCCGGCCGACGGCCCGGTCCACCTGCTCTTCGAACGGCAGGCGCGCAGCCGCCCCGACGCGGTGGCGCTGCGCTGGCGCGAGGGCACCATGACGTACGGCGAACTGAACCGCCGGGCCAACCTGATCGCGCACCGGCTCCGGCGGGCCGGCGTCGGCGACGGCACCTCCGTGGGCATCTCCGTGCGGCGCGGCCCGGCGATGGCCGTGTCCGTGTTCGCCGTCCTGAAGGCGGGCGGCGCCTACGTCCCCGTGGACCCCTCACTGCCCCGCGACCGCGCCCACGGCATGCTCCGGGACACCGGCACCGGGCACCTGCTGGTCACCGCGGGCGGCCCGGCCCGGCAGGTGCCGGACGGCATCCGCGTCCTGGACCTGGACGCCCCGGACATCACCGGCGCCCACCTGCCGGACCCGGGTGATCCCGAGCCCGTGACCGGCCCCGACTCGGTCGCCTACCGGCTGTTCACCTCCGGCAGCACCGGACGGCCCAAATGCGTGGTGGTGGCGCACCGTTCCCTGCACAACCTCTTCGACTGGTGCCACCGCACCTTCGACCTCGGCCCGCGCGACACCGGGCTGTGCGTCACCTCCCTCGGCTTCGACCTGTCCGTCTTCGACCTCCTCGGGCTCCTCGCCTACGGCGCCGGCCTCTACCTCGCCGACGAGGCCGAACAGCGGGACCCCGAGCTGCTGGTCGAGGTCCTGCTGCGGGAACCGGTCACCTTCTGGAACTCCGCGCCCACCACCCTGGCCCGGCTCGCGCCGCTCCTGCGGGAACACCGCGGCCGGCCCGGCACCGGCGATCTGCGCCTGGTCTTCCTCAGCGGCGACTGGATCCCGCTGTCCCTGCCCGACGACGTGCGCGCGGTGTTCGGCGCAGCGCGCGTGATCAGCCTCGGCGGCGCCACCGAGGCCACCGTCTGGTCGAACTGGTACCCCGTCGGCGCCCTCGACCCCGAGTGGCGCAGCATCCCGTACGGCAGGCCCATCGACAACGCGCGCTACTACGTCCTGGACGAGGATCTGGAGCCCTGCCCGGTCGGGGAGGAGGGCGACCTCCACATCGCCGGCGACTGTCTCAGCCTGGGCTACCACGGGCAGCCGGAGCTGACCCGGGAGCGATTCGTGCCCGAGCCGTTCGCGGGCGGTCCCGGGTCCCGGATGTACGCCACCGGGGACCGGGCGGCCTTCCGCGAGGACGGCGTCATGGTCTTCCTGGGCCGGCGCGACCACCAGGTGAAGATCCGGGGCTTTCGCGTCGAACCCGGCGAGATCGAGCACCGGTTGCGCGCTCACCCGGCCGTGCACGACGCGGTGGTGGTGCCCCGGCCCGACGGCACGGGGGACCGGCTCCTGGTCGCCTACCTGCTCGCCGAACCGGGCACCGCCCGCCCCTCCGTGTCCGAGCTGCGCGCCCACGCGGCCCTGACCCTGCCGGACTACATGGTCCCGAACTTCGTGACCTTCCTGCCGTCCTTCCCGGCGACCGGCAACGGCAAGCTGGACCGGGACGCCCTCCCGTGGCCCTTGCCCGCCCCCGACGAGCCGGCACCACCGGCACCACCGGCACCACCGGCACCACCGGTCCCGTCGGCGCCCGCCCACACCCCCACCTCCGCCCCCGCCTCCGCCTTCCCGCCCGCCGATGAACTGGCCGAGGAGATCGGCTCCCTGCTCGCCGAACTGATCGGCGTGCCCGGACTGGACCCGACGCTCGACCTGTGGGACCAGGGCGCCACCTCCTTCACCTTGGCCCAGCTCTCCTCGGCGCTGCGGGCCCGTTACGGCCGCCGTATCCCCGTCTCGGCCCTGCTGGCCGAACCGACCGTCGCCGGGATGGCCCGCCATCTGGCGGGCGGCGGTGACCGGACGGAGGCGGCCCCGGCCCCGGCTCCGGCCCCGGCGGCGGAGGCGGCGGAGCGCCCCGTCGAAACCCCGGCCCCGGATCAGGGTTCCTCCGATCCGGACAGCGTGGAGTTCTTCTCCGCCGCGGACCGCGACCGCTTCAAGGCCGACGCCCGGCACCTGCGGCGGCGCTCCGGCGACGAACCCCTCCTCGTGCTCGACGGCCCGTACCCGCCCGCCGAGCGGTACCTGGAGCGCGCCACCCGGCGGAACTTCGCCGACGGCCCGCTCGCGCACGACGCGTTCCTGCGCTTCCTGGCCGCCCTGCGCTCCCGTCCGGCCGGCGACGGTCCGCGCCGGCTGTACGCGTCCGCGGGGGACACCTACGCCGTACAGGCGTACCTGCACATCAAACCGGGCGCGGTCGAGGGCGTCCCCGGCGGCCTGTACTACCACCGGCCGGACGAGCACGCCCTGCAACGCGTCACCACCGAGCCGGGGATCGACCGCGGCGTCCACTTCGCCTACAACCGCCCCGTCTTCGACCGTGCGGCGTTCGAGGTGTACCTGATCTCCGAGCCGCGCGGCATCGAGCCGCTGTACGCCGACGAGTCGGAGCTGTACCTGGCGATCGAGGCCGGCTACCTGGGGCAGTTGCTGATGAGCGGGCAGCGGGAGAGCGGCGTCGGCCTGTGCGCCGTCGGCAGCCTCGCCTTCGACCGGGTCCGGGCCGCCTTCCGGCTGCACCCGGGGCAGCGGCTGCTGCACACCTTCCTCGCCGGTCCGCTGCCCGAAGAGTCCCCGGCGCGCGTCGCACCCACCCGGGAGCGGGCCGCCACCACGGCGGCGGGGACGGCCGCCCGGCCGGCCCCGGCGGACGTGGCCGTCATCGGCGCCGCCGGACGCTATCCGGGCGCGGACGGCCTGGAGGAGTTCTGGGACAACCTGCACGCCGGGCGCCGCACCCTCGGTCCGCTGCCCGCCGAACGGCTGGCCGCCCTCCAGGCCGCCGGCGCCGCCCCGGACCGGGCGCGGACCTGGCCGCACGGCGGCTATCTGCGCGGTGACGACGGCTTCGACGGCCGCCTGTTCCGCATCTCCCCCCAGGAGGCCGAGGATCTCGACCCGCAACTGCGGCTGCTGCTGCCGGTGGTGTGGCAGTGCCTGGAGGACGCCGGCCACACCCCCGGCGGTCTCACCCGGGACGGAGAGCGGGTCGGGGTGTTCACGGCGACCATGTGGCACGACCACCGGCAGACGGGCGAGGCCCGGTGGCGGGAGGGCGCGCCGGCCCGCCAGGCGGGTGCCGCCTCGGACCTCCCGGCGCGGATCGCGCACTGCCTCGGCCTGGAGGGGCCCGCCGTCGCGGTGGACACCGCCTGCTCCTCCTCGCTGACCGCCCTGCACCTGGCCGTGACCAGCCTGCGCCAGGGCGAGTGCGACGCGGCGCTGGTGACCGGCGTCAACGTCGTCGCCCACCCCTACCACCTGGCGCTGCTGAGCGACCTCGGCCTGGCGACCGAGCGGCCCTCCGCCGGTGCCTTCGGCGCCGAGGACAGCGGCTGGTCGCCCGGCGAGGGCGCGGGCGCGCTGCTGCTGCGGCCGCTGCGGGACGCCGTGGCACGGCGGGACGTGCTGCACGCGGTCGTCGAGGCGACCGGCACCGGAGCTGCCGGGCGGCCCGGACCGTTCGCGATGCCCGCCGCCGGCCCGCTCGCCCGCTCCCTCACCCGCATGCTGGACCGGCACGGGCTGGCCGGGGCGGACATCGGATACGCCGAGTGCGCGGCATCCGGCGCGCTGCTGGCCGACGCCGCCGAACTGGACGCCCTGCTCACCGCGTTGCGCCCGCCCGGCAGCACCGGGGACCTGCTCGTCGGCAGCGTCAAACCGCACATCGGCCACCTGGAGGCCGCCTCCGGGCTGTCCCAGCTCACCAAGGTGCTCCTGCAACTGCGCGAGCGGACACTGGCACCGACCGCCGCGGCGCCCCGGCGCACCCGGCTGCCCGACTGGACCCGGCTCACCGTCGCCGACACCGCCCGGCCCTGGACACCCCGCACACCGGGCGCGCCCCTGCGGGCGCTCGTCAGCGCCTTCTCGGCGACGGGCGCGTACGGCCACGCGGTGCTCCGCTCCGCCGACGGCACCGACCGATGACCGGGCCCGCCCGCCCCGGAACCGACCGAACGGAAGGACAGCGGTGACCGGTACCTGGCTGAAGGGCGGCGACGCCACCGCGGACGCGGCGCTGCGCCTGTTCTGCTTCGCGCACGCCGGTGGCGGCGGCGGCTTCTTCCGGCCGTGGCGGGAACTGCTGCTGCCGGAGATCGAGGTCTGCCCGGTGATCCTGCCCGGCCGCGAGACCCGCGTCGCCGAGCCCGCCCACCGGAGCATGGGGGATCTCATCGGCCCGCTCTGCGAGGGCCTCGCCCCCCATCTGGACCGGCCGTACGCGCTGTTCGGACACAGCACCGGGGCGGCCATCGCCTACGAGGTCGCCCGCCGCTTCCAGGACGATCCGGCGCGCGCCCCGCGCCGGTTGCTGGTCTCGGGGCGGCGCGCCCCGCACCTGGCGCCACGCCGGCCCCCGTTCGCGGGCCTCGCCGACGACGACTTCCTGCGGGTCGTCGCCGAACTGGGCGGCACCCCCGAGGAGGTGCTGCGCCAGCGCGACCTGATGCGGATGTTCCTGCCCGCGCTGCGCGCCGACTTCCACCTCAACGAGAGCTACCGGCCGCTGCCCGGCACGCGGTTGCGCTGCCCGCTGTCCGGGTTCACCGGCGACCGGGACCCGGAGGTCACCCCGCTGGAACTGCGGCTGTGGCAGACCACGAGCGAGGGCCCGTTCCGGATGCGGGTTTACGACGGCGACCACTTCTACCTGGCCGGGCTCCCCGAGCCACTCCGCTCGGACCTGCGGCAGGACCTGCGCGAGGACATCGGGCAGCCGGTGCCCTGAACGCCGGCGCCGCGGCCGGGGTGCGCCCGGCCCCGTCACCAGCCCCCTCACCGCGGACCCGGGGGCCCCGCCCCGCACGGCGGGCCGGTGTGCCGGAGCACCGGCACGTCCGGCCCGTGCCCCCGCCGCAGCGCCACCGCGACGAGATGCCGTTCGCCCTGGGGCCACTGGGCGAACTGCCACAGCAGTCCGTCGTCGTCGGCCGCGGCCAGGCGGGGCGCACCCGCCGGGTCCGGGGTCACCGCATAGGAGTCCGGGGGCAGCAGGAACCCCAGGCCCCGGGCCTTGCCGTACGCCTCCTTCAGCGTCCAGTGGAGCAGGAACACGGTGCCGCGCTCGGCGGGCGGGGCCGCGCGGACCCGTGCGGCCTCCCGGGGATGGAACATCGCGCGCGCCACCCGCACCGGGTCCACCGAGCGGTCGGTGACCTCCACGTCGACACCGCAGTCCAGTTCGGGGCAGACCAGGCAGACGGCCAGGCCCGGGGCGTGGGCGACGCTGAAGCGCAGCCGGGGCACGGTGCGCGGCCCGGCGGTTTCCGGACGGCCGTGCGCACCGGTCGTGAAACGCCACTCGACGGGCCGGACCTCGGGCACACAGCGGCTGAGCGCGGTCCGCAGCAGGGTGCGGGCCGCGATGTACAGACGGCGGTCCCCGTCCCTGCGGAAGGCCTCGCAGCGCCGCCGTTCCTCCTCCGAGAGCAGGGCGCGGTCGCCGTAGCACTCCGGGGCCGCGGCCCACACGTGCGCGAGGGGAGCGCCGGTGCCCGCGTGGTGCAGCGCGAGCCGGGCCGGCGGCGGTGTCCCCTCGGGCACGGCGGCCTCCCCGGTGCCGGTCCGGCCGCTGCCCGCCGGACATCCTGTGACGCGTGGTGACGAGTCCCGACGGGCATCGAGCCTGCGGCGTACGGAACGGGCCCGCCGTGCAAAAGTGAGCAGATCCGCGACGCCCCCGACGGTTACAACCGGGAGAGCCGGGGCCCGGTGGCGGCCCCCGACCGCGGGAGCGACCATGGCCGTCGGCATCGAGGCGATCAACGCCTATGTGGCACGCGCCCGTTTCGACGTGGCGGAACTCTTCCGCGGCCGGGGCCTGGACCTGACCCGGTTCGACAACCTCATGATGCGCGAGAAGTCGGTCAACCTGCCCTGCGAGGACGCGGTGACCAACGCCGTCAACGCGGCCCGTCCCCTGCTCGACCGGCTCACCGCGGAAGAACGCGAGGCCGTCGAACTCCTCGTCGTCGGCACCGAGTCGGGGCTCGACCTCGGCAAACCGATCTCCACCTACATCCACCACCACCTCGGCCTCAGCTCCCGCTGCCGCTCCTTCGAGGTCAAACACGCCTGCTACGGCGGCACCGCCGCGCTGCAGACCGCCGCCGGCATCATCGGCGCCTCACCCGTGGCCGCCGCCAAGGCACTGGTGATCGCCGCCGACGCGCCGAGCGCGGCGGCCCGCGGCACCTACTGGGAACCCTCCGAGGGCGCCGGCGCCGTCGCCCTCCTCGTCGGCCGCGAGCCACACGTCCTGGAACTCGACCCCGGCGCCAGCGGCCTGCACACCTTCGAGGTGATGGACACCCTGCGGCCCCGCCCGGACCTGGACTACGTCGACTCCGACGTCTCCCTGCTGTCGTACCTGACCTGCCTGGAACGCAGCTTCGCCGCCTACCGGGAGCGGGTGGCCGGCGCCGACGTCGTCGACAGCTTCGCCCACCTGGTGCTGCACACCCCGTTCGGCGGCATGGTCAAGGGCGCGCACCGCAAACTGCTGCGCGCGCACAAGGGCCTGGGCCCGCGCGAGACCGCCGAGGACTTCACCCGCCGGGTCGCGCCCACCCTGCGCCACGGCGCACGGGTCGGGAACCTCTTCTCCGCCTCGCTCTACCTCGCCCTGTGCTCGCTCCTCGACCACGGGGAACCCGAGACCCCCTGCCGCATCGGGCTTTTCTCCTACGGTTCGGGGTGCGGCTCCGAGTTCTTCAGCGGCGTCCTCGGCGAGGACGCGGTGGCCACCGCGGGCCGGATGCGGATCGGTGCCGCCCTCGACGCCCGGCGGGCGCTGACCATGGCGGAGTACGACGCCGTCACCGAACTCGGCGGCGACCGCGCCTTCGGCGTACGGGACCTGGTCGTCGACACCAAGCCGTACGCGGACCTGTACGGCGACCTGTTCGACGGAGCCGGGCTGCTGACGCTCGACCGGATCGAGAACTTCCACCGCCTCTACTCCTGGAGCTGACCGACCGATGAGCCACGGCACCGTCCGCGTCCGGCACCAGGAACCCGCCGTCCTGCGGATCACCCTGAGCCGGCCCGAACGCGGCAACACCCTCGACTCCGCACTGATCGCGGACCTGCACGAGGCCCTGGACGGAGCCGAGAAGTCCGACACCTGCCGGCTGGTCGTGCTCGACTCGCCCGGCCAGGTGTTCTGCAACGGGATGGACCTGGCCGAGGCGGCGGAGGAGTTCGGCACGGAGCCCGGCCGCGACGGCCGGCCAGGCCGCGGCGCCTCCCACGGCTCCGCGTTCTTCGGGCTGCTGCGGCGGCTCACCGAGGTGCCGAGGCTCACCCTCGCCTGTGTGGACGGGCGGGTGGCGGGCGGCGGAGTGGGGCTCGCCGCGGCCTGCGACCTCGTCCACACCACCGGACGCGGCGTGTTCAGCCTCCCCGAGGCACTGTGGGGCCTGCTGCCGTGCAGCGTGCTCCCGTTCCTGATCCGCCGCACCGGCTTCCGTACCGCCGCCACCATGACCCTCACCACCCTGCCGCTCACCGCCCAGGAGGCGGTGGACCGCGGCCTGGCCGACGAACTGTCCCCCGACGCCGGTCCCCTGGAGCGCCGGCTGCTGTCCCGGCTGACCAAGGTGGACGCCCGGATGATCGGCGAGGCCAAGGGACACCTGTCGGCCCTGCACCCCGTCACCGACGCGACCGAGCGGCACGCGGTCACCGAACTCGCCCGGCTCGCCGCCGCGCCGGGTGTCCGCGAGGGCATGGCCCGGTTCGCCGCCGAAGGGCGCTACCCGTGGGAGCGCTGAACACCGGGCCCCGACGCCACCGGCCGGAGCCCCGGGGAGGCCGCCGATGAGAGTCGTCTGGGCGTTTCCCGGCCAGGGCTCCCAGCGCGCGGACATGGGGGCCGCCCTCTTCGACCGCCACCCCGAGACCCTCGCACGCGCGGACGCCGTGCTCGGCCGCTCGGTACGCGAACTCAGCGCCGACCGGGCCGCGTTGCGCGACACCCGCGTCCTGCAGCCGGTGCTCTACACCATCGGCGCGCTGACCTACCTCGACCGGGCCGCCCGCGAGCCGCAGCCCCACTGCATGATCGGGCACAGCCTCGGCGAGTACACCGCGCTCTACGCCGCCGGCGCCCTCGACTTCGAGACCGGGCTGCGGCTGGTGGCGGCCCGCGCCGAGATCATGGGCCGGGCGAGCGGCGGCGGCATGCTCGCGGTCGTCGGGCTCGACCTCGGGCGGCTGCGGCAGGTGCTGCGCCGCGAGGGCGCCGACGACATCGACGTCGCCAACCACAACTCGCCGGCCCAGACCGTCCTCTCCGGCCCCGAGGACTCCGTCCGCGCCCTCGCGCCGGTACTCCGCCGGGAAGGCGCGGGCAAGTGCGTGCTGCTGCACATCAGCGTCGCCGCCCACTCCCGCTACATGGCCGACGCGGCCGACGAACTGGGAGCGGTGCTCGACACCGTCACCTTCCACGAACCCCGGGTCCCCGTCATCTCCAACGTCACCGCCCGCCCCCACCGGGCCGAGCACATCGCCGCCCGGCTGCGCGACCACATGTGCCAGGGGGTGCGCTGGTGGGAGAGCCTGGCCCACCTCGTCGGCCAGGGGGTCACGGAGCTGGTCGAGCTGGGTCCCGGAAGGGTGCTGACCAAACTGTGGGCGACGGCTCGGACGGAACTGACGCCCGACGGCGACGGCGACGGCGACGGACCGGACGCGGCGGACCGGCCGGCGAGCCCCGCGCAGTCACGCCCGGCCCGGGGCGGCGACGCCGCAGGAGCGCCGGCGACACCGGTGAGCCCGGGTGACACGGGGCGGCGCCCACCACCGCTCCCCGCCCCGACGGCTCCGACAGCCCCGGCGGGTCCGGTGGCCCCGGCGGGTCCGGTGGCTCCGGCGGGCACGGTGCTCATGCAACGGCTGGGCGCGGGACGGTTCCGGGAGCGGTACGGGACCGAGCTGGCCTGGGTCGTGTCCGGAACCGGGGACGGGGCCGTGGGGGAGGAGGTCTGCCGAGCCGCCCGCGCGGCCGGACTCGCGGCCTTCACCGACCCGGCCCCCGCCCCGGCCCCCGGCACCCCGGACGGGGTGTCCCTCGGCGAGGCGGGCCGGCGGGGATGGGGGACCGGGCTGCGCCCCGGACCGGACGCCGACGAACAGGTCAGCGCCCTGCTGGCGCACGAGGTGCGGCACGTCGAGGCCCACCACCCGCACGGCCCCGACACCGCGCTCGTCCGCTTCCGCTTCACCGGCGCCCACCGCGACCGGACCGGCACCCCCGTCGCCGTACGGCACGTCATCGCCCGGGTCACCGGCCTCGACCAGGCCGCCGCCTTCCTGCGCCCGCCCTCCCCGGCCCTGCTCGCCGCACTCGTACGCACCGGCGGTCTGTCGGCCGGGGAGGCAGACGCCGCCCGGGCGCTCCCCGTCGCCTCCGACCTGGCCGTCCAGAGCCCGGCGGGCTGGCACACCGACGGCGCCGACGCCTACCAACTGCTGCCGGCCGTGGCCGCGCTCGCCGCCCTCGGTCCCGGGCCCGACCCCGTGCACGTGGGCCTGTGCGGAGTCGTCGGCACACCGGAACAGGCCGCCACCGCCTTCGCGCTCGGCGCCGCCTTCCTCGTCTCCACCTCGCTCACCGCGTGCGCCCCCGCCGCCCGCCTGGCCGACACCCTCAAGCACACCCTCGCGCGGGCCGGCGACGACGACGTCACCTGGGCGCCCACCGAACGGCACGCGACCCTGGGTGTCCCCGCCCGGGTCGTCCGCCGGGGCACCCTGTTCCCCGCCCGGGCCGGTCTGCTCCACCGGCTCCTGCGCGCACACCGGTACTTCGCCGACGTCCCCGCACACCGGCGACGCCACCTCGAGGAACACGTACTGGGCGCACCGGCCGCGGAACCACCGCCGGACGGCCACCGTCTGCGTACGGCCGACGTGTTCCGCTGGTACGCGCGGGAGACCGCCCGCCGCACCCCGGCCGGCGATCCTCTCCGGCCCCTGGACCACCAGTTGCCGTGCGACCCGGAGCTGACCCACTTCAATCGCGCCACGGCCGGCACCGCGCTGGCCGCGTGGACCGCGCGCGACCCGGACGTGGTGGCCGGACACCTCCTGACAAACGCCGCGGAACTGCTGACCGCGCGGGCGCCGAGGCGGGCCGAAAAGCGCCTATGAATCACCGGACATGTCAAGCAATCGCCGATACGGTCTGCGACGGACGGTGGCGTCCCGCACAGGGGCCCCACGGGCATACGGCGTGCCCGGACCGACACGGACCGAGCCGAGGTCGACACCCGTGGAGTGAGAGGGCATGAACCCTGTGGAGCGCACCCGCACCCGATCCGACGGCGCCACGCCCGTCCCCCAGGCGCCCCCCGACACCCCGTCCGGCGGCACCGCCGCGGCGGCCCCGGCCGACCCGTGCGTCGTCCTGGTGTCGGCGGGCGACCCCGGGCGGCTCGCCCGCGCCGCCCGCGAACTGCGCGACCGCCTCGCCCGGCTGCTGCGCCAGGACCGGGCACCCGCCGTCGCCGACATCGCCTGGACCACCCAGACCGGCAGGGTGCCCATGCGCCACCGGCTGGCCGTCGTCCACCCCGGTCTCGACGGTGTCGTCGCGAGTCTCGACGCCTTCCTGGCCGGCCGCCCCGACCCCGCCGTCCACACCGGAGAGGCCGGCGGCGCCCCGGCCGGCGCGCCCGGCAGCGCCGCCGACGCGGCCCGGCTGTGGGCCCAGGGCGCCGACCTGCCCTGGGCGTCGTACTGGCACACGCCACGCGCCCGCGTCGCCCTTCCCGCCTATCCCTTCGCCGCCGGCCCACCCGCGCCGCCGCCCACCGAGACACCGGCCGCCGTCCCCGCACCGGACGCGGGGGCGGCCCCGCGCGTGGCCGGTCTGGAGAGCGCCCTCCTGGACCGGTACGCCGAGGTGTCCGGCATCCCGCGCGACGAACTCGACGCCCGCACGCCTTTCGTGGAGTACGGGCTCACCTCGCTGCAGATCGGTGAACTCAACCGGCTGCTGGCCGAGGAGTGGGGGGTCGGCAACCGGACCCTGTTCTTCGAGCACGCGGACATGGCCGGCGTGGCGCGGGACGCGGTGCACCGCTGCGGAGCCGCTCCGCGAGACACGCCGGTCACGCCGGACGCGGTCACTGCAGCGGGTGCTCCCGCTGCGGCTACGGCGTTCGCCCCCACTCCGGCTCCGGCTCCCGTTTCGTCCCCCGTCCTCCCTCCGGACCAGTACCCCGACGGCGCGATAGCCGTCATCGGTGTCGCGGGACGCTACCCGCAGGCACCGGACCTGGAGACGTTCTGGGCCAATCTGCGGTCCGGGCGGGACTGCGTCACCGAGCTGCCCGCCGACCGGCGGCGGTCCGGCTGGCCCGTCGACGACATGGTCGGCGGCTTCCTCGACGGCGTCGACCGCTTCGACCCGCTGCTGTTCGGCATCACCCCCCGGGACGCCGCCCTCATGGACCCCCACGAACGCCTCTTCCTGGAGACGGCGTGGGCCGCCCTGGAGAACGCCGCCCACCCCCGGCAGCGGCTGCGCGACAGGCACCGGTCACGCGTCGGCGTCTACGCGGGCGCCATGTACGCCGACTACGCCTTCTTCGGCGTGGAGGAGACGCTGCGCGGACGCCCCGCCCACAGCGGCGGCGCGCTCGGCAACATCGCCAACCGCGTCTCGTACGTTCTCGACCTGCACGGACCGAGCCTCGCCGTCGACACCATGTGCTCCTCGTCGCTGGCCGCCCTGCACCTGGCGGTGCGCGCGCTGCGCGCCGGGGACTGCGAGATCGCCCTCGCCGGAGCGGTCAACCTCTCACTGCACCCGAACAAGTTCCTCCAGCAGCGGCTCATGTCCCTCACCTCAAGCTCCCGGCGCTGCCGCAGCTTCGGAGCGGGCGGCGACGGGTTCGTGCCGGCCGAGGCGGTCGGCGTACTGGTCCTGAAGCCGCTGGCCCGGGCACTGGCCGACGGCGACCGGGTGCGCGCGGTGGTCCGGGGCACCGCCGTGGTGCACGCGGGCCGCACCAACGGGTACATCGTGCCGTCCCCCGTCGCGCAGAGCGAGGTCGTCCGGGCCGCCCTCGCCGACGCGGGACTGGGGCCCGCCGACATCGACTACCTGGAGGCACACGGCGCCGGGACCGCACTCGGCGACCCGGTCGAGATCGACGGACTCACCCGCGTGTTCGGCGGCGACGACCGTCCCCCGGGCGCACTGCCGATCGGCTCGGTGAAGTCCGCCATCGGGCACGCCGAGGCCGCGGCCGGCCTCGCCGCGCTCACCAAGTGCCTGCTCCAGATGGAACACGCCACCCTGGCCCCGACCCTGCACACCGAGCGGCTCAACCCGGACATCGACTGGGACACCGTGCCCTTCCGCCCCCAGCGCGCCGCCGCCCCCTGGCGGCGGCCGACCGGACCGGACGGCGCGCCGCGCCCGCGCCGCGCGGGCATCAGCTCCTTCGGCGCCGGCGGGACCATCGCCCACGTGGTGCTGGAGGAGTTCCAGTTCCCCGCCCACCACGGCACGGACACCGCCCCGGCCCCCCGGCTGCTGGTGCTCTCCGCCCACGACGAACAGCGGCTGAAGGACTCCGCGGCTCGCCTCGCCGCCTGGTTGCGCCGCCCGGACCCGGCCCCGCTCGCCGAGGTCGCCTGGACCCTCCAGATCGGCCGCGAGCCGCTGCGCGAACGGCTCGCGTTCGTCGCCACCGGCACGGCGGAGGCCGCCGCCCGCCTGGCCGAGTTCGCGGCGGGCCACGACCGGGGCGCCGAGGACGTCGTACGCGGCCGGGCACCGCACGGCGGCCGGCCCCAGGGACGCCTGCTGCCGGACGGCCCGGACCCCGACCTCACCGCGCTCGCCCGGCACTGGGTGACCGGCGCCCCCGTCGACTGGGCCCGGCTCCACACCGGCACCGCGCCACGCGTCACCACCTTGCCGGCCTATCCCTTCGCCGGGATGCGGTGCTGGATCCGCGAGGAGGACGGCACCGGGCAGGCCGCGACACCGGACACCGCCCCCGCGGGCGACGCGCCGGCCGCCGCGCCGAGCGGCACCGAGGACGCCGTGCTGCTGCGCCGCGAGTGGCTGCCCACCGGCGAGGTCACCACCGGGCACGGCCCCGCCGAGGGCGTGGTGGTGTGCCTGTACGGCACCGCGACCCGGGCCGTGGCCGACGCGCTCGCGCGCACGGCACCACCGGGCACCCTCGTCCCGGTCCTGGTCCACGACGACGGTTCTCCCGGCGCGACGGGCGCGGCAGGGGAGTTCGGCGACGACAGCCGGGCCGACGCCGTCACCGACGACCTGCTCGCCCGGCACCCCGTGATCGCGGGCTGGATCGACCTCACCGACCTCGACCGGCCCGACCCCGACGACCCCGGCCCCTGGACCGCCCGCCTGCTGCTGATCCGCCGGCTCCTCGGCGCCCGGCCCGGCACCCGGCTGCGCGGCATCCAGGCGGTGCGCGGACTCCAGGACCTCGACGGACCCGCCCCCTGCCCCTCCGGCGCCCGCATGGCGGGGTTCCTGCGCTGCCTCGGCGCCGAGTACCGGCGACTGGACACCACCGTCCTCGACACCGATTCCCCCACCGCCGCCCCGGAACGGCTGGCCGCGTCGCTCTGGGGCGAGTGGCACCGGCCGGGCACCCGGGCCGAGATCTGCCACCGGCACGGACTGCGCTACGAACCCGTTCTGCGCCCGACCCTGGCCCGGCACACCCCGCTCGCCCCCGACCCCGGCCGCGCCTACGTCGTCACCGGCGGCACCCGGGGCATCGGCGCCCGGGTCGCCGCACACCTCGTCCAGCGCGGCGCCCGGGCGGTCGCGGTGCTCGGCGGCCGGCCGCTGCCGGCGCGCGACCGGTGGGACACACCAGGGGCGCTCGGTCCGGCCGAGGCGGAAGCCGTCGCCGGCGTACGACACCTCGAACAGCTCGGCGCGCGCGTCCTGGTCCACACCGGCCCGCTCACCGACAGGGCCGCCGTCGGCGCCTTCCTGGACCGGGTGCGGTCCCAACTGGGGCCGATCGGCGGCGTGGTGCACTGCGCGGGCGGCCTCGGGGGCGGCCGGCCCGCCTTCGTCGGCAAGGACACCGCCACCGTCCTCGCCACCTTCGCGCCCAAGGCCGACGGCATGGAGACGCTGGCCGCCCTGTGCGAGGGCGACCGGCTCGACTTCTTCGTGGCGTTCTCCTCGGCCTGTGCCCTGATCCCGCGGCTCGCCGTCGGCGTCACCGACTACGCGGCCGCCGACGCGGCGATGGACCTCCTCCTCACCCACCGGGTACGGCGGGGCGGCGGCCACTTCCGCTCCGTGACCTGGCCCATGTGGACGCAGAGCGGAGCGGCACGCGGGCAGGAGAACGTCTGCGCGCCGGTCGGCCTGGACACCGTCGACGACGCCACGGGGCTGCGCATCCTGGAGCAGGTGGTGGCCATGCCCTGGGGCGGCACGGTCCTGCCGGCCGTGCCCCTCGCCCCCTCCTTCGACGCGCAGACCCTGCTGGACACCCGGCCGGACCGGACACCCGAGGGGCCGGCGGAGCCGACGGCGGCAACGCCGGCACCGGCACCGGCACCGGCACCGGTGGAACGCGCCGAACCGGCGCGACCGCCGTCGTACCCGGCGCCGCCGGTCCCACGCCCCGGGCCCGCGACCGGGCCCGCCTGGCTGGTCCCGCTGGTGTGCGCGGTGCTCGGCACACCGGAGGCCGACCTCGACACCACGGCCGACTTCGCCGACCTCGGCGTGGAGTCCGTGATGCTGGGCGAACTCCTGGAACTCGTGGAGGAGGCCGTGGGCAAGCGCCTGCCGCCGTCACTGCTGCTGGAGTACCCCTCCGTCGAGTCGCTCCACGAGGGCCTGACCGCCACCGGCCTCGCACCGCGCGCCGAGCCGGCGACCCAAGCGCCCGAGCCGCTGGCACACACACCCCGACCGGCCACCACCGCACCCGTGCCCGCCACCGCACCCACCCCCGACCTCACCCCCACTCCCGCCCCCACTCCCGCCCCCGTCACCACCCCTACCTCTGCCC